>VFYY01000174.1 GCA_016871375.1 Acidimicrobiia bacterium
TAGAATACGCCCAGCGAGGTGGTCGGATGAAGCGCCTGCTCCTGTTCTCCGCCGTCACGGTCCTCACATCCTCCCTGCTGCTCGCACAGCGCGTCGTCCATCCGCGCGAGACGCGCGAGGGCACGGTCTTCGATCCCGCGCCGGCCACCGAGAAGTTCCAGCCGCACCCGTCCACGCAGGATCCGGCGGTGAAGGTCACGCTGGCCGATCTCCGGCGATGGGAAAAAGAGCTGTCGAACTGGGGCCGGTGGGGCGCGGCGGATCAGCGCGGCACGCTCAACCTCATCACGCCGGCAAAGAGCCGCGACGCGGCGCGCCTGGCGCGCGACGGCGTCACCGTCGGCCTGCAGCACTTCGTCGAGTGGCAGCCCTCGCGCGACGGCTGGCGCATGGCGCCGGCCGAGCGCTGGCACACCGCGGCCGGACTCGACGCGTGGAGCTTCGCCACGCACGACGGCACGCTCTCGCACATGGACGCGCTCTGCCACTACTGGGGCTCGCGCGCCTCGCCGTCCACGCGCACGCCGGGCTCCGAGCGCGTCATCTTCAACGGCTACCCGTTCGACGTGGACGCGAAGACCGGCTGCCGCAACCTCGGCATCGACAGGATGGGCAACGCCTACGTGACGCGCGGCGCCCTCGTGGACCTGCCGCGGCTGCGCAAGGTGAACTGGCTCGAGCCGGCGACGCCAATCTTCGTCTCGGACCTCGAAGAATGGGAGCGCGTGGCGAACGTCAAGGTGTCGCCCGGCGACGTGCTGATGGTCCGCACGGGACGCTGGGCCATGCGCGACGCGAAGGGGCCGTGGGCGTACGACGCGGGCGGCGCCGGCCTGCACGCGTCCGTGCTGCCCTGGCTGCACGCGCGCGGCGTGTCCCTGCTCGTGGGCGACGCGGTCAACGACGTGCAGCCGTCGGGCGTCGAGGGGATCGGCCGCCCGATTCACCAGGTCGGCATGGTGGTCATGGGCCTGGTGTTCGTGGACAACGGCTACCTCGAGGACGTGGCGCGCGAGGCCGCGGCGCGCCAGCGGTGGGAGTTCATGGTGACGTGGCAGACATGGGCGTCACAGGGCGGCACCGCCAGCCCGTGGAACGCGCTCGCAACGTTTTAATCGTACGTAGCGTCCGGCTTCAGCCGGACCGAGAGCGACTATGAAACGCTTCGCTGTTGTCCTTCTCGTTATCGCCGCCGCGGTCACCGTTGGCGCGCAGCTCCAGTACCCGCGTCCGCACACGCGCGCCGGCGAGGCATGGAACCCGGCGACGAGCCGGCCGAACCCGGTGACCTACCGCGCCCATCCGCGGACGCAGGACCCGAAATACAAGGTCACGCCGGCCGACATCCAGCGCTACGAGCGTGAGCTGTCGAACTGGGGGCGCTGGGGCGCGAACGACTCGCGCGGCGCGCTCAACCTGATCACGCCCGCCAGGACGGCGGCGGCCGCGCGCCTGGTCCGCGAAGGCCTCTCGGTCAACCTGCAGCACTTCGTCGAGTTCTTCCCGTCGGTGGACGGCTGGCGCTTCTGGCCCGCCGAGAAGTGGCTGACGTCGGCGAATCCGCAGACCGGCCAGCAGGGCGACGGGGCCGCGCTCGACGCCGTTCGCTTCTCCACCCACGAGGGCACGCTCTCCCACCTCGACGCGATCTGCCACTACGACCGCCGCGCGCCGATGCTCGACATCGACCCGGCGTACCGCGTCACCTACAACAACCGGCGGAACCGCCGTGACGAGCTCTCCTGCCAGGGGACGACCGGCATCCCCGGCATGGGCACCGGCTACGTCACGCGGGGCGTGCTCGTGGACATGCCGCTCATGATGGGCGTCACGTGGCTGGAGCCGACGACGCCGATCTTCGTGGAGGATCTGGAGCGGTGGGAGCGCTTCGCGGGGATCACGATCGGCGCCGGTGACGCGCTGCTGATCAGAACCGGACGCTGGGCGAAGCGCGCCGCCGAGGGCCCGTGGGAGTACGATCAGGGCGGCGCCGGCCTGCACGCGTCGGTGCTGCCGTGGCTGCGCGCGCGCGACGTCTCGCTCCTCGTGGGCGACGCGGTCACCGACGTGCAGCCGTCAGGCGTCGAGAACGCCGGCCGCCCCGTCCACACCATCAGCATGGTGGCGATGGGCCTGCCGCTGGTGGACAACGGCTACCTGGAAGACGCGGCACGGGAGGCCGCCCGCCTGAAGCGCTGGGAGTTCATGATCTCGTGGCAGATCAACCAGAGCCTCGGGGGAACGGCGGTGCCGTTCAATGGGGTGGCGACATTCTGAGGCGCGTGGGGCGAGTGAGGCTTGTGGGGCGGGTAAGAACCCACTAGAGCGGTTTCTGAAACGTCGTCGTGTCCGGCTCTAGCCGGACCAAGTTGATCGTCACCGCCCTGTGTGGTCCGGCTGAAGCCGGACACTACGAAGAAGTCGAAACCGCGCTAGCCCTGCCCGCCGTACCCGCCTGCGCTACGGCTCGGGGAGGGTATTCCCCGACTGAATGAGCCGCTGGAACGGGAACTCCTCGGACGGGACGCAGTAGATCTGCTCGTCCCACCGCTTCGCCTTCTCGCGGTTCAGCTTCATCCGCTTGACGTCGCTCGACCACGGCGTCGCGTAGACGACGGGATCGGTGATGGTCATCACGAGCTCCAGCGTCTCCGCGTCCACGCGGCGGTAGCGCTCCTGCAGCCGCATGTCCTCCGAGTGGGGATACCCGAATTTGTCCACCCAGCTTCGGCCGTCGAACCCCACCGAGTCCACCACCAGCGTGTCGCCCTCCCAGCGCCCGACCGAGAAGCCGTTCCACTTGGGATCGACGGCCTTCGGATCCGGCAGCGCGCGGCCGTCCATCCAGATCTCGCGCCAGTCGTGGCGGTACTCGAAGAACTGCAGGATCCGGTTCGGCAGCTGCACGATCTCGAACGTGTTGTGCGGCTCGACGATCTCCGTGCTCAGGTGGCGCACCAGCCCGAGCGGCTCGCACCGGCCCAGCGGATCGTTCCGCGTGGTGCCGCGACGCGGGCCGTAGCCGGGCTTGTTGGCGTCGTTCATCCTCTTCCCCTCCGCCGTGAAGGGGGCTTCCACGGTCGCGCCGCGCCCGCTGCCGGGCACGTTGCTGAAGCTGACGATCGGCGTCGAGCGATCCCAATGCCCTGACAGATCCCGCGGATCGAACGTCTGCCGGGCGCTGAGACCCGCGACGAACACGACGGCGAAAATCAGGAGCGCGAGCCGGCGCATGTCAGTTGCCCCCGCCGCCCTGCTCGAGGAGCTTCCCGTTCACCTCGACGCGGCGCGCGAAGATCACGGTCGCGGCGCTCTTGTGCGGCGGCCCTGACACGGTCAGCGTGTCGCCCGGCTTCACCGAGTTGCGCGTCCACCCCGCCGCCCGCAGGTTGGTCGGCGTCGGCTGGAAGACGGCCGACCACTTCTCGATCGCGCCGCTGTCGGTCTTCACGTCGAACTCGATGTACGGGTGGGGGAACGTGAACGCGAACGCGGTGACCGTCCCCGTGACCGGCCCCTTCGTCTGGTCCATGAAGTACTCGACGCCGCCGCCGTGATGGGCCAGGACCGGCGTCACCAGCAGAAATCCGAAGAGCAGTGCGTTCAGGGATACGCGCATCGCCGCGCCCTCCAGGAATGACGTGCGAACTGATATGCGACACCGAGTATACTCGCGCCCGGCCATTCACACGGGGAGGAGTTCATGCGTGCAGTGCGGTTTTTCATCGCCCTGGTGGCGTGCACACTTATATCAGCGCTGGCGCCGTCTCCGGTGTCCGGCCAGACCAACGCGCAAGTCAGCGGCCGCGTCACCGACGCGAGCGGTGCGGTCGTGCCCGGCGTGGACGTCACGCTGACCAACATCGAGACCGGCGTCGATCGCTTCGCGGTCACGAATGAGACGGGGGCCTACGCCTTCCCGAGCCTCAACCCCGGACGCTACCGCCTGCAGGCGGCGCTCCAGGGCTTCCGCACCTTCGCGCAATCCGACATCGTCCTGCAGGTCGGCGCGAACGTCGTGATCGATCCGAGGCTCGAAGCCGGTCAGCTCGCGGAGACGGTCGAGGTGCGCGGCGGCGCGACGCCGCTGCAGGTGGAGCTGCGGTCGATGGCGGTGTCGGAGGTCGTCGAGGGCGAGCGCATCCTCGAGCTGCCGCTCGCGGCGCGCGACGCGACGTCGCTCATCACGCTCTCGGGCGCGGCGGTGGACGTCGGCGCCGGCGCGATCGGCGGCACGATGACGACGGGCACGGCGATTTCCGTCGCGGGCGGCCAGCGCATGGGCGTGCTCTACACGCTCGACGGCGCGATGCACAACAACCGCTGGTTCGAAGGCAACATGCCGACGCCCTTCCCCGACGCGCTCGCCGAGTTCCGCGTCAGCACGAGCGCGCAGGAAGCGCAGACCGGCCGGTCGTCGGGCGCGACGGTGAGCCAGGTCACCCGCTCGGGGACGAACGTGTACCACGGCACGGTGTTCCACTTCGGGCGCGACGCGGCGCTGAACGCCCGCCAGGCCACCGCGCGCGTGCGCGATCCGCTGAAGCGCCACCAGCCGGGCGCCACGCTCGGCGGGCCGCTGATGCGCAACCGGCTGTTCTTCTTCGGCGGCTACCAGAGCACGATCGAGCGGTCGGCCCCGACCTCGACGCTGTCGATCCTGCCGACCGCGCAGATGCTGGCGGGCGACTGGACGGCGTTCAACCGCTGCTACCGGCCCAACTGGCGCGACGCGGACCTGGCCTCCGGGCGCGTCAACCCCGCCCGCTACAGCCCGGTGGCGCTGAACATCATCTCGAAGCTGCCACGGCCCGAGAACGACTGCGGCGAGCTGCGCTGGGGCACGCGCACCGAGCGCCACGACAAGCAGATCGTCTCGCGCTTCGACTACCAGTACAACCAGAACATGACGTTCTTCGGGCGCTACCTCGCCACGCAGCACAAGGCGCCGCTCACCTACGACCCGTCGAACCTGCTGACGGCCGGCACGGGCACGCAGGCCGAGAACAACTGGGCGCACCAGTACAGCGTCGGCCAGGACTGGGTGCTCGGGCCGACCGCGGTCAACTCGCTGCGCGTCGCGCACAGCCGCATCATCACCGACCGCTTCGGCGCGGAGTTCTTCAACGCGCGCGACGTCGGCATCAACGCCTACACCACCGTGCCGAACACGTTCCAGTTCAGCGTGGACGGGCACTTCAACTTCGGCAACGGGATGGCCTACACGCAGGCGTGGCAGAACCAGTACCAGATCGCGAACCACCTGGATCTGATCCGCGGCGAGCACCAGTTCGGGCTCGGCGTGGACTGGGCGCGCGACGACATCCTCTCCTACTCGAACACGTTCGGCGTCGGCAACATGAGTGTCGGCCCCGACCGCACCGGCAACGCGATGGGCGACTTCCTGCTCGGCCACATGACACAGATCCGCCAGGCGATGCCGGGGCTGCTCAGCCCGGTGCAGCACTACGTCGGGATGTACGCGCAGGACACCTGGCGCGCCACCCCGCGCCTGACGCTCAACTACGGCGTCCGGTGGGAGCCGTTCCTGCCGTTCGACTGGATTCCCAGCGGGCCGACCGGCGGCGTCCGTGTGTACTCGTTCAGTCTCGAGGACTTCAGGGCCGGCAAGAAGAGCGCCGTCTTCCCGAACGCGCCGGCGGGCTTCGCGTATCCGAGCCAGAGCCCGGACGGCTCCGGCCCCGCGGACTTCGAGGGCGCGTCGGCGATCAAGCGGCGGCTGAACCAGTTCGCGCCGCGCGTGGGCGCGGCGTGGGATCCGACGGGCTCGGGCCGCAGCTCGATCCGCGCCGGCTACGGGATGATGTACGAGCTGGTGCAGCTCAACGTCACCCGCGTCTCCAACGGCACCTCGCCGTGGGCGGCGGACCTCCTCCATCGCCTGGGCTCGCTCGCCGACCCGTGGCAGGGACTGCCCGGCGGCAACCCGTTCCCGTTCGACTGGCGCGAGAACCCGCTCTACCTGCCCTCGTCTGTGCTGCTGCCGTTCGACCCGAACCTGAACACGCCGTACTCGCACACCTGGAACGTGTCGTACCAGCAGGAGCTCGCCGGCCGGTGGCGCGCGTCGGCCAGCTATCTGGGCAACAACGGGCGGCGCCTGTGGGGCATGGAAGCGCTCAACCCGGTGCTGGGCCTCACGCCGCAGTCGCATCCGAACCTGTTCACCGGGCCGAACACGTGCGTGCTGGAAGGGCGGACGTTCACGCCGTGCAACCAGGCGACGAACCTGAACGAGCGGCGTGAGCTGCGCCTGTGGGCCAACCAGAGTGGAACGGCGCAGCAGCGGGCGGACGTGCGGCTCGTGTCGAACATCGACATGTGGCGGTCGGACCGCACGTCGAGCTACCACGGGCTGCTGACGTCGGTGCGCGGCGAGATCGCGGGCATCGATCTCAACGCCAACTACACGCTGTCGACGTGCATGAGCGACCGCGTCACGCTGGCGATCGCCAACCCGAACAACAGCCCGCAGAACCTGGAGACCAGGGATCGGGCACGGTGCCAGCAGGATCGCCGGCACATCTACAACATGACGGCGATTGCGGGCACGCCGCAGTTCGACAACCGCGTGCTGCGCGCGGTCGCGTCCGACTGGCAGCTGGCCGTCATCCACCGCATCTCGTCGGGCGACCCGCAGACGATTCAGGCGGGGACCGACCGCGCGCTGACCGGCCTCGCCGGCCAGCCCGCCGACCGCGTCAGCGACGAGATCTTCCTCGACGAGTCGGGCCGCCTCGGATCGGTGCGCTACAACCGTGCGGCGTTCGCGGTGCCCGCGCTCGGCACCTACGGCAACTCGGGCTTCTTCTCGGTGCCCGGCATCGGCTCGTGGACGATCGACGCGGCAATCTCGCGCTCGTTCCGCTTCGGCGAGCGCCGCATCGAGGCGCGGCTCGAGGCGTTCAACGTGCCGAACGCGGTGCGCGCGAACAACCCGACCGCCGTGATCACCAACGTGAACTTCGGCCGCATCACCGCCGTGCAGCAGCCGCGGATCATGCAGTTCGCCGTGAAGTACGTGTTTTGAGGCGACGGAGGGGACGGAAGCGCGGATGCACACGGAGACACGGGGTCACGGAGATTGAATAGTCTCCGTGGCTCTGTGACTCCGTGTTGACCCGCTCGCTCCGTCTCCTCCAATTCCTCCCCGCGTGCTACGATCCCCGCCATTCCCACGTACAACCTGGAGGACTTCGAACGATGAAACGAATGCTTGCATGCGGGCTGCTCGTGTGCGCGGCCGCCGCTTCGGTCGCCGCTGCCGCCGCCGGCCTCTCCGCCCAGAACCAGGCCGCGCAGGACGTCGCCATCACGAACGCGCGCATCGTCGTCGGCAGCGGTCAGGTCGTTCCCTCGGGGACGATCGTCGTGCGCGGCGGGCGCATTGCCTCCGTCGGCGCCGGGCCCGCGAACACGCAGGGCCTGCGCGTCATCGACGCGAAGGGCCTGACCGCGATGCCCGGCTACATCGACGGGCACAAGCACCTGAACATGAACCCGAACATCAACGGGCAGCTGCAGTCGCTGCTCGAGGCGGGCTATACCACGGTGCTGATCGGTGGCGGCCAGGCCGACGCCAACATCGCGCTGCGGGACCTCGTCGAGTCCGGCAAGGCGAATGGACCGCGGCTGATCCCGTCGGGACAGATTCAGCTCCGCCAGACGCCCGCCGAAGCGCGCGCCGCCGTGCAGGCGCTGGCCGCCAAGGGCGTCACGCACACCGGCGAGATCGGCCTCACGCCGGAGCCCGCGCCGCCGCAGGCCGAGATCGAGACCTTGAAGGCGATCGTGGACGAGGCGAAGAAAGCCGGCGTGCAGGTGAACGTGCACGCCGTGAGCAGCCCGGCGATGGTCGCCGCGGTGGACGCCGGCGTGACGCGCCTCGTGCACCTGCCGAACAAGGACTGGACCAGCTACGAGCAGGCCGAGACCGTCGCCAAGGCCGGCGCCATCGTCGCCGGCCTGATCGCGTTCGGCGCGCCCAACATCGACCGCCTCTCCCCGGCGCCGGCCGCCGTGCAGTGGCCGAAGGACAACACCGCGCGCTTCCGCGACGGCAAGCCGTGGCCCGAGGCGATCGCCGGCGCGAACCGCGACCCGAAGGGGCGCGCCACCGGCACCGAGGGCGGCTTCACCATCATCAACGCGCGCCGCATCTGGGATGCCGACCCGAACCACAACACGATCTCGTACTCGACCGACCAGAACGCCACCGACCTCGTCGTGCTCGAGCACGAGCTGAAGTCGTTCAGCATCGTGTTCTCGATGGCCGACATCCACAAGATCATCGGCCCGAACGCGGCGCGCTACGTCGGCATGGAGAAGGAGATCGGCACGCTCGAGGCCGGCAAGTTCGCGGACATCATCCTGCTCTCCGGCGACCCCACCGACAACATCTACGGGATGCTGACGACGAAGGTGGTGCTGAAGGAGGGCAAGGTCGTCGTCGACAAGCGGTGAGGGCGCGGAGATGAGAACGAGAATCGCCCCGCTCGTCGCGACGTTCGCCGCGGCCAGCGCCATCGCACTGGCGGCCCAGCAGCAGCCCGCCGATCCGGAGCGC
>VFYY01000175.1 GCA_016871375.1 Acidimicrobiia bacterium
ACACGAAGCCGAGCGCGGTCGCGCCGTGCTCGGCCGCGTGCTGCGCATCCTCGGCCCGCGTAATGCCGCACACCTTAAGGAAAATGGGGTCGGGAGTCATTTATTGAGGACAGTTCGATGAGGGTTCCCTGTTGCCTGAGAAGTGTCCTCAATAAATGACTCCCGACCCCCTAACAGTTCTGTTAGCGCGCGGGCCGGATCGGGATCGGTCATGAACCGCTCGCCGATCAGGAACGCGCGGTAGCCGGCCTTCGTCAGCTTCTCGAGGTCGGCGCGCGACTGCAGCCCGCTCTCGCTGACCGCGATGATGCCGCGCGGCATCTTCGCCGCCAGCCGATACGAGCCGTCCACGTCCACGGTCAGCGTCCGCAGGTTGCGGTTGTTGACGCCGATGATCCGCGCGCCGCTGTCGATGGCGCGCATCAGCTCGTCCTCGTCGTGCACCTCGACGAGCGTGGCGAGCCCCAGATCCCACGCGCGCGCCTGCAGGCGCATCAGCTCCACCTGCTCCAGCGCGGCGACGATGAGGAGCGCCGCATCGGCGCCGGCCGCCTTCGCCTCGAACAACTGGTACTCGTCGACGATGAAGTCCTTGCGGAGGAGCGGGGTGCGCACCGCGGCGCGGACGGCGGTCAGATGGTCGAGCGCGCCGTCGAAGAACGTCGGCTCCGTGAGCACCGAGATGGCTGCGGCGCCGCCCTGCTCGTACTTGCGGGCAATCGCCACCGGATCGTAGTCCGCGGCCAGCACGCCCCTGGACGGCGACCGCCGCTTGCACTCGGCGATGACGTTGACGCGGCCGGGCTTGCCGAGCTCCGCCTCGAAGCGATCGCCGCCAGGCGTCTTCCCGGCCGCGCGCTTCTCCAGGGCGGCCAGCGGCTCCCGCTCGCGGCGCGTCCAGGTGATCTGGCGCGTCGCGGCGACGATCGTTCGCAGGAGGTCGGGCGCACTCATACGGAGGTCCCGGGCGAAATCGAGGGGTCTTGTGACGCCCGCACCATCTTGTCCAGCGTGGCCCTTGCCGCGCCTGAGTCAATCGCCTGTGCCGCGCGGCCGATGCCGCCGCGCACGTCCGCCGCCCGCCCGGCGACCAACAGCGCCGCGCCCGCGTTCAGCAGGACGACGTCGCGCGCGGGTCCGTGCCGCCCGTCCAGAATGCCGCTGACGATCTCGGCATTGCGGGCCGCGTCGCCGCCCTTGAGGTCGCCCGCCGCCGCTTTGGCGACGCCGAAGTCGGACGGGTGGACATAGAAGGTGTTCACCGCGCCCGCGCGGCACTCCGAGACCTTCGTGTAGCCGGTCGTGGAGATCTCGTCGATGCCGTCCGCGCCATGGACGACCCAGGCGCGATCGGATCCGAGGAGCATCAGCGCGCGCGCCAGCAGCTCCGTCAGCTCCGGCCGCGGCACGCCGACAATCTGCCGCGTCGCGCCCGCAGGGTTCGTGAGCGGCCCCAGCAGGTTGAACGCCGTGCGGATGCCGAGGTCCTTGCGCGTCTGCGCCGCGTGCTTCATCGAGGGATGAAACGTCGGCGCGAAGAAGAACGCGATGTTCGCGTCGTCGAGCGTCCGCTCGACCGCCGCCGGCGACGCGGCCACGTTCACGCCAAGCCTCTCGAACACGTCCGCGCTGCCGCACTGGCTGGACACGGATCGGTTGCCGTGCTTGGCCACCTTCACGCCGCATGCGGCAACGACCAGCGCCGCCGCCGAGGAGATATTGAAGGTGCCCGAACGATCGCCGCCGGTCCCGCACGTGTCGAACACCTCGCCCGCCGGCTTCGACAGCTTCACCGCGTGCTCCCGCATCGTGCGCGCGAAGCCGACGATCTCCGCCGGGCGCTCGCCCTTCATGACGAGCGCCGCCAGCAGCGCGGCGAGCGACGCCGCGGGCGCGCGGCCCTCCATGACCTCGCGCATCACGGCGGCCGCCTCGTCCTCGGTGAGGTCTTCACGGCGCACGAGCTTCTCGAGCAGCGGACTGAACGTCACAGGTCCAGAAAATTCTTCAGGATCCGGCGCCCTTCCTCGGTCAGCACCGACTCGGGGTGGAACTGCACGCCGTGCACCGGGTACTTCCGGTGCCGCACGGCCATGATCGTGCCGTCCTCGCGCGTGCGCGCCGCGACCTCGAGGTCGGCCGGCACGGTGTCGCTCCGGATGATCAGCGAGTGATACCGGCCGGCCTGGA
The DNA here is from genome assembly GCA_016871375.1 of Acidimicrobiia bacterium. Taxonomy (GTDB): domain Bacteria; phylum Acidobacteriota; class Vicinamibacteria; order Vicinamibacterales; family UBA2999; genus VFYY01. Next base: position 2,191 of record VFYY01000175.1, read on the forward strand.
ACGGCGCCGTGATCCCCCTGAAGACGCCCTTGCCGTCGTGCTCCACCGTGGACGTCTTGCCGTGCATCGGGTGACTCGCCCGGCCCACGATCCCGCCGTAGACGACGCCGATGGCCTGATGGCCCAGACACACGCCGAGGAGCGGCGTCGTGGGCCCGAAGCGGCGGATGACGTCCAGCGTCACGCCCGCGTCCTCGGGACGCCCCGGTCCCGGCGAGATGACGATCTGCGACGGCTGCATCGCGTCGATCTCGCCCACCGTGATCTCGTCGTTGCGGCGGACGCGGATCTCCGCGCCCAGCTCGCCGAGGTACTGCACGAGGTTGTAGGTGAACGAGTCGTAGTTGTCGACGACCAGAATCATTGGTGATGTCCGATTTGCGATTTGCGATTTCACACATCGCAAATCACAAATCACAAATTCCTACAGCCCCGCCTGCGCGATTTCCAGCGCACGAATGACGGCCCGGGCTTTATCCCGTGTCTCTTCGTATTCGGCCGTCGGGTTCGAGTCGGCGACGATGCCGGCGCCCGCCTGCACGTAGGCGCGCCCGTTCTCGATCACCACCGTCCGGATGGTGATGCAGAAGTCCAGGTTGCCCGCGAAGTCGAGATAGCCGACCGCGCCCGCGTACACGCTGCGGCGGCGGTTTTCCAGCTCCGCGATGATCTCCATCGCGCGCACCTTCGGCGCGCCGGACACGGTGCCCGCCGGGAAGCACGCCACCAGCGCGTCCAGCCGATCGCGTTCCTCCGACAGCTTCCCTTCCACGATCGAGACCAGGTGCATGACGTGCGAGTAGCGCTCGAGCGCCATGTAGGTCGGCACCTTCACCGAGCCGTACTGCGACACGCGCCCCACGTCGTTGCGCCCGAGATCGACCAGCATGACGTGCTCGGCACGCTCCTTCTCGTTGCGCTTGAGCTCCTCGGCGAGCCGGACGTCTTCGTCCTCGGTGCGCCCGCGGGGCCGCGTGCCCGCAATGGGATGCGTTTCCACGCGCCGTCCCTCGACGCGCACGAGCATCTCCGGCGACGAGCCGACGATCGAGCGCCCGCCCGCCCGGATGAAATACATGTACGGCGAGGGATTGACGTGCCGCAGCGCGCGGTAGACCGTGAACGGGTCCGCCCCGAGCGCGGTCTCGAACCGCTGGCTGAGGACGACCTGATAGATGTCCCCGGCGGCGATGTATTCCTTCGCCGTCTTCACCATGCCCTCGAACTCGTCGCGCGACACGTTCGACGAAATGGAGATCGGCTGGCCGTTGGACGGCGCCGCCTTGGCCAGCGGCCGATCGAGCTCCCGCTCGACGAACTCGATCTTCGCGCACGCGAACTGGTAGAGCGACTCGAGGTCCTCGTCGCCGGTGATGCGCGCGTTGGCGATGATCAGGATGCGGTGGCGCACGTGATCGAACGCGAGCACCGTGTCGAAGAGCATGAAGCCGGCCTCCTCGTCATCCTTGATGCGCGTCTGCAGCTCCACGGGCTCGAACCAGGCGGCCGCGTCGTAGCCGAGGTACCCCACCGCGCCGCCGGTGAAGCGTGGCAGGCCGGGCACGAACGGCGAGTGGAAGCCGGCCATCAGCTCGCGCAGCGTGGCGATGAACGGCTTGTCGGACTCCTCGGTCTGGCCGGCGCGGTCGATGATCGTCCGCCCACCGCGCGCGCGCAGGATCAGGAACGGATCCTTGCCGAGGAACGAGTAGCGGCCCACCTGCTCGCCGCCTTCGACGGACTCGAGCAGGAACGCGTAGTCGGAATGCTCCGCGATCTTCAGGAACGCGGACACCGGCGTCAGCAGATCCGCGACGATCTCCTTGTAGACCGGCACGAACGTGCCGCGCTGGGCCAGCTCCCGGAACTCTTCAAAGCTCGTGATGTGCATCGTCAGTCACTCACACGGGCCACAGAGTGGCCGGTGGCGGCAAGGGCGGCCGCGCGCATGACGCCCTCGGGCGCGCGCGTCCCCGTCCACCACGCGAACTGCCGCTCCGCCTGGGCGATGAGCATGGGCAGGCCGTCCAGCGTGGCGCACCCCGCGCGCTTCGCGTCGCGCACCAGCGGCGACTCGGCCGGTCCATAGGTCAGGTCGTACACGAGGCGCCCGTCGAAGGGGCCGCCCGGAAGCGGCGACTCGTGGCGCGCGGCAGCGCTGCCGAGCGGCGTGCAGTTCACCAGGAGGTCCCAGGAGCCTCGCGCCGGCGGCATCGGCGCCGCTGCGATCTTCCAGCTCGAGCCGGAAGCCACATGCGCCTGATCGGCGAGCTGCAGCGCCTGCGCCTCACGACGCGCATGCACGGTCACGCGTGCGCCCCGCGACGCCAGCGCGACCGCGACCGCCCGCGCCGCGCCACCCGCACCAAGCACGGCGACGCGGAGATCGTTGCAGGGGCCGACCTTCAGGTCGGCCTCGAGCGCCGCGTCGAGGGGCTCGAGGAATCCCTCGACATCCGTATTCGTCGCGTCCCATTCGCGACTGGTGATTGGCGATTTGCGAAGCGTGTTGGCCGCGCCGACCTTCCGCGTGAGCTCGTCTGCAGACGCGGCGGCGGCGAGCGCGTCGAGCTTGAACGGAATCGTCACGCTGGCGCCCGCAACGCCGAGCGCCGCCGCGAACGTCAGGAAATCGGCGAAGTCCGCCGCACGCAGCGGCACGTGGACGGCGTCGATGCCCGCGGCCGAGAACGCGGCGTTGTGCATCGCCGGCGAAACCGAGTGCATCACGTTGGCGCCGACGACCCCGTAGATCGCGGTGTCCTTGCCGACGTCGCGGAAGCGGAAGCGCTCGACCATCGACCGCGCCGGCACCTGGCCCGGCGCCACGCCGTTGCCGCCGTACGTCCAGCGCGATCCGAAGCGCGCGGCCAGCAGCCGCGTGGGCAGGCCCGCGTCGCCCATGCCGATCACGATCGCGTCACCGTCGCGCGCCACGTCGATGAGCGGAAGGGAGTCCGACAGCCGCCGCGCGACCACCGCCACCTTCACCACCGCCGCGCCGGTCTGGCGCATGGCGCGGACACGGTCCGCGAGGTCGGGCGGCACGCCGTCGAAGTCGTGCTCCGAGACGACGATGCGGTCCGGATGCGCCGCCACGAGCTCGTCGAAGCCGGCGGACCGCTCGCGCACGGCGCGCCACTCGACGTCCACGTACTCCGCGCCCTGCGCGAGCGCACGCGCGAGCATCGCGCACCGCTCCGGCTCGCTGCCGCGATACTGCCCGCCCTCCCAGGCCGGCCGGCACGTGACCACCGCGGGCAGACGCCGCCCCGCCAGCGCCGCATCGACGTTGACGTCGGCCACGCCGTCGAGGCGCAGCTCCACCATGTCGGCCGCGTCCGCGCAGTCGCGCGCGGCGAGCAGGCCGTCCATGGTCGAAGCGGTCACGGTTTCACACAGCAACGAAGAGCTCATACGTCAGCGAGAGCGCCGCAAACACCCCAAAAACACAAAAAGCCTCTTCCGCCGGTCAGGGCTGAAGAGGCTTGGAGGTCGTTATTCCTTGCTCGCGTGTCTTAGACGCCGGCCGCCCCTTCAGTCGCAGTCCGATACCACCACCAGTAGCTGGCGTAGCTCGGCACGACGGGGCTGAAAAATCGCGGCATCGGGGACGGATCGAGACAGTACCGCACCGGTGCCGCCACTGTCAACCTGCTGACCCCTAGGGCCTTGCGGTTTCAGTGGTTTACCCGTATCTTCACTTCTGAGTCTTCTATGGTCTTCATGCGCCACCTTGCAGTCGTGCTTGCCCTCGGCCTCTTCCTCGTTGCGGCCGGGCTGACCGCCCAGAGCCGGACCTTTCCCGTCGATGAGCTGAAGGCGGGCATGGTCGCCACCGGCCGCACGGTGTTCGAGGGCGACCGGCTCGAGGAGTTCAAGGTCCACATCCTCGGCGTCCTGCGGAACGTGATCGGGCCGCGGCGCAATCTCATCCTCGCCAAGCTCGAGGGCGGTCCGCTGGCGCAGACCGGCGTCATCGCCGGCATGAGCGGCAGCCCGGTCTACATCGACGGCCGTCTCGTCGGCGCGGTTTCCTATTCGCTCGGCCAGTTCTCGAAGGAGCCGATCGCCGGCATCACGCCGATCGACGAAATGATCGAGGCGGCCACCTTCGCCGGCCCGCGCCGTCCGGTCACGCAGGTGGCGCTGGAGATGCCGCTCACGCCGGAAGGCCTGCGCGCGTCGCTGCGCCAGGCGTTCACCTGGGTGCAGCCGTTCGCGAACAGCCCGAACGACGTGCAGGTGTTCGGCAACGGGCTCGATGCCGGCATCGGCACCATGCTGCGGCCCATCGCCACGCCGCTGACGCTCGGCGGCTTCGACACCACCTTCATCGATCCCGTCGCCGCGGCCTTCCGCGACCAGGGCTTCGTTCCGGTGATGGCTGGCGCGCTGCAGCAGACTCCGCCATGTAGAGGCGCCGCATGCGTCGCCCCTACCTTGCGTCCGGGCGACCCGGTCGGCGTCGCGCTGATGAGCGGCGACCTGGAACTCGGCGCCACCGGCACCGTCACCGAGGTGGACGGCAGCCGCGTCTACGCGTTCGGCCACCCGTTCTACGGCCTCGGCCCGACGCAGTTCCCGATGACGCGCGCCTACGTCCACACGGTGCTCCCGAGTCTCCTCAGCTCGATGAAGATCGCGAGCACCGGCGAGGTGATCGGCACGGTGCAGCAGGACCGCTTCACGACGATTGCGGGCACGCTCGGCGCCGGCCCGACGCTCATTCCGGTCACGATCAACCTGACCTCCGAGCGCGGCACGAAGAAGACGTTCACGATGTCGATGGTGAACGACCAGTTGTTCACCCCGCTCCTCGCCTATCTCTCGATCATGAACACGCTGACCGCCTACGAGCGGCAGAACGGGGCGGCCAGCTACGTGGTGCGCGGGAACGCGAACGTGAAGAACCATGGCAGCGTCGCCTTCGAGGACCTGTTCACCGGCGACTCGGCGTCGGCGGGCGCCTCGGCGTACGTGGTCGGCCCGATCAACTTCCTGCTCCGCAACGCGTTCGAGGACGTCGAGCTCGAGGGCCTCACGCTCGACATCGACGCCAGCGAACAGCCGCGCAGCGCCACCATCGAGCGCGTGTGGATCGACGGCGCGCGCACCAGGCCCGGCACGACCGTGGACCTCAAAGTGCTGCTGCGCACCTACCGCGGCGACGAGCTGATCCGCACCATCCCGGTGGCGATTCCCGCCAACGCGCAGGGCTCCGTCTCGGTGATGGTGGCCGACGGCACACGGCTCGCGCAGTTCGAGGCGCGCGAGCTCCAGATCCAGCCGCTGCAGACGCGCGGCGTGCCGCAGATGATCCGCGTGCTCAACAACGCGCGCAAGAACAACCGGCTCTACGTCCGCCTCCTCGGCCGCGAAGGCGGCGCCGTCGTCAAGGCCGAGTCGCTGCCGTCGCTGCCGCCGTCGGTCCTCGCCGTCATGGAAGGCGATCGCAACGGCGGCAATTTCAGGCCGCTGCAGAGCGCGATGCTGGGCGAGTGGGACGTGGCCACGCCCTACGCCGTCATCGGGTCGCGCACGCTCACGCTGCCGCTCGAAGAGTAGATGGGAAGTCAAAAGCCAAAAGTCGAGGGTCAAAGGTACCTTTGGCTCTTCGCGGCGGCCCTCGTCTGCGCCGCCGCTGCCGCCGCCCACGCGGCCCTGCCGACCTTCTGGCAGGTCTCCACGGAAGCCGAGTTCCTGCAGGGCGAGGTCGAGAACCTGTCGATCGACTCCTACGGCCGCCTGACGCTCGGGCCGACGGCAAACGCGGCGTACGAGTCGAACGCGCCGTTCCTGTGGACGCTCGTGAGCGCGCCTGACGGCGCGTTCTACGCCGGCAGCGGCAACGAAGGCCAGGTCTACCGCGTCGATGCGAACGGACGCGGCACCGTCTTCTTCGACGCCGAGGAGCTCGAGGTGCACGCCATCGCCGGCGCGCCGGGCGGCGGCATCTACGTGGCCACCTCGCCGGAAGGGAAGGTGTACCGGGTCGCCGCCAACGGCACCTCGTCGGTCTTCTTCGACCCGTCCGACAAGTACATCTGGAGCCTCGCGGTTGACGCGGCCGGCAACGTCTTTGTCGGCACCGGCGACAAGGGCATCGTCTACAAAGTCACGCCCGACGGCACAGGCGTGCCGTTCTACGAGACGAAGGCGTCGCACGTGATGGCGCTGGCGTTCGACCGGACCGGTCGTCTGCTGGCGGGCACCGAGTCGCCGGGACGGGTCTTCCAGCTCGATGCCGCCGGCAAGCCGTTCGTGCTGCTCGATTCGCCCTACAACGAGATTCGCACGCTGCGCGTGGCAGCCGAC
>VFYY01000176.1 GCA_016871375.1 Acidimicrobiia bacterium
CTACCCGACGAAGGCGATCGAGAAGAACTCGCACGACTACCGGCCGCTCGGCCTCGGCTACGCCAACCTGGGCGCGCTGCTGATGTCGCGCGGCCTGCCGTACGACAGCGACGAGGGGCGCGCGTACGCGGCGGCGATCACGGCGGTGATGACCGGCGAGGCGTACGCGCAGTCGGCGCGCATCGCGCGCGACCACGGCGGCCCGTTTGCGGGGTACGAGGTGAACCGCGAGCCGTTCCTGCGCGTGATGCGGAAGCACCGCGACGCCGTGGGCGAGATCCAGGCGAAGTTCGTCCCCGCGGATCTCTACGGCGCGGCGAAGCAGGCGTGGGACGAGGCCGTGGAGCTCGGCGAGGACTTCGGCTACCGGAACGCGCAGGCCACCGTGCTGGCGCCGACCGGCACCATCGGCTTCATGATGGACTGCGACACGACGGGTGTGGAGCCCGACATCGCGCTCGTCAAGTACAAGAAGCTGGTCGGCGGCGGGCTGATGAAGATCGTCAACGGCACCGTGCCGATGGCGCTGCGGAAGCTCGGCTACACCGAGCCGCAGATCGAGGCCATCGTCCACTTCATCGACGAGCACGAGACCATCGAGGGCGCGCCGTTCCTCGAGGACGAGGACCTGGCCGTGTTCGACTGCGCGTTCAAGGCGTCGAAGGGCGAGCGGTCGATCCACTACATGGGGCACATCAAGATGATGGGCGCCACGCAGCCGTTCATCTCGGGCGCGATCAGCAAGACCGTGAACGTGCCGCGCGAGGCGTCGGTGGAGGAGATCGAGCAGGCCTACGTCGAGTCCTGGCGCCTGGGCGCGAAGGCGATCTCCATCTACCGCGACGGCAGCAAGCGGACGCAGCCGCTCAATACCTCGAAGGCGGGTGTGGCCGACACGCGCAACGCCGTCGGTGGGGCGGGTGGGGTTGTAGGGGCCGACTTCAGTCGGCCCACCGAAGTCGTCAAGGAGGTCGTGAAGGTCGTCGAGCGCCCGACGCGGAGAAAGCTCCCCGACGAGCGGCCGTCCATCACGCACAAGTTCGACATCCAGGGGCACGAGGGCTACATCACCGTCGGCCTCTTCGAGGACGGCACGCCTGGCGAGATCTTCCTGACGATGGCGAAGGAGGGGTCGACGATCTCGGGCTTCGCGGACGCGTTCGCGCAGGCGATTTCCTACGCGCTGCAGTACGGGGTGCCGCTGCAGGTGCTGGTGGACAAGTTCAGCCACGCGCGCTTCGAGCCGTCGGGGATGACGAAGAACCCCGAGGTGCGCTTCGCGAAGTCGATCGTGGACTACATCTTCCGGTGGATGGCGACGAAGTTCCTGACGCCGGAGGCGCAGTACCGCGTTGGCGTGAACGTTCGCGAGGAGCAGCCGGCAGCGGGCAGCGGGCAGCAGGCAGCGCCGGCAGCCAGCAGCGTGCAGCCGGCAGCATCTTCAGTCGTGGGGGCCGGCTTCAGCCGGCCCGATGTAGGGGCCGACATTCATGTCGGCCCGGCGAAGAAGACGAGCGAATTCGCCGCGATCCAGAACCAGGAGGACGCGCCGCCGTGCTCGACCTGCGGCTCGCTGATGATCCGCAGCGGCAGCTGCTACAAGTGCCAGAACTGCGGGACGACTTCAGGCTGCGCCTGAAGTCGTCCTGCGGCCTCTATCTACCGGAGCGCCTTAACGGCGCTCCTTGATAGCGGCTGCGCGTAGCTACCAGTACGTAGTGTCCGGCTTTAACCGGACCAAGATGTAGAGGCGGACCTTCAGGTCCGCCTCTTTGCGTACAGGCGGACCTCCAGCGTAGCTGTGCTAGCATCCGCGCGCGTCCGTAACAAAATGCGCGTCGTCAGTCTTCTCCTACTCTCGCTGTTGAATGCAGCTCCGGCCGCTGCCCAGCGCGGCGACGACAATGCCGCAGCAGTTCGCGCCGTACTCGAGGCGCAGGCGGCCGCGTGGAACCGCGGCGACATCGACGGCTACATGGACGGCTACGCCAGGGAAGAGACGACGACGTTCATCTCCGGCGACTCGGTGACGCGCGGCTGGAAGACGGTGCTCGACCGCTACAAGCGCAGCTACGACACGCGCGAGAAGATGGGCACGCTCGCGTTCAGCGAGCTCGACATCCGACCGCTCGGCGAGTTCTACATCGTCACCGGCCGCTGGCAGCTCACGCGCGCGGGCGACATGCCGCGCGGCCGCTTCACGCTTCTCCTCAAGCGCACGCCAGCCGGCTGGCGTGTCTTCCACGACCACACATCGTCTGCGCCGTAACGCCGGGTCTGAAGAGCAAGACCCGGCCTACGTACCCGGCCCCACCGGGCGCACGTCGGACGCTTCAATGGTCACAACCGCCCAGGTGTCGCCGGCGGGCGTGAAGAATTCGACCTCGTAGGCGGCGCCGTCCGAATACACGTGGACAACCGTGCCCACGTCTCCGGCAACGAGACGTTCTTCAGGCTTCGGCTTTATCAGAACGACTCGATCATGTTCGTTGATATCAGCCACGTCGTCCCCGAAACACCGGCTATCCGATAGGAACTACGGCTCTGGAATGCCGAGGCCGCGGCAGATCTTGTTTGCGAGCAGATTGGGAATCTCGGTGTGGCGAGGGACCGCTTCAACTGCGCCGTTAGCGGGATTCATCCAGAGCGAGTGCGACCCTCCCTCGCGCTTCAGCACGCACCCGTGCTGACGCAGATGGCGGAGCAGCGCGCTGCGTTTCAACGCACGGTAACCGTCTCGCGCTCGGCGTCGGGAGGCACGCCTCGGAGGCCGTCTTCGCGACGATCCTGGAGAATCAGGGCGATAGCCTCCGCGAGGCTCGCTCGCGCTTCTTCCTTCGTCTTTCCCTGACCGTTGGCGCCTGGTATTTCCGGACAGTAGGCGATGACCCACTTTCCGTCACGCTCGAAGACCGCGGTGAATTCATTGTGCATAACCGGCCTCACCTCTACCTTACCGTCGTCCGGCGGTTCATGTCACCTCGACCGCGAAATAGGTCGTACGCCGCTCGCGCGGCGGGGCGTAAGCTGGTGTTTCCACACGTCACGGAGGGAACGCATGGCCACGGCAACTGAACCGCAGCTCAAGGCGAAGACGCTTTCAACGAGCCTCACGGTCAACGACATCCAGCAGAGCATCCGCTTCTTCGAGGGACTCGGATTCACGATCGACGACAAGTGGGAAGAAGGCGGCAAGCTCTCAGGCGTGATGATGAAGGCCGGCGACGCGCTGATCGGCCTCATGCAGGACGACTGGAAGAAGGGCCGCGACCGTCAGAAAGGCGTCGGCATGCGCCTCTTCATCAGCACCACGCAGAACATCGACGACGTCGCGAAGCGCGCGAAGGAGAACGGCGTCAAGATCGACGTCGAGCCCCACGACACGGAGTGGAAGAGCCGCGCCTTCGAGGTCACCGAACCGACGGGCTTCAAGATCACCGTCTCGTCACACGTGGAGTGAAAGCCGGGTCTAAAGAGCAAGACCCGGCCTACGTGCTCAGCGCGGCTGCGTGGATTCGTCTCGAGACGTCATGAGGACGACGTCCGAGATGGTCCCGCCGCGCGAGATCGCCACCTGCCGGCCGTCCGGGGAGTACGCGAAGCGGAAGATCTGCTGATCGTCGAAGCGCGTCACCTGCACGGGCGCGCCGCCGGCCACCGGCTGGCGGTACAGGTTGCCCATCTGCCGCCGGTTGTCGAAGTAGACCAGGCCGCGCGAGTCGGCCGACCACTGCGCGTTGATGAACGTGTTCGGGAAGAGCGTCGGCTTGCCGGGGTCGTTCACGGGCATGACCGCGATCCGCTCGCCCATCGCCGCCTCGTCCCGGTAGTGGCCCATGACCAGCCGCCCGTCCGGCGACAGTACCGGATCGTGGAATTGGAGCGGCAGGGCGGGCAGCGCCTGGCCGGCCGGCAGCGTGAACAGCGGCTCCACCACGCCTCCTTCGACCGGAATCTTCAGCGGCATGAACCGCGCGTTCGAGTAGGTCACCCAGCGGCCGTCGCGCGACAGGAACGGCATCCACGGTGAGGGGTTGAGCGCGTCGGTCTCGAGCCGCGCCTGCTCGCCGCCGCCCATCGTCATGCGCCAGATGCCGCGGGTGCCGCCGCGGTCGGAGGCGAAGACGACGAAGCGGCCGTCCGGCGTGGCGCTCGGATTCCGGTCGTCGGCCCGGTCCGTCGTCAGCTGCACGCGGCCGCTGCCGTCGGCGTTCATGATCCAGATGTCCAGGTTGCCGCTCGCGGTGGATGTGTAGAGGAGACGGCCGTCCGCCGTCCACGCCACCCCCTGCACGCCGTCGTCGGCCCCGGCGCTCGTGGTGATCGGCTGAAACGAGTCCGGCGCTCCGCCCTGGCCCAGCCATATCGACGACCGCTGCTCGCCGCGCACGGTGACGAGCGTCCGGCCGTCGCGGGAGAGGCTGAGGCCCGAGTAGCTGCTGAGGTCGGTGGTCATCGGGCGGACGGCGCCGCCGGGGTAGCTCACCTGCCACAACTGCGCGATCGTCGTCTCGCCGCCCGCTTCCTGCGCGTTGACGACGAGACCGCTGCCGTCGGGCAGCCAGGCCAGGCTGCGCACGGTGCGCCATTCGCTGTCGCCGAGCGGCCGCTCCATGCCCGATGCCGCGTCGAGCAGGACAACCCGGCCGGTGAGCGCGGATCGATCCAATCCCGCCACGGCGAGCAGCGTCCCATCGGGCGACCAGGCCACGGTCTGCGGCCCGAGCTCGTACCAGAGCGGCGCCGCGCGCTTCGCCAGCGCGCGCACACCGCTGCCGTCGGCGTTGGCCACCATGACCGCCGCGCCCTCCGCGCTCAGGCCGCGCACGAACGCGAAGCGGCTGCCGTCCGGGGAGAAGGCGGGCGCGCTGTCCACGTCGTACAGCAGCATCTGCGTGCCGCCGCCGAGCGCCGGCACCCGGTAGAGCGACGCATAGTTCGCCCCGCGCGGATACTCGACGTAGTGGACGTAGTTGCCGTCGGGCGAGAACGCCACCGCTGCGAACCGGACATCCGCCGGCGGCACGATCTCCACGTTGCTGGCCGTGGCCACCTGCCGCAGCCACAGCCCGGGGCCGCGCTCGCTGGTGACGACATGGGCCACGTAGCGCCCGTCACCCGAGATTGCCGCCAGTCCGGCGGTGCCCGTCGTCGTCAGACGCGTCAGGCCGATCGAGGCGAACGGCGCCGAGCTCGAGGCGGCGGCTGATCCGGACGCGCCGCCGGCAAACCACGTCCGCCATCCGGCGAAGCCGGCAACTGCCAGTACCACGACGGCCGCCGCTGCGATCAAGGGGCGCCGTGAGGCGCGCGCAGGCGCCGCCGGCACGGCAGCCGCGGTATGGTCGCCGCTCGAGAGCTCTTCGCGCAGCCCGCGCAGATCGTTCCGCAGGTCCTTGGCCGTCTGGTACCGGTCTTCGGGATCCTTGGCCAGGCAGCGGCGGATGATGCGCCCGAGGTCGCGCGGCAATCCCTGCTTGACGTCGGTGACGAGCGGCGGCGTGTCGCGCAGGATCGACGAGAGCACCGACACCTGCGTGTCGCCCCTGAACGGCCGCTCGCCGAGCGCCATCTCGTACAGGATCACGCCCAGCGAAAAGACGTCGCTGCGCTGGTCCACCGCCCGCGCTTCCGCCTGCTCGGGCGACATGTAGGCGACGGTCCCGAGGATCCGTCCCTCGCCGGTCTGCGCCTGCGTCACGTCCACCGCCCCGGTGGCCTGCAGGTCCTCGCGCAGCTTCGCGAGGCCGAAGTCGAGCACCTTCACGCGGCCGTCGTTCGCGATCATCACGTTGGCGGGCTTGAGGTCGCGATGCGTGATGCCGCGCTGGTGCGCCGCGCCCACGGCGTCGGCCAGCGAGATGCCGATGGAGATCAGGCGATCGATCGGCAGCCCGCCCGGCTGGATGACGTCGCCGAGCGTGCCCCCCTCGATGTACTCGAGAGTCAGGAACAGCCGGCCGTCCGCTTCCTCGACCGAGTGGATCGTGACGATGTTCGGATGGTTGAGCGCCGCGGCGGCGCGAGCCTCGCGCGCGAAGCGGTCGCGCCGCTCCGGATCGGCCGCCACCTCGGGGTCGAGCAACTTGAGCGCGACCTGGCGCTGCAGCCGCGTGTCATCGGCGAGGTACACCTCGCCCATGCCGCCCTTGCCGAGCAGGCGGACGATCCGGTAATGGCCGATCTCGGATCCGATCATGAAGGGTGAGCGGGAATTATAGGGCGAAGCGTGACCTGGGCTGTCACCATCGTCGTCGTAGAATGGGCGCACGTCGTGGCCGCCCTTCCTTACGAACTCGCCAACCAGGACGCCGTCGCCTGGCTGCAGACGCTGCCGGCGGCGTCCGTTGACCTGCTGATCACCGATCCGGCGTACGAGTCGCTCGAGAAGCACCGCGCGGTCGGCACGACAACGAGGCTGAAGCACTCGAAGGCGTCCAGCAACGACTGGTTCACGATCTTCCCGAACGCGCGCTTCGGGGAGCTGTTTGCCGAGGTCTACCGCGTCCTCAAGGACGACACGCACTTCTACCTGCTGTGCGACGCGGAAACGATGTTCGTCGCCAAGCCGGAGGCAGAGCGGGCCGGCTTCAAGTTCTGGAAGCCGCTCGTGTGGGACAAGTGCACCATCGGCATGGGCTACCACTACCGGGCGCGCTACGAGTTCGTCCTCTTCTTCGAGAAAGGGAAGCGGAAGCTCAACGACCTCGGCGTGCCGGACGTGATGGCCGTCCCGCGCATCCGCGGCGGCTATCCGGCCGAGAAGCCGCCGGAGGTCGCCGAGATCCTCATCAAGCAGAGCTCCGAGCCCGGCGACGTCGTCTGCGATCCGTTCATGGGGTCTGGGAGCGTGGGCGTCGCGTCCCTGCGCCTGGGACGCCGATTTATCGGCAACGACCTCAACGCGGAGGCGGTCCGCATCGCCTCGCAGCGGCTGCGCGAGTTCGGCGAGGGACGCGTGCCGGAAGGGCTGCCGGAAGAAGTCCCGCCGCCGCAGGCGGATCTGTTCGACGAGGTCCGGCTAAAGCCGGACACTACGTACGGAAGATGACGGGGACCGAATACGCCAACCTGGTGGCCTCCTACGTCGCGCGGCGGTTCGCGTCGCGGGGGCTCACCGTGTACCGCGAGGTCCGCGTCGGCAAGACGATCATCGGCAAGGACCGCTGCATCGACGTCTTCTGCGTCAGCAGGGACGCGGCAAAAGCGTTTGCCATCGAGTGCAAGTTCCAGGACAGCCAGGGGACGGTGGACGAGAAGATCCCGTACGCCCTGGACGACGTGCGGGCGCTGCCGATGGCGGGATGCGTGGCGTACGCGGGGCAGGGGTTCTCACAGGGCGTGCAGCACATGCTCGCGGCGTCGCCGAACGCCGCCTACTGCCTGCCTCTGGCGGGCCAGGCGGAAACGACCACCGACACGCGCGAGCTCGATCACCTGCTCGCGGTCCACTTCGGCTGGTGGGACGTGCTCGTCGAGCGCAGCCGGCCGGTGGACGTCAGCCGGACGCTCTTCGAAGAGTGAGTGTGGTCCGGCTCTGAAGCCGGACACTACGACCTGTCATGGCTTCGGGCGCGCGAAGACCTGTACGTAATACGGAACGCCGCGCCGATTGACGACGAACGCCGTACAAATCGTGCGCCTGTCGAAGATCACCGGTTTCCATCAGGACGAGGAAGGCCACTGGGTGGCCGAGCTGTCCTGCGGCCACCAGCAGCACATGCGCCACGACCCGCCCTGGCAGAACCGCGCCTGGGTGATGACCGCCGAGGGGCGCGCCAGGTTCATCGGCATGGAAATCTTCTGCAGGCGCTGCGAAGAAATCCCACAGCCCTGAGCGAAGCACCAGAGCACTCGCGCACCCGTGAACCTTGGCGCCGGCACGCCTTATGCCTTCGCCGCGCCGGAGGTGCATGTGGACGGCGCCGTCACTACTGGCCCGAGTTCGCGCAGAACGGCAAGGCGCGGATCACCGTGCGCCAGCTCCTCGCGCACCAGGCCGGGCTCTACGCGCTCGACGAGCGGCCCGACCGCGACGTCGTCGGCGACGCGGATCGCCTGGCGGCGCTGCTGGCGCGCCAGAAGCCCGCCTGGGAACCGGGGACGCGCCAGGCCTACCACGCGGTCACCATCGGCTATTACGAGGGCGAGCTCCTGCGCCGCATCGACCCGAGGCACCGGACGATCGGGCAGTTCTTCCAGGACGAGATCGCCACGCCGCTCGGGCTGGATCTCTACATCCGCCTGCCCGGCGACATCCCGAACTCGCGCTTCGCGCGGCCGGCGCCGGTCAGGAGGTCGGAGCTGCTCCGCGGCTTCCCGCTCAGGGTGGCGATCGACACGATGAACCCGCGCTCGAAGATCGTGCGCGCG
>VFYY01000177.1 GCA_016871375.1 Acidimicrobiia bacterium
ACGTCCAGCCTGCAGCCGTTCATCGCGCCCGCGTAGGCGTACTCGTCGACGGCGTCCGGCACCTCCGTGCCTGCCACCATCAGCAGCAGCGGATCGTGGCCGAACGAGAGGAGCACGGGCGCCCTGCCGTGCTTCGCGAACCAGCGGTCGTACTGCGCGCGTCCCTGCTTGCCGGCCTCGGCGTTGATCGTCGCCGCGCGGCCCTCTTCCTGAATCATCACGCGATAGGCGCCGACGTTCACGCGCCCGCCGTCCGGATCGCTCGTGACCACCGCGACGCCGGTGCCGATGTAGCGGCCGCCGTCGTGCTCGTGCCACAGGGGCGCCGGGAACTTCGTGAGATCGACGTCCGGGCCGTTGACGACGTTCTCGAGGATCGGGCCGGTGTCGCGCACGGCGGGCGCGAAGTCGCGCGCGGCCGCTTCCCACTCACGCGGCTTGCCGCGCAGCGCCTCGACCAGCCCTGCCGTGTCGAGCGCCGGGTCGAGGTTCAGCGTCAGCGCCATGCGGTGCGCGTTGGCGAGGGTCCCGGTCACCACGCGGTAGCCGCGCGGGTAGCCGGGAATGTCGTCGAAGAGGATCGCGGCCGGGGGCTTGCGCCGGTAGTTGATCTCCGAGATCGCCCCGATCTCGAGGTTCCAGTCGGCGCCGGAGACGTGCTGCAGCTCGCCGAGCGAGTCGACGCGCGCGAGCCACGCGCGCAGGTCAACGGGTCTGGGCATCGGCCAAGGATGATCTCACGGAATCATTCTGTATACTCCCGTGGCCCACATGCCGACCCCGCTCTCCTTTACACGCCACCCCGCGCCCGGACCCGGTGCGCCCCTCGACGATGCTCGGGGCAGGCCGCGAGTCGTCCTCGTTCACTCGCTGGCGCTCGATCGCCACGTGTGGGACGGCGTGGTGCCGCGGCTGACGGACAAGGCGGAGGTGCTGACGTACGACTGCCGCGGCCACGGGCAATCCGACCGCACGGCCGGGCGCTACACGGCGGAGTCGTTCGCGGACGATCTCGCGCAGCTGCTGGATCACGTCGGCTGGGACTCGGCGGCGGTTGCCGGCTGCTCGATGGGCGGCTGCGTGGCGCTGGCATTCGCCGGACTGCATCCGGACCGGGCGACCGCGCTCGGACTGATCGACACCACCGCCTGGTACGGCGAGGACGCGCCGCAGGCGTTCCGGAAACGCGCGGAGGCGGCGCGCGAGAAAGGGATGCGCGGGCTGGTGGATTTCCAGGTCACGCGCTGGTTCTCCGACGCGTATCGCGAGCGCAACCCGCCCGAGATGCAGCGCGCGGTCGCGACGTTCGTCGCCAACGACTTCGAGTGCTATGCGGCGACCACGGCGCTGCTCGGCGACGCGGACGCCCGGAAGTACCTCCCCTCCCTGCGGATGCCCGTCGCCATCGTCGTCGGCGAGGAGGACTACGCCACGCCGGTCGCCATGGCGCAGTACCTGCACGAGCAGCTGCCGCAGTCCTCGCTCACCGTGCTGCCAAAGGCGCGGCATCTCACGCCGATCGAACACCCCGAGGCGGTCGCCGCGGCCATCGCGCGCATCCTGTGACGGATACCGAGGTCCGGCTGAAGCCGGACGCGACGCCTGGCGGGAGCGATCTCATCGCCCGCCTCGAGCGCGCGCCGTTTTCGCGCTGGCACCTGCGCGCGCGCCTCATCATGGGGAGCGCGACGTTCTTCGACGCCTTCGACGCGCTGTCGCTGGCGTTCGTGCTGCCGGTCCTCGTGCGGCTCTGGGACATCACGCCGGTGCAGATCGGGTGGCTGATCTCCGTCGGCTACCTCGGCCAGTTCGTGGGCGCGCTGCTCTTCGGCGGCCTGGCGGAGCGCTACGGCCGCGTGCGCAGCGCGGCCGGCGCCACCGCGCTGATGTCGGTGATGAGCCTCGCCTGCGCGCTGGCGGGCAACTTCCCGGCCCTGCTCCTGCTGCGGCTCGTGCAGGGCATCGGCGTCGGCGGCGAGATGCCGGTCGCCGCCGTCTACATCAACGAGCTCTCGAAGGCGCACGGCCGCGGCCGGTTCTTCCTGCTCTACGAGATGATCTTTCCCATCGGCCTGATGATGACCGGCCAGATCGGCGCGCTGGTCGTGCCGACGCTCGGCTGGCAGGTGATGTTCCTCATCGGCGGCGTCCCGGGCCTCGTCATCGCCGGGCTGCTGCTCCGCCTGCGCGAGTCGCCGCGCTGGCTGATCACCCGGGGCCGCGTCGACGAAGCCGAGCGCATCATCGAAGAGATCGAAGCAAGCGCTCCACAGAACCCGAGCACCAGCGAACCTGAGCACCGAACCACAGCACCAGAGCACCCGAGCACGCGAGAACCCTCGCGAACGCGGTGGAGCGAGTTGTTATCGTCGATGTACCGCGGACGCACCCTCGTGGCCTGGACCTTGTGGGCGAGCGCCTACTTCGTCACCAACGGCCTCAACAACTGGATGCCGACGCTCTACAACCGCGTCTACGGCCTGCCGCTCGACCAGGCGCTGCGCGCGGGCACGCTCACCAACATCGCGCAGGTCGTCATCCTCCTCGGCTGCGCGTTCGCCATCGACCGGGTCGGCCGCCGGCGCTGGGTGACGATCTGCTTCATTGCCGGCGGTCTGCTCCTCGCCGCGCTCGGCTCGTTCGCCGCCAACTCGGTGACCGCGGTCATCGTCCTCGTCACCGCCGCCTACGGCATCGTCGGCTCGGTGAATGCGGTGCTGTACCTCTACACGCCGGAGATCTACCCGACGCGCATGCGTGCCATCGGCACCGGGGCCGCGACCTGCTGGCTGCGGCTGGCGTCGGCGGCCGGGCCGGTGATGGTCGGCTACTTCGTCGCCGCCAGCGGCACGGGCGCGGTGTTCCTGATGTTCGCCGCCGCGGGCCTCATCGGCGCGGCCGCCGGCGCGTTCATGCTCGAGACGCGCAACCGCCGGCTCGAGGAGATCGCGCCCTGACGATCGACGTCTTCAATCACATCGTGACGCCGCGCTACCGCGCCAGGCGCCTTGAGGTGGCCCCGCCGCAGCTGCGACTCGAGGAGCAGGAGCGCGTGATGCCGGCGCTCTTCGACCTCGACGCGCGCTTCCGCGCGATGGACCTGGCCGGCGGCGACTACCGGCAGATCATCAACACCGCCAACCCGCCGGTGGAGGCAGTCGCCGGTCCCGAGGCGGCGCTGGAGCTGTCGCGCATCGCCAACGACGAGACGGCGGAGCTGGTGGCGCGGCACCCGGACCGGTTCATCGCGGCCGCCGCGTGCCTGCCGATGAACGACGTGGAGGCCGCGCTCGGCGAGCTCGAACGCGCGGTCACCCAGCTCGGACACCGCGCCGTGCAGATCTACACCGACGTCCAGGGGCGCCCGCTCGACGACCCGGCGTTCGCGCCGGTGTTCGACCGCGCGGTGGCGCTCGACATCCCGATCCTGCTGCACCCGGTGCGCGGCCCGAACCGCGCCGATTACCCGAGCGAGCAGGCCAGCCGCTTCGACACCTGGCGCATCTTCGGCTGGCTCTACGACACGGTCGCGGCGATGACGCGCATCGTCTTCTCCGGCGCCTTCGACCGTCATCCGGGCATCCGGATCGTGACGCACCACCTCGGCGGCTTCGCGCCGTACGCCGGCGAACGGATTCGCGAGGGCTACGACAAGTTCCTGAAGGCCGCGGCGGCGCGCAAGGAGCCGGTGCCGCTCGAAGCGCACCCGTACGACTACTTCCCGCGCTTCTACGCGGACACGATCACGATCGGATCTGTGCCGGCGCTCGAATGCGGGCTGGCGTTCTTCGGCGTGGATCGGGTGATGTTCGCGACCGACATGCCGTTCGACACGCAGGGCGGCCGCAAGTACGTCGAGGTGGCGCTCCAGGCGATGTCGGCCATCGACATCCCGGAGGCGGACAAGAAGAAGATCTTCGAGACGAACGCGCGGCGCGTGTTCGGGATCGGCGGCCCGTAAAGGGCCGCCCTACATCCGAGAAGGGGCGCCCTACGGTTGAATGATCTCGCGGTACTTCGCCGCGATCTCCGGCGACGCCGCCAGCACGTCGTCCAGCACCGCCTGGATCCCGGCGGCGTCCTTCGGATGGAACTCGAGCCGCAGCGCCTTCGCTTCCTCCAGGAACGCCGGGTCGGCGTAGGTGGCCTGCAGCGCGCGGCGCATGACCTCGACGCGCCCGGGATCCACTCCCGGCGGCATCGCGAAGGGCTTGGCCATCGCGCCGGGCGCGTCCACGAGACGCAGCAGCATCCGCTGCTCTTCGGTCTTCGCAAACTCGATGGCCAGCGGCACGTCGGGCAGATCGCGGTGGCGCGCCGTGCCGTTCTGCACGAACACCGTCGCGTAGCCGTCCTTCAGCCACTGCTCGGAGGCCGACTTCACCGATTCCCAGCCGAGGCACATCCCCTGGATCTCCCCGCGCTCCACGCCGACGCGGACGTCGTTGGTCGTCGGGTAGCCCGCCACGGCCTTGATGTTGGCGCCGGTGGCCGCGGCCAGCACGCGCGGCGCGTCGTAGGTATTCGATCCCGGACCGGTGCCGCCCACCGCGGTGGCCGTCCGGTTCCCCACCATGTCCGCCATCGCCGTCACGGGGGCGTCGCTCCGGACGACGCAGACGTTGGGATCGACGTAGGAGCTGCCCAGCCAGTTGAACGCGCGCAGGTCGAACTGCACGCCCTCGCCGCCGGTGAGCTGGTTCATCATCTGCGCCTCGTGAAAGAGGCCGATCGACGTGCCGTCCTTCGGCGCGGCGTTGAAGACGTGGTTGGCGGCGACGAGCCCGCCGCCGCCGGGCATGTTCTGCACGATGACGGTGGGAGTGCCGGGGATGTGGCGGCCGATGTGCCGGGAGACGAGGCGGGCGGTGGTGTCGAACCCACCGCCCGCGCCGGACCCGACAACGATCGTGACGGTCCTGCCGCGATAGAACTCCCCGGGCGACGCGCTGCCGGCAGCCGGCTGCCGGCAGCCGATCGCGAGAAAGCTAGCGAGTACCAGGAGCCGCATCGCGGCGCGTGCCCTTGATCGTCGCGTAGACGGCCGCGATGTGCGCCTCGCGGTTCGTGTCCCACCGCTCGAAGCCCTTGAAGGCGTCGAGCGTCAGCGTCTTCTGGATCTCCGCCAGGCTGCGTCCCGCGCCGATGCCGGCCGCCACGCCGCTCGAGATGTCCTCGAGGTACTGCTGCAGCATCAGCGAATCCGTCTTCGTCCCGGCCAGCGCATGCCCCGTGAGCGCGTGATCGAAGTCGAGGGCGTTAATGGTCCGCAGCGCGTCGATCCACGAGCCGGTGGTCGGCGCCAGGCCGCCGGGGAGGCGCCGCACCTGCAGGATGTCCGCGCTGAACACCGCGCGCTCCGCCGGGAAGTGCAGCACCGAGCTGTCGTCGGAGTGCGCCGTTCCCAGATACGTCATCGTCACCGTCTTGCCGCCCAGCGTGACGGTGTGGCGATCGCGGTAGGTGATGGTCGGCGCGTAGACGTCGCTGATCGGGCCGCGCGCGAGCTCGGCGCCGTTCACGATGTTGTTGCGGTTGTAGTCGTAGAGGGCGAACTGATCGGCCAGCCCGCCGGACGCTTCGCTGCGCTCCAGGACGCCGTTCTTGTTGGCATCCAGCTTGGCGGCGTCCGGGGTGAGCGGCGGATTGCCGCGCGGCGCCGCCAGGCCCACGAGCATGTTCTCGTGTCCGACGAACTCCGCCGTGTCGGCGAACACCACGCCGCCCGACGCGTGGTCCCAGTCACGATGCGTGTAGAGCACGTAGCGGACCGGCACCTTGAACCGCTGCGCGATCTCCGCCTTGAGGTAGCGGCCGAAGTCGCGGTTGATCGGATCGCTCATGATGACGCCCTCGGGCGTCACCAGGAACACGGTGTAGTGGTTGTTGTTCTGCGCGCGATAGAGCTGGCCGGTGATGTTGACGATGCTGCGCATCGGCGGTGTCTGCGCCGCCGCGGGTACGGCCACGAGAAATGCCAGAACGCCGAGTATGAGTTTCTTCATGCTGCTCTCCACATCCTGGTCCGCCTGAAGGCGGACACTACGTCACATCTTGGTCCGCCTGAAGGCGGACACTACGTCA
Organism: Acidimicrobiia bacterium; assembly: GCA_016871375.1. Classification (GTDB taxonomy): domain Bacteria; phylum Acidobacteriota; class Vicinamibacteria; order Vicinamibacterales; family UBA2999; genus VFYY01. Next base: position 6,085 of record VFYY01000177.1, read on the forward strand.
CATCTTGGTCCGCCTGAAGGCGGACACTACGCCACATCTTGGTCCGCCTAAAGGCGGACACTACGCCACATCCTGGTCCGCCTGAAGGCGGACACTACGTCACATCTTGGTCCGCCTGAAGGCGGACACTACGTAGTGTCCGGCTTCAGCCGGACCACACTACGGCAACGAATACACCACGAGGGCTTCTGCGCCGGCCGGCGCGGGGTCGTTCAGCGCGCTGGCGCCGGCGGCCGTGATGGCCACGTACTGCTTTCCGTCGCGTCCCTGGAACGTGATCGGCACCGCGTGCCCGCTCATCTCCAGCGAGGTCACCCACAGCTCCTTGCCCGTGCGCGAGTCGAAGGCCCGGAAGCGGCGGTCGTTGCTCGCGCCGATGAAGACGAGGCCGGCCGCGGTCGTCATCGGCCCGCCCATGTTGAGGCGGCCGGTGCGCTGCTTCTCCGGCGGCAGCTGCTCGGTGATGCCGAGCGGCACGCGCCAGACGATGTCGCCGGTGCCCGCGTTCACCGCCAGCAGGTTCCCCCATGGCGGTTTCTGGCACGGCCACGCCTTCTCGCCGGAGCCCACCAGGTTGCCGCCGCCGTCAGGCGTGCCGTCGCTCCATTGAAAGCGCGAGGTGGCGCCGACGATGCTGTTGCGGTTGTAGTTCCGGGCGCCGCCGCGTCCGGTGCGCAGCTCGATCCAGCCGATGCTCGCCTCGTCCATCGTGTTGACGAAGACGTAACCGAGCCCCGGATCCGAGGCAGTGCCGCCCCAGTTCGCGCCGCCGACCGAGCCGGGAAACAGAATCGTCGAGCGCGGCGGCGCGCCCGGCGCCCGGTGCAGGTACGGCGTGAACGGGCCCGCGTTGTAGAAGCCGCCGCTGCGCTCCTCGAGCGCCTTGCAGAAGGCCGCGTGCTCCGGGGTCGTCTCGTTGGCGGTGACGATGTCCTCGGGCTTGTACTCGACGCGCGCGATCGGTCCGGGCTTCACCGGAATCGGCTGCGTGGGCGACGCCTTCTCGCCGGGGACGTCGCTCGCGGGCACGGGGCGCTCCTCGATCCCGAACACCGGCTTCCCGGTCTCACGGTTGAGGATGTACATCCAGCCGGTCTTGTGCGCGATCGCCAGCACCGGCGTCCGCTGTCCTTCCACGGTCACGTCCAGGAGCGAGGGCGGCGACGGGATGTCGTAGTCCCACAGGTCGTGGTGCGTCGTCTGGAAGTGCCACTTGTAGGCGCCGGTGGTCGCGTCGAGCGCCACCACCGAGTTGGCGAACAGGTTGTCGCCGTGGCGGTTCCCGCCGTAATAGTCGGGCACCGGGCTGTCGAAGACCGCATACAGCGTGTTGCGCTGCGGGTCGATCGTCATCGAGAACGCCCAGCTGATGGCGCCCTGGTGATCCTTCCAGCTCCCGTTCTCCCACGTCTCGAAGCCGATCGCCTCGGCCTCCTGCGGCACGGCGCGGAACTCCCACGCCTTCGCGCCGGTCTGCGCGCTGAAGCCGCGCACCGCGCCGGGCGCCGAGTTGGTGCCGACGAGCACGAGGTTGCGGTACACCGTGGGCGATCCGTTATAGGACTGCCCCATGTCCACGATGCCCGCGCTGCCGAACTCGGCGACGAGCTGGCCGTTTGCCGCGTTGAGCGCGAACAGCCGCCGACCGGACGTGAACAGGATGCGCGCCGGAGACGCGCCGGTGCCCGGCCAGTAGCCGACGCCGCGCTTGGACGGCGCGCCCATCGGCACGTCGAACGTCCAGATCTCCTTGCCGGTGTGCGCCTCGAGCGCGACGATGCTCGTCGCCGTGCCGGCGAACATGACGCCGTTGACGACGATCGGCGTGTACTCGCTGCCGCCGGTGAGGCCGCCGGAATCCGGATAGCGGCCGATCCTGTACGTCCACGCCTGGCGCAGTCGGCTCACGTTGGCCGGCGTGATCTGCGTCAGCGGCGAGTGCCGCGTGCCGTAGACGTCGCGGTTGTACATGGGCCAGTCCGCGGCGGGAGTAGCCGGCTGCTGCGCGGAGATCGCCGACAGCGCAGCAATCGCGAGGATGATTGCGATCCGTATGGGTCTCAAGAGGAAAGCCTCCGCGGAACCGGCAGTATACATGGTAGGGTCGACGCATGCGTCGACCGTAACGACGCGACAATGTAGGGGCGACGCATGCGTCGACCGTAACGACGCGACAATGTAGGGGCGACGCATGCGTCGACCGTAACGACGCGACAATG
>VFYY01000178.1 GCA_016871375.1 Acidimicrobiia bacterium
GCGGCTGGATTCGGCCAACGCGCTTCCCTCGACGGCGGCCTGCTACGCGTGCCACAGGAACAACACGGCCGTGGAGAACACCTTCGTGCAGTTCTATCCGGAACTGATGGACGTCGCGCGGAAGATGGGCACGGTCAAGCCCACCTACGATCCCAACAGGAAGGCGAACTAAATTTAGACCTACTCTTCGGCTTCGTCGATCTGCCAGTCGGCGAGCGGCTGCGGCCCGGGCGTGATGCCCGCGATGTCGGGGTCCACGCCGTCGGTGCGGCGCGGCTCCGACGCCTTGCGCTGCTTCACATCCTGCCGGCGCGCGGCCTTCTCCTTGCGCTTTTCGGCGAGGTTCTTCTCCCGCTCGCGCTTGGCTGCGGTCGGGCGTGCGTTACGTGCCATGGAGTCCGATCAGGATACCATTGTCGGGCCCGCCGCGCGATGCGACACATCCCGTTGAGCGCCATCGAGGACGCCGCTCGCAGCATCTACAACCCCGTTGTCCGGACTCCGCTCGTCCGCCTGGGCGACTCCGACATCTTTCTCAAGCTCGAGACGCTGCAGCCGATTGGATCGTTCAAGATACGCGGCGCCTGGAACGTCGTGCGGCAGCTCGCGCCGGCGGAGCTCCGCGAGGGCGTCTGGACCGTGAGCGCGGGCAACGCGGCGCAGGGGGTGGCGCTGGCCGCGCGGGTGGCCGGCGTCCCGTGTTCCGTCATGGTCTCCGACACCGCGCCCGCCACCAAGCTGCGCGCCATCGAGCGCTTCGGCGCCACGATCGTGCCGGCCAGCTACGACGAGTGCTGGCGCACGGTGGAAGCGCACGGCTCGGACCGCATGCGCGGCCACTTCGTCCATCCGTTCGACGACGACCGCTTCATCGCCGGCAACGGGACCGCGGGCCTGGAGATCGTCAGCGATCTGCCGGACGTGGACGCGGTGATCGCGCCGCTCGGCGGCGGCGGGCTGATCGCCGGCGTCGCGGCGGCCGTGCGCGCGCTGCGGCCGGGCGTCAAGATATTCGCCGCCGAGCCGGAAACAGCCGCGCCGCTGACCGCGTCGCTGAAGAACGGACGCCCCAGCCGTTTCGACGCGTGGCAGGCGTCGTTCGTGGACGGCGCGGGCGGCCAGTCCGTGCTCCCGACGATGTGGCCGCTGCTCGCACAGCTCGACGGGACGATCGTCGTCACGCTGCGCGAGGTGGCCGCGGCGATGCGGCAGCTCGCCGACCGCTGTCACGTGATCGCGGAAGGGGCGGCGGGCTGCGCGGTTGCGGCGGCGCTCAGCGGGACGGTTCGGGGGACAATCGTCGCAGTCGTGTCCGGCGGCAATATCGACCTGCCGGCGTTCGCTACGCTCGTTGGAGCCTGTCGTGGTTCAACTGCCTGATCGCATCACCCGTCTGCCGGAGCTCGCCCACGATCTGTGGTGGAGCTGGAACATGGACGCGCGCACCGTGTTCCGGCGCCTCGACTACCCGTTGTGGCGGCTGACGGCGCACAACCCGGTGCGGATGCTGAAGCTCGTCTCCGAGGACGCCCTCGAGCGCGTGCTCCACGACGCCGACTGGCTCGCCACCTACGACCGCGTGATCGGGCGGCTCGATGCCGCGCGCGCGGCGCGCAACACCTGGTGCGAGGCCGAGTGCGGCGACCTCAAGGACAAGACCGTCGCCTACTTCTCCGCCGAGTTCGCGCTGCACCAGTCGATGCCGATCTATGCCGGGGGCCTTGGCGTGCTCGCCGGCGATCACTGCAAGGAAGCCAGCGACCTGGGCGTGCCGCTCATCGGCGTCGGCTTCATGTACCCGCAGGGGTACTTCCATCAGAGCCTCACGGCCGACGGCTGGCAGGTCGAGATCTACGAGCGCCTGAACTGGACCGACACCGCGATCGAGCCGGCCATGACGCCCGAAGGCAAGCCGTGCGTCACCGCGGTGCCGCTCGGCAACCGCACGGTGCTCGTCGCCGTGTGGCAGGTGCGCGTGGGGCGCGTGAAGCTGTTTCTGCTCGACACCGACCTCGAGGAGAACGCGCCGTGGGACCGCGAGCTCTCCGCGCGCCTCTACGGCGGCGACCGGGAGACGCGCATCCAGCAGGAGATCATCCTCGGCGTCGGCGGCGTCCGCGTGCTGAGGGCGCTGGGTATCCACCCGTCCGTCTATCACCTCAACGAGGGCCACGCCGGCTTCGTCGTCCTCCAGCGGATACGCGATCTGTGCGAGAGCGGCTGGCAGTACGACGCGGCGCTCGAGGACGTGCGCCGCACGACCGTGTTCACCACGCACACGCCGGTCGCGGCGGGCCACGACGCCTTCCCGTTCCACCTCGTCGAGGCACACCTGGCGGGCGCGTGGGGCGACCTCGGCGACTACCGCGAACGCTTCCTCGCGCTCGGCCACCACGACGCCGGGGGCGGGGCGATGTTCAACATGACCGCGCTGTGCCTGCGCGCCACCGGCGCCGTGAACGGCGTCAGCCGGCTGCACGGCGAGGTCACCAGGCAGATGTGGCAGGGGATCTGGCCCGACACGCCGCGCGAACAGCTGCCGATCGCGTCGCTGACCAACGGCGTGCACGTGCCGACCTGGATGTCGTACGAGGTGGCCGGCCTGCTCGAGAAGTACCTCGGGGCCGACTGGCTCGAGCACCACGACGACCCGGCCGTGTGCGACCGCGTGCTGGAGATTCCGGACGAGGAGCTGTGGGAGGCGCGGCAGGCGCTGCGCGCGTTCCTGTTCAACTTCGTCCGCGAGCGCGCACGCCACCGCTGGACCACCGAGCAGGTGGCCGCGTCGCGCATCGTCGCCGCGGGGACGATGTTTGACCACAACACGCTGACGATCGGGTTCGCGCGCCGCTTCACCAGCTACAAGCGCCCCGAGCTGATCTTCTCGGACGCGGACCGTCTGGCGAGCATCCTGACCGCGCCCGGGCGCGCGGTGCAGATTCTGTTCGCCGGCAAGGCGCACCCGGCCGACGAGGTCGGCAAACACCACCTGCAGCACATCTACAAGCACGCGCTCGACCCGAAGTTCGGCGGACGCATCGCGTTCGTGGACGACTACGACCTGCACGTGGCGCACTTCCTCGTGCAGGGCTGCGACGTCTGGATGAACAACCCGCGCAAGCCGCTCGAGGCGAGCGGCACGAGCGGCATGAAGGCGGCGATCAACGGCACGCCGCACATGTCGATCGGGGACGGCTGGTGGGCGGAGGGCTTCACCGGCGAGAACGGCTGGCTCATCGAAGGCCACGCCGATCCGAACGACCACGGCGCGCAGGACTGGGCCGACGCGCAGGCGATGTACGCGCTCATCGAGCAGCAGCTCGTGCCCACGTTCTACGACCGCGACAGGAGGGGCACCCCGACGCGCTGGCTGAAGGTCGTGCGCGAGTCGATCCGCACGGTGCTGCCGCGCTTCAGCACCCGCCGCATGGTGAAGGAATACGTGCGCGAGATGTACCTGCCGGCGCTGCGCCAGGAGGTCACGCCATGAGGCAGACAGGGGTGAGGCGGATCGCGATCGTCCTCGCCGTGCTGGCGCTCGCCGCGACCGCCGAGGCGCAGTCGCGCCGGACGACGCTGAGCGTGAGCGTGCGCGTGGTGCGGGCGCCCGCGCCGGCCGTGTCGTCGGCGGACGCGCCGACCGCGCAGGCCAGCACCGAGCAGCGAACGCTCGATCCGATGACGGCGACGGCGGAGCAATCCGCCAGCGCCGTGTCGCGCGATGGCGCCACCGCTCCGCAAGCGATCATCAGCGCTGCCGCGGAACCGTCTCCGTCCGCCCCCGTCGCCGAAGGCCTCCCGACGCCCGGCTACCGGATGGTGACGATTAATTTCTAGAAGTTGATCGTCACGGACACGCTGTCCGAATACGCGCCGGCGCTGATGTCCTGCCCCGCCGGCACCCTTCCATACATCGTCACCGTCACGTCCTGATTGTTCGGCGGGTTGCCGCCAAAGTAGCTCTGGCTGCCGCCGGTGCCGTCGCCCCAGATGGTGCTGCGGCCCGCGTCCAGGAACAGGTTGTAGCCGAGCGACTCCGAGGCGCGCCGCAGCGTCCGCTGCGCGTACGTCGTGCTCTGGCCGCGTGAGACGGTGATGTGCACGTTGCTCGCGCCGCCGTTGCAGTTGAAGCGGACGCTGCCGGTGGAATCCACGGGCGCCGCCGAAAAGACGTTGTAACTGCCGAACGCCACGGCGGTCGTCACGATCGTGCACTTCGCGGCTTCGGCCGGCGAGCCGGTCAGCATGAACGCCGACGACACCGCCGCCGCCCACATCCTGCGGGTCATCGTCCCTCTCCCATGACGCACGTCAGCGTGCCCAGGCGCGCCACCATCGCGTCGGCGGCAGGCACCTCCAGCGTGAACGCGCAGGCGCGGCCGCCGGCGTCGACCGACGCCTCGTGGCGGCCCACCGGCAGATCCTCGAAATAGAACTCGCCCGCCGCGCCGACCGGCGACGAGTAGCGCCGTCCGTCCGCGGTCACCGCGAGCTCGCCGTAGGTCGGCACGCGCTCGACGCCGCCGATGACGACGAGGATGCGGCCTTCGCTGTGCTGCACGCGCTGCACCGGGAAGCGGACGAGCACGCCGCCGCGGAACGGCGGCGCGACGGTGTCCTGCACACGCGGAATCGTGTACTCGATCGGAATGTCGGTGTCGGCGATGTTCACGACGTTGGCGTAGTACGGCAGCAGATCCGGCACGAACATCTGGCCGCGGCGGTTGGTGCGGCCGATTTCCTGGTTGCTCGAGAAGCCGCGGACGCCTTTCACGCCGGGCACCTGCACCAGCGCATAGCTGCTGCGCACCGGACGCGTCGCGAAGACGCCGCCGCCGATGCCGACGAGCGCGCCTGACACGTTGACGCTGGCGTGGTGGCGGCCGCCGGACGGCTGGTAGCGCACCTCGTAGCGGCCGTGCGTGCCCTGGTACTGCAGCGCGCCGGAGGTGGCGCCGTTCTGCTCCGGCTGGCTGCGAAGCTGGTACCCGTAGCCGGTGCCCATCGGCAGCGGCCGCTGCAGGTCCACGGCGCTGCGCGCGCCCTCGGCCGTGCGCGAGACAGTGGACGTCACGCTCGTGCGTCCGCCCATCATGATCGTGATCGCGACGCTGGCCTCGATGCGCGGCCCGCGTCCTTCGTCAGCGCGGGCAGCGCTCGCCATCAGGTCGGCGTGCCGCCCGAGACGGCGTGACATCATCCCCTCCGAACGCGTGCGGATGCTGCCGTCCTGCGCGGTCGCGTAGCTGTGCTGCATCGATGCGCTGATGCCGCCGCCGACGGGGAGGCTCAAGAACGCTGAGAGCTCGCTGCGGGGACGCATGCTGCCGCTCGTCAGCGTCAGCGCCTCGTAGCCCGCGTCGAGCACCCGCATCGACGCGCCCGCGCTGAGGCGCGGCGCCGAGAACGCATACGCCGCCGCCGCCGCGGTACCACGCCCGCGGAGCGAGCGGCTCGCGGCCAGCGACGCCTCGAGCTCCCCGAACGGCAGGCGGAGGGTGACCGACGGGCCGCCGCTGACGAGATCCGCCGCGGCCTCGATGCGCCCGCCGGCGGTCAGGATGCTGGTGAGGCCGACGCGATGGCGTGCGAGCGCGGCCGGCGCCGTGTAGGTCCAGCTCGCGTTGGACAGGCTCGCGCGCCGCACGCCGGCGCTGTACTGGTAGTCGTGCACGCCCGTGGCGAGCACCGACGCGGTCGAATAGTAGCCGTTGGCGAGCTCGCGCGTGCCGCCAAAGGGATCGCGGATCACGATCCGCGTGTCATTGTGCCCCGTCGTCAGGGGCAGGTTCCTGATGTCGAGCATGCCGGGCTGGATGCGCTCTTCGCGCACGAGGCGGCCGTTGACGTGGACTTCCACGACCGACGGCGCGGCGACCGGCGTCGACAGCGAGAGCGTCGGGTGGCGCACGAAATAGGGCTCGACGCTGAAATCACGGGTGACGGTCACGCCGGCCAGCACCGCGTCGCCGCCGAGCGTGCCGGTGGCCGCCAGGGCGTCGCCGATCACCCAGCGGCGGATGCGCGAGCGGTCGTCGAGCGTCATGCTCGTCATCCCGCGGACCACTGTGCCGCGGCTCAGGGACAGCGTGCTCGTCACCAGCGCGCCGCCCGCACTGAGACCGGCTTCCGAAAAGATGTCGTAGTCGCCGGCGCTGCCGGCGTTGAGGGCGTAGTTCACGAATCCGGAGGTGTTGCGGCGATACACGAGGGTGGCCGGCCGTCCCTGCTGGAGGTCGCGCACCAGGCGGCCGAGGAGCGCCGGGCTGACGGTCACGGTCAACCGCAGGTCGCGCTCGTCAACGGTGAACGTCACGTCCGGCGCGAGCGACGCGAGCGAGACGACTTCTTCGTTCTCGACGAGCACACGCGAGGCCGGGGGCACGGTCACGCCCGCTTCCGCGAGCCAGGCGGCGCCGACGAGCGCGTCACCCTCGCGCAGCACCACGAGCGTGTCGCCCTTCGGCACGCCGTTGAGCACGACCTCGAGGAACGTGCGCTGCGTCTGGGCCAGCGCAGGCGCGGACACCGCCAGCGCGCCGACAAGCGTGATCAGCGCCAGCGCGCGACGCGGGTTCACTGCGTGCACGCGCCGGCGGGAATGTCGAGGCGGCGATCGATTCTCGAGGACCCGTAGGCGACCTCCACCTGCACGGCGGTCGCGCGCGTGCACTCGGGCCGCGGGAGCTGATAGGCGAAGTCGCGGAAGCCGCCGGCCAGCACGTACCACGCCGGCAGCGTCCCTTCGAAGAGGGACTCGGTGCCGGCCAGGCCGCGTACGGTCACGCTGCTCGGCACGATGTGCACCGTGCCGGAATTGGCGAGCGTGAACGTCACCGCGCCGTCCACGTGCTCGACGGTGGAGATCGTGGCCGCCACGGTCTCCTTCGGCGGACGCACGAAAATCGGAATCCCCATCTTCGTCAGCACGCGCACTTCCCCGCCGGACGCCGTCAGCGCCTCGAGCGGAGGCAGCTCCTCGACGAACAGCCGGTAGGTCCGCTCCGCATCGGCCGCGCCCACGACGCGTCCGACGCGAACCTTCCGCTCTTCCTTCGGGCCGAGCGTCAGGAGCGCCGGAAAGAAGACGATGTCAGCGGTCGGTGCGAGCGCCATCTCACCGGACCGCTGCTGGTCCCACGCGAAGGCCGAGAGCTGAAAGCGCAGCGGCTGGTCGGTCTCGTTCCTCAGCGTGAGCAGCGCGCTCGACTCTTTCCCACTCAGATACACCTGCGTCGGGCTGACGTTGAACGACGACGCCGACGCGTCAGCCGCGAGCGTGAGAAGGATTGCGACGACGAACTTCTTCATCAGAAGTTCACCGTTGCGACGATCGTGTCCGTGTAGGTGCCGGCCGCCACGTCCTGGCCGCCGGTGATCCGCCCGTAAACCGTGTAGTCGCGCGGCGCCTTCGACGGCGCGGCCGTCGTGGTCAGGATTCCGCCGCCGCCGTTCCACACCGTGCTGCGGCTCGAGTTCTGATAGATCTCGTAGGTCAGCATCTCGGCGCCGCTGGCAAGCCGGCGGGTGCTGCCCGACGCATTCGAGCCGGCGCCGAGCCCGATGGTCGGCACCGCGCCCTTGGTGCACGCAATCGTCACGCGTCCTTCCCCATCGAGGTTCGCGGTGGCGTTGGCGACGACCGGGTCGTACGCCGCGAACGAGATCGCGGCCGCGCTGATGGTGCAGTTGTTGGTCACGCTGGCGCTGACGGTCAGCGTCGCGGTTTCCGCGGCCTCCGCGGGGAGCGAGGTTCCCACCAGGATCAGTCCCGCGGCCACGACCGCCGCACACGTACGTTTTCCACCGATGACGCTCATAACGGACTCTTTCTCCTTTGAAGAGGGTCAGATCTGCGTGTCCTGACTAGCCAGGAAGGTCAGAGTGGCAGTCGAACGAACTCGGTGGACGCATCAGCACGGGATGTGCCATGCGAAAACAGGCCTGAAATCGCGACCGCGATTCCGAAGGTGACGGAGCGCCGACACCAGGCGGATCGACGCACCGTCGGATCGCCGACACGTCGGGATCGAGATTCGCGTCGGCGCCATTGTGTTGAGGAATAAGGCGCAGGTGCGATCCCGCATCCATGCGCGCGATGGTACTCGCGGGGATCGTCGGCATCCTGACAGTTCCGTCGCTGGCGCCCGCGCAAGGCCAGGCGAGCACAACCCGGGGATGTCGCGCGCGTGTTCCCGGGCCACGCCCCGGCGCCAGCGCTCAGCCTCATCGGGTAAGATCGTGACGAATGGCACGCAAGTCCACCGTCGCCAAGTCGAAATGCGCGCTCTGTAACGCCAA
>VFYY01000179.1 GCA_016871375.1 Acidimicrobiia bacterium
GAGCCGATCGAGCAGCGCTCCCGCGCCGCGGACCTCCACGCACCACAGCGTAAGAAACGTCGATCGGAAAGTACAGTACGAAGTTTTGGATCACGATGTACGAATCAATGAATCTGACAAAGTAGTGTTAGCCGGACCAAGTTGATCGGCACCGCCGTGTGTGGTCCGGCTAAAGCCAGGCTAAAGCCGGACACTACGAAGAAGTCGAAACCGCGCTAGAACTGCGTGCGCGGCGTCCCCTTGGGACGCAGCAGCGGCGAGGCCTGGGTGAGGCCCCAGATCCGCATGTGACGGCTGGCCTGCGCCAGCAGCGCCTGCCACGACGGCCGCTGCAGGACGTTCATCTGCGGCGAGCGCCGCCGATCGACCTCGTGCCCGAACTCGTCGCGATACTCGGACGGGTGGGCGACGATCGCCGCCATGTCCTGCACGGTGGGCCCGCCACGGCGATCGCCGTGCGGGAAGAGCCGGCAGAATTCATCCACCGTGTCGATCGGGTCGAGCCCGATCGCGCTGGCATACGCGCGCACCCACGCGCGCGCGTACAGACCGCGCGGCCACTCGGACAGATCGCAGCGTTCGAAGGCCTCGAGCAGCTCGCCTTTGATCCGGGTTTCCACGCAGATCTCGTCGAGCGAGATCTTGTTGCGTTCACGATGACGACGCAGACGGGTAATGAAGGTCTCCTGTGTAAGCGGCATCCTGATCTCCGACACAGGGGGATGCAATTCCGACACCTTCGGATGGGGTGGAGGGCCGTTCCTGCTTCGTGTTCAGCGATCAGAACTTAGCGGCGGGGGACGAAATCGTAATCGCGCGGGTGGGTCCAAATTGATGCATCTGGATCCAAAACCTGTAGCAAATCCTGCGATCGTCAACCAATTTGGGGGACAGTGCCGCTCAGAAAAGCAGGCAGATTTCTGAGTCCGAACTGCAGCCCCGTGTAGAACGGACCGAACTCCGCGAACTTCGCGCTCGCCTCGTCGAAGCGCATTTCGTAGATCAATTTCTTGAAGACGAGCGGATCGTCCGCGAACAGATCGACGCCCCATTCCCAGTCGTCGTAGCCGATCGAGCCGGAAATCACCTGCGTGACCCTGCCCGCGTACGTGCGGCCGATCATGCCGTGCTCGCGCATCATCGACGCGCGCCGCTCGAAGCTCTCGCTGTACCAGTTCAGCGTTTCGCCGCGCCGCTTGTTCATCGGGTAGAAGCAGACATAGCGCGATTTCGGCATGTCGAGAAACAGCCGGTTCATCACGCGCTGGCGCTGCGTCTCCATTTCCGCGTCGAATGCCTTTTCGAACTCGTCGCTCCCCGGCTTGAATGTCGCGCCCAGCTGCTCGTGGATTTTGGCGGTCATCTCGTACATGCCGAGCTCGACGACGGACACGTACGAGGACGTGGGTTCGAGCAGATCGTGGAGCTCGGTGCGCGAGAACGCGAGCTGCGCCTTCGCCAGCTCCTCGAAGCCGCGCCGGAAGCAGATGACCATCAGGTCGGCCTTGTGGCCGAGCACCTGGACCAGCGTGGTGGCGCCGGCGTCGGGCACTGCCAGCGCTTCCATGGCGCCGGCGGCGAGCTGCTCCCGGGACGCGTGCGCGCGCACGCGATCCCAGCGCACGCGGTACATCAGGTGGAGGACGCTCCACCCCTCGAGTGTCTCGGGAACGAACGCGTTGTGCATGCCCGAATCTTAATCTACAGGGCGGGAAGGATCTCTTCCGCGGGGCCGTGAATGGCGAGGTCGACCATCGACGAGGCTGGCGTCTCGTCCAGATTCACCTCCGCGGTGAACGCGCCGCGCTCGCGCGCCCGATGCACGAGCCCGGCGGCCGGATACACGACCGACGAGGTGCCGACGGTCAGGAAGACATCGCACTCGGTTGCCTCGACCGCGGCGCCCACGTCGCGCGCGTCGAGCGACTCGCCAAACCAGACCACCGCGGGCCGCGCCAGCCCGCCGCACCGCGGGCAGCGCGGCGGCGGTTCCGGCAGCGGCACGCGCTCATCGCGCCAGGCGGCGCCCGTCGCGCAGCGGTTCCAGCAGGAGAGCTCCCAGATCGATCCGTGCAGGCGTACGAGGTTCCGTGTGCCCGCGCGCACATGGAGGTCATCGACGTTCTGGGTCAGGACGACAACCTTGAGTCGCTCCGTTCCGGGGTCTGACCCCTGAGTCGCCCCGTTCCGGGGTCTGACCCCAGACCACCGGGCGATCACGTCGTGCGCGGCGTTGGGCCGGCACGCGGCAATCTTCTCCCGGCGCCAGGCGTACCACTCCCACACCAGGCGCGGGTCGCGCGCGAACGCCTCGGGGGTGGCGAGGTCTTCGGGACGGAACTGGCGCCAGAGACCCTCGGGACCGCGGAACGTCGGGACGCCGCTCGCCGCCGACACGCCGGCGCCGGTGAGGATCGTCAGCCTCGCCGCGCCGCGGATGCGCGCGGCGAGCACGTCGAGGTTACGTGCGCTCGAGCGCAAACGCCTGATGAATGGCGCGGACGGCCGCCGCCGCGTCCTGGTCGGTGACGACGAGCGAGATGTTCCGCTCGGAGGACCCCTGCGAGATGGCGATGACGTTGATGCCGGCTTTGCCGAGCGCGCCGAACACCGTGGCGGCAATGCCGGGCGTGCCGCGCATGCGGTCGCCGACGGCCGCGACGATCGCCACCTTCTGCTCCGCCGAGATCTGCTCGATGTGCCCGCGCATCAGCTCCATCTCCAGCGCGCGCCGCAGCGCGGTCACCACCCGCGGCGCGTCGGCGGCGCTGATGACGAAGCAGATGTTGTTCTCGGAGGACGCCTGCGAAATCATCAGCACGTTCGCCTGCTGCGCGGCCACCTCGTCGAACGTCTTCGCCGCGATGCCCGGAATCCCCTGCATGCCGGTGCCGCTGATGGCCACGAGGTTCACGCCGCGGATCGACGTCACCGCCTTCACCCCCAGCGCCGCGGGATCCCCCTCGACGCTCACCCTCGTGCCCGGATGGCCCGGGTTGAAGCTGTTGAGGATGCGCACCGGGATCCGCTTGCGGAACGCCGGCAGGATCGTCTTGTAGTGGAGGACCTTCGCGCCGTAGTACGCGAGCTCCGACGCCTCGCTGTAGGAGATCTCCGGCAGCGTGCGCGCCTCCGGCACCTCCGACGGGTTCGCGGTCATCACGCCGTCCACGTCGGTCCAGATCCAGATTTCGTCCGCGTCCAGCGCCGCGCCGACGATCGACGCCGAGTAATCCGACCCTCCCCGCCCGAGCGTCGTCATCACGCCGTCGAGCGTCGCGCCGATGAAGCCGGTCACGACCGGGATCTCGCCGCGCGAGATGGCCGGCCTGAGACGGGCGCCCGCCTTGGCCTGCGTTTCGTCCATCATCGGTTCCGCGCCGCCGAACTGGTCGGTGGTGACGACGACCTCGGTCGCGTCGACGGGCTGCGACGGCCGCCCCTTGGCGGCAATGGCCGCCGACAGCAGCGGCGCGGACAGCATCTCGCCCATGCCCGAGATCGCGTCGAGCAGGCGCGGCGTCAGCTCGTGGACCATCGACAGCCCGTAACAGAGCTTCTCGAACCGGTCGAGCCGCTGCCGCAGCATGTCGAGCACGGCACCATGGCGCCCGGCATCGCCTCCCGCTACCGCGTCGGCAACCGCCTTGTGACGATCGAAGAGCTCCTGCCTGATCGCGGGATCCCACTCGCCCGCGGAGGCCTTGCGCGCGGCCCCGATGAGCAGGTCGGTGACCTTGCTCATCGCGGAGGTGACGACGACGACCTGGTGGCCCTTGGCGGCGCTGTCAACCGCGAGCTGCGCGGCCTGCGCGATACGTTCGGCGGACCCGACGGACGTGCCGCCGAATTTCATGACGATCAACATGGGTTGGATGCCCGCTCCCACGGGCCACGGAGACACAGAGACACGGAGCCTGTAATCGTACTCTCGTTAGCGGCTGACAGTTCGCCCGGTGACGCGCCCCGGCCGGCGCACCGGTTCCGAAGGGAACAGATGAGCTCACGCTGATCGAGCTACGCGGTCATCACCCGATCACGTGCTGCGCGCATGCTGGCCGGGAGCGTCGTTCTGGCGTCGTACTTCGCGTACATGTTCGCGCTTGACGGTGAAGCGGGGCGCCGCTGGTCGTCCGTGGTCACGCCGAGGGTCGCCGCGTGGCTGCCGAACGCCGGAGTGATGCTGGTGTCGCTGCTTGCGGTCACACTGGGCCGGCTAAAGCCGGCCCCTACGACTGATTCCTCAGCCGGCCCCTACGACTGATTCCTCAGCCGGCCTACGACTGATTCCTCAGCCGGCCTACGACTGATTCCTCAGCCGGCCCTGCCACCTACCACCTGCCACCCGCGTAGTGGATGCTGTTGAACAGGAGCTTGAACGTGCCGTGCGACTGCGCGCGGAAGGTGATCTCGGGGCCGAAGAGCACCACGCGTCCGCGCCCGACCGGGGCTTCGAGCGCGACGACCGCGTCCTTCAGGTGCGCCTGCCCCCATGCCCAACCGCTGCGCAGCGGCGCGCCGGTGGCAAACCACGCAATCGGCTTCACGCCTCGCGCCGCGGCGCCTGCCTGGAGGCGGAACACCGGGCTGTTGTCGAAGAACATATCGACATCGGGCTCGAGGCCGTAGGCGGCAGGCAGGCTGGTGTCTACGCGCGCGCGTAACAGGGAGCCCGGCACGAAGTACTTCTCCTGCGTGAGCCCGGCCAGCGGGTTGACAATCGGCAGGTCGAACGCGCTCGAGACGGCCGTGGCGCGTCCAACGGCCACCAGCGTGCCGCCATCCGTGACGAAGCGCGTGAGCCGCGGGTGCGCGCGGACATCCGGCGTGACGTCTTCCGGAAGGACGATCACGTCGAATCCCTCGAGATCGGCATGTTCCAAGTCGATGGACGCGACGACCTCGAACGGGAACTCGTAGCGCTCCAGCACCCAGCGCATCCAGCCGCTCGGCGCCGAGCCACCGGTCCGATCCGCCAGACCCACACGCGCCGGTCGCAGCTCGAGGGCGTCGCCGGCCGGCGCGGCCGCAACACCTGTGAACGTCAACCCCAGCTCCGCGGCCGCCGTGTGGAGGGTCTCGAGCGTCGAACGCCCGGCGGCCACGTACATCGCGCCCCCGGCGGACCGGTAGACGCGCTCGCCCGCCGCGAGCAGCCGGTTGGCGGCAGCATATGCGTTGTTCGAACGGTGGCTGAAAACGTAGCCGGCCGCCTCAGGACGCGTCTTCACCTCGCCCGCCGGGATCCGCGCAGCACCCTCGATCACCTCGAGCGGTCCATCGACGTCAGTGAGGAGGCGCTCGAACTTCACGCCCATCTGGTAGGCGAGCGTCCATCCGGCGCTGTCGTAGGGCGGGATCGGCGCGCCTGCCGGCGTGAAGTCGTCGGGATGATCCTGCGGCTCGAACATGTCGACGATGTGCGGACGGAACGCCTGCCGCGTCCTGACGACGTACGAGCCTGCGGGAACGTGGCGGCCGGCGGCGGCGAAGGCCGCGGACGCGCGGTGCACGGTGATGCCGTTGTTCAGCAGCGCGTTCACGAACGTCGTCGCCGTCGGGAAGTCGGGCTGATCGGACGGCAGGACGTACGCGCGCACGCCGCGGCTGCCGCGCGCGATCGAGTTCTTCCCCATGCGGTACACGTTGAACAGCAGCGCCTCGCGATGGCGCGACGCGGCGCCGAGCACCGCCCAGTTGGCCGAGAGCGAGTAGTCGATCGACCGCCGGAACGGCCACAGGTCGGGCCCGATGGGGCTCTTGCGCGGCGACGGGTTCCCGAACGTCTCGGTCAGGATGCCGATCTGGTTGTGGAAATACGGCGTCGTGCGCAGCCCGCCGTTCCACCACGTCGAGTACGTGCCGCCCTCCCGCGACGTAATCCCATCCAGGCCGTCCGCCGCGAAGCGGCGGTGCATGGCGCCGCCCACGAGCTCGATGCCCGACGCGACGAGCGGATCGATGGCGGGGTTCATCGGCCCGCGGAACGGCGGCGCGAACATGACCGATCCCGGCGGCCCGCTCTGATGGTGGTCGTAGACGATCTGCGGGAACCACTCCCGGTACAGGACGCGGTTCATGTTCACGGTCTCGGCGAGCGCCGCCATGTAGAAGTCGCGGTTGTTGTCGTGGCCGGCGTACTTCTGGTACAGGCGCGGCAGACCGGCCGTGGAGCGCTTCTGCGGATCGGGCTCGCCCATGTAATGGTTCGCGACGAGCTCGTGCCCGTCCGGGTTCGCATGCACGGCCAGCACGATGACGTCGCGCAGGATCCGCCGCGTCTCCTCGTCGTCGCGGCTCACGAGCTGATAGACCGTCTCGATCAGCTGCTGGGCGCCGAGCGTCTCGCTCGCGTGGAGACCGCCGTCGATCCAGACCACCGCCTTCCCCTGGGCGGCAAGGCGGCGTGCCTGACGGTCGGTGAGTCCTTCGGCGCGCGAGAGACGCGCGGAGATGTCCTTGTAGCGATCCAGCAGGCGGAAGTTCCCGGGAGCCGTGACGATCGCCATCCACTGGCGCCGGCCTTCCTGCGTCGGTCCGATGTCGACCAGCGACATGCGGTCGGACTCGGCGTCGAGCGTCTTCCAGTACTGTTCGAACTGGGTCAGCGTGGCGAGGAAGTAGTCGTCGCCGATGGCGGCGCCGAACTGCTCGCGCGGCGACGTGACGCGGCGCGCGGCATCCTGCCGTCCGGTCGCGGCCTCGGGCGAGACCAGGACGAGCAGCAGGAAACTGACGAGGAACGCGCGGCCGCGCATCCATGGAAGGGTAACATCGCTGCAGGTGAAGATCGCGACCTGGAACGTCAACGGCATCCGCGCCCGGCAAACCGAGGTGCAGGATTTCATCGAGCGCGAGCAGCCGGACGTTCTGTGCCTGCAGGAGATCAAGGCGGCGCTCGACCAGCTGCCCGTCTGGCTGTGCGACCTCGAGGGCTACTGGTGCTGCTGGCACGGCGGGAAGGGCTACTCGGGCGTGGCGCTGCACGTCCGCACGGCCTCCCACCCGGAGCGCCCGGCCTTTCACCATCCCGAGTTCGACTACGAGCACCGCATCGTCGCCGTGCGCCTGCCCCACGCGACGGTCGCGTCGATCTACGTCCCGAACGGCGGCAAGGACTTTCCGGCGAAGATGCGGTTCCTCGAAGCGCTGGACGGATACGCCGCCGAGTCGCAGGCCGCCGGCAGGCCGTTGATTCTGTGCGGCGACATGAACGTCGCGCGCACGGACATGGACGTCCATCCGAAGGAACGCAAGCCGCGCGCGATCGGCCAGCTTCCCGAGGAGCGCGCGATCATCGAGCGCATCCTGAGCCGCGGGCTCGTGGACGTGCACCGGCGGCTCGAGCCGGACAACGCGGACCTGTTCACGTGGTGGGCGCCGTGGCGCAACATGAAGCAGCGCAACATCGGGTGGCGGCTGGATTACGTGTTCGCGGCGGCCGCTCTCGCGGAGCGCGTGACGTCCTGCGTGGTGCAGCGCGAGGTCGGCACCAGCGATCACGGCCCGGTGATCGCTACGTTTGCTGTTCCACTCGCGACCAGTTCGCAGCCAGATCCTCGCCGACAGCCAGGTGATTGAGCATGAAGTCCGCCTGGCGGATCGCCTCTTTCAGCAGCGCGGCGTCCAGCGGCCGTCCGGCGTCGCGGCAGTGACGCGCCGCTTCGACGCGCACCAGCGCGAGCGCCGCGTCCAGCCCGCGGACCATCGTGAGCACGCCGCGGCCCTGATACGCGGTCCACGAGGCGAAGGCCTTCGCGGCGAGATACCGCTTCAGCGGCGCATTCCACGTCGGCCACTCGGGCCGGACCGCATGTTCGTAGACCTCCCCGAGCCGGGCCTCGTCGGGCTCCGGGCGCAAATCGTCGGGCACCGCGGTCATCACGTCGGCGTGCAGCGCGAGGCTCGCCTCGAGCGTCTGCGGCGGCCCGGCCCCGATGGCGGCGAGCCCGCCCAG
>VFYY01000180.1 GCA_016871375.1 Acidimicrobiia bacterium
GCAGATCCTGCTCAGGCACATACGGACGATAGGTTTTCGCCATCGCCGGCAGTGTAGTACATCTGTGGCACCAGCGCGCAGCACGAACAGACACATGTCACAGGCGATTACTCGGACACGCTCCTAGAATGCCGCGTCGAAAGGGCCTTCCATGAAACGACGGGTTCTGACGGTGATGGGCCTCATCCTGGCGGTTCTGGCCGCGACGGTGCTGCACAGCCAGACCCGGACCGTGGACGACCGCGCCCTGCGCAACATGCCGCGCAACGGCGACGAGTGGCTCTCCCACGGACGCGACTACTCGGAGCAGCGCTACAGCCCGCTCACCCAGATCACCGCATCCAACGTCAGCCGCCTCGCGCCGGCCTGGTCCTACGAGCTCGGGACCGGCGGCGGGCCGCAGGAAGCCACGCCGCTGGTCGCCAACGGCGTGATGTACACCATCACCAACTGGAGCATCGTCGCCGCGCTCGACGCGAAGACCGGGAAGGAGCTGTGGAAGTACGACCCGCAGGTCGATCGCTCGATCGACGCGCCGGGCTCGGACCGGCTCTGCTGCGGCGTCATCAGCCGCGGCGTCGCGCTCTACCAGGGCAAGGTGATCGTGCCCGTCGTGGACGGCCGCCTGCAGGCGCTCGACGCGGCCACCGGCAGGCTCCTGTGGTCGATCCTCGCCGTGCCGAAGGACTCGATCTCGTTCTCCATCACCATGGCGCCGCGCGTCGCCAACGGCAAGATCTTCATCGGCAACGCCGGCGGCGAGTTCCCGCCGTATCGCGGTTACCTCTCGGCGTTCGACGTCAACACCGGCAAGGAGCTGTGGCGCTTCTATACCGTGCCCGGCGATCCGTCGAAGCCGTTCGAGAACGCCGCGATGGAGAAGGCGGCGAAGACGTGGACGGGCGACTGGTGGACGCTCGGCGGCGGCGCGTCGATCTGGGACGGCATGGCGTACGACCCCGAGGCGAACCTGGTGTACGTCGGCACCGGCAACGGCACGCCGTGGTCGCAGGACGTGCGGCAGGGGAAGAACACCGAGCACCTCGACAACCTCTATATCGCGTCGATCCTCGCCATCGACGCCGACACCGGGCAGCTCAGGTGGCACTTCCAGTGCACGCCCGGCGACCAGTGGGACTACGACGCGGTGCAGCACCTG
This sequence comes from Acidimicrobiia bacterium, assembly GCA_016871375.1. Classification (GTDB taxonomy): domain Bacteria; phylum Acidobacteriota; class Vicinamibacteria; order Vicinamibacterales; family UBA2999; genus VFYY01. The sequence goes on from VFYY01000180.1 coordinate 1,160, forward strand.
ATGCTCGCCAACATCCCCGTCAACGGGCGCGACCGCCGCGTGATCATGCAGGCCAACAAGAACGGCTACTTCTACGTGATCGATCGGATCACGGGCGAGTTCATCTCCGGCAAGGAAGTCGCGCCGGTGAGCTGGGCGCGCGGGCTGGATCCGACGACCGGCCGCCCGGACGTGCATCCCGACGCGCATTACACGGCGGAGCGCGGCGTCACCGTCGCGCCGCTGCAGTCGCACAACACGGCGCAGATGGCGTTCAACCCGGCAACGGGGCTCGTCTACGTGCCGCTCGCCGCGTCGGGCACGTTCTCGTTCACGGGGACGAACACCTTCGAGCTGACCCCGGGCCGCCAGGTGTGGGGCCTTCGCGGACGCGGCGATACAGGTCCGCCGCCACCGATCGCGGTGCCGCCTGCACATGGTCCCGTGCGCGACGTGCCCGGAGGCGGGCGCGGCATCCTCTCCGCGTGGGATCCCGCCACGCAGACGGAGAAGTGGTTCAGGCCCGGCGGCGGCCAGAGCGGCGGCGGCGTCGTCTCGACGGCGTCGAACCTCGTCTTCCAGGTCACGCCGCAGGGACGCCTGCTCGCCTATACCGCTGACACCGGCGAGAAGCTGCTCGATGTCGACTCGGGCCAGACGGCGGGCATGGGACCGCCGATGACCTACATGGTGGGCGGCAAGCAGTATGTCGCCTTCATGGGCGGCCGCGGCATCGTCGTCGGCGGCTTCAACCTGCCGCCGCCGCCGGCCGAGGTGACCACTGCCGCCGCGGCCCCGCCGCCTCCGCCTCCGCCGCCCAGCGGAGCCGTGATGCCGCGCGTGTACGTGTACGCGCTTCCCGAGTGAGGACAGCCATGATGCCGTCGCGCGACGCGACGGCGCGCGAGGTGACGCTGGTGAGGGAAGTACGCCGTCCGAAGGACGGCTGGACGCTAGAGCGGTTTCTGAAACGTCGTAGGGTCCGGCTTTAGCCGGCTTTAGCCGGACCAAGTTGATCGGCACCGCCGTATGTGGTCCGGCTAAAGCCGGACACTACGAAGAAGTCGAAACCGCGCTGGTGGGCAGTCAGCAGTGGGCAGTGGGCAGGACAGACACTGGATCTTCCTGCCGACCGCCGACTGCCGACTGCTGACTTCTTACCGCTTGGTCGCCGTCCACTTCTGACCGTTGCTCACGGTGCCGCTCATGGTGTTGCCCTGCACGCGGCCCGTGTAGGTGTCATTGCCTGCCTTGAAGGTGATCTCCTCGCCGCGCAGCTTGCCGTCGGCGATCGACGCGCTGCCCAGCGACCCGCTCACGTTCTGGAAGCTCTGCTTCAGCGTCAGCGCGCCGTTCGGCATCGTCCACGTGCCCTCGACCTGCGCGGGCACGATCCACAGGTGCGCGGTGCACCAGGCGCTGCAGTCCTGAATCGTCTCGGTGACGTCCGACTGCCAGTCTTCCATCGTGAACGAGTTGGACACGATGCGCGTGCCGGGACGCATGTTCAGGATCGTCGGCCGCAGCTTCATGTTGATCGACGGCAGCAGGAACATGGTGACGACCTGCGCCTTCGAGAAGTCGCTGGCGAAGAGGTCAGCCTCGGCGAACGTGGCGCGCTCGGTGACGCCGGCCTGCGCGGCGTTGCGCTTGGCCAGGTTCACCATCTCGGGGTTGTACTCGATGCCGTGCGCCCGCGCGCCGCGGCGGGCGGCCGTGATCGCCGTGCGCCCGTCGCCCGACCCGAGGTCGATGACGTAGTCGTCCTTGGTGACCTTGGCCAGGTCGAGCATCTTGTCCACCAGGGCCTGCGGCGTCGGGACCCACACGACGTCCTTGCCGGGCTGCCCGACCTGCGGTTCGAAGGGTTTCGCGGGCGCCTGCTGGGCGAACGCGTTCGCCGCAACGGCCAGGATGATGGCCGACGTGAGCGTGCGCTGAATCACATTCCGTGAGTACATCTGGCTGGTCCTCTCAGGGCGTGTCGAAACTGTAACGGGACGGGAGAGTATATACAGGATGCGCACGCTTCCGCACCTGTTCGACAACAACCGCCGCTGGGCGCAGGGGACGACCGCCCGCGACCCGGGGTTCTTCCAGTCGCTCGTGGCGCAGCAGTCGCCGAAATACCTGTGGATCGGCTGCTCCGACAGCCGCGTGCCGGCCAACGAGATCGTCGGCCTCAGGCCCGGCGAGCTCTTCGTCCACCGCAACGTGGCCAACGTCGTCGTGCACACGGATCTCAACTGCCTGTCCGTGCTGCAGTACGCCGTGGACGTGCTCAGGGTGGAGCACGTCATCGTGTGCGGCCATTACGGCTGCGGCGGCGTCCGCGCGGCGTTCGAGCGCGTCTCGCTGGGGCTGATCGACAACTGGCTGCGCCACGTGCAGGACGTGCACGACGGGCATGCGGCGGCGATTGCGGCGGAAGCAGGCGACGAGGCGCGGGTGCAGCGGCTGTGCGAGCTGAACGTCGTGGCGCAGGCGCGCCACGTGTGCCAGACGACGATCGTGCGCGACGCCTGGCGGCGGCAACAGCCGCTCAGCGTGCACGGATGGATCTACGACCTGCGGGACGGGCTGCTGCGCGACCTGCAGTGCACGACGACCGGCGGCGACTGACTACGCCGGCGCCAGCTCGGGGATCTCGAACGCCGTGCCGACGATCGTGACCTCCGGCTCCTGCGTCAGATCCACTTCCTTCGGCTCCATCATCGCGCCCGACGGATCGACGATGAGGCGGACGACGGGACGCGTTACGGCCTCGTTCTTCACGTCCTTGACCAGGCCGCAGTAGCCGTTCGAGAGCACGACGCGCGTGCCGGTGGGGTAGGGCGCGACGAACGCCTTGAAGATCTCCACGACCTCGGGGTCGAAGTCGGTGCCCGAGCGCTCGATGATGAACGTGTAGCCGTCCGCGATCTCCAGCGCGGCGCGGTACACGCGGTCGGAGGTGAGCGCGTCGAACACGTCCGCGCACGCGGCGATGCGGGCGAACTGGTGAACGGCGGCCCCTGCCTTCCCTTCCGGATAGCCCGAGCCGTTCCAGCGCTCGTGGTGCGAGCGGACGACCGCGCGCGCGAGCGGGCTGATGCTCTCGGCCTTCTTGAGGATGTCGACGCCCAGCATCGGGTGCGCCTTCATGGCCTTCCACTCGTCGTCGTTGAGCTTCCCGGGCTTGCGGAGGATCTCGGGCGGGATCGCCAGCTTGCCGATGTCGTGGAGCAGCAGTCCCACGCCGAGCGGCGCCAGGCGGTTCTCGATGTCGTCGAAGCGCCGCTTGCCCTGCGCGTCGAGCCAGCCGTAGCGGTGCATGACGCGGACGCCGAGCGCCAGCCCGAGCGTGGTGACCGCCAGCGAGTGCTTCAGCGTGTAGCCGTCGGAATTGGCGAGGTCGTTGAGCGCGAGCGCACAGTGGATGTTCCGCGCGATGTCGCGGACGATGAGCTCGGCGACCTCGCCCATCTCCTCGGCGGCCTCCTCGGAGAGCTGCGGGCCGCCCTTCTTCATCGACGCCGAGATGTCCTTGAAGGCCTCGTTGACGGCGGACGTGGCGCGGCGCTTCGTCTCCTCCTCGAGCACCTCCAGCGGCTCGATGCCGTCCGAGATGACGTCGTCGATCCAGACCGTGAGGATGCCGGCGCGCTCCATCGACGCGCGGTAGCTGTCCGAGATGCGGACGCCCGCGCGCAGCAGCGGCAGGCCGTCCCCGGCGTTGGCGTAGACGTCCTTGCCGAGGCGGTCCCCGGTCTTCAGTTCTCCGATGGCGACGACTCTCATGGCGTGTTTACCGCGGGTTCAGCAGGTCCCGAATCAGCGGACTCTCCTTCGTGGCCAGGCGTCCCTTGCCGTTTCGCTTCGCCTCGTACAGCGCCGCGTCCGCGCGCTGCCGCAGGCTCTCGAGCGTGTCGCCCGCGGAGCACTCCGCGAGCCCGATGCTGATCGACGGCCTCACGCCGGCGGGCACCACCAGCCCGCACGCCTCCTGGACCATCTTGCTGACCGCACCGAGCCGGCGCTCGGCCTGTGCGAGCGTCAGCCCCCCGGCCAGGATGGCGAACTCGTCGCCGCCGACCCGCGCCACCAGGTCGTCGGCGCGGACCGAGCGTCCCAGCGTTTCGGCCACGGCGACGAGCAGCTTGTCGCCGACTGCGTGGCCGTACTGGTCGTTGATCCGCTTGAAGTCGTCCACGTCCGCCATGGCCAGCACGAAGCCGTGGCGGCCGGGCTGCAGCCAGTCGCGGCACGTGCGATCGAACGTGCGCCGGTTGGGCACATTCGTGAGCGGGTCCACCGACGCTTCGCGACGCGTGTGATCGAGCTGCGTCTCCAGCCGGGTCAGGCGCGTCTGGAACTCGCCGACCGTCCGGTCCCACGCCGTGCGCCGCTCGATCGAGATCCGCTTCAGGCGCGTCACCTCTTCGACGAGCCGCGCCTGCATCGACTGAATATCGTCTGACTTCGCGATCTGCTCGACCCGCTCCGCGGAGCCGGCCAGCGTATCGGCCGCGTTGGCCTGCTCACCTGCAAGCGCCGTGACCGCTTCGCGAACCATTTCCAGGGCCTGGTCGAGGGACCGCCGAAGCACTTCGACGTCGACGTTCTGGGCCTGCTGAGGCTGGGCCGCCGGGGCCGGTCGGCTCTGGCGGTCCAACTCCAGGACGACGAAGTTGGTCCTCACTGGGGGGAAAATCGACATCTTTCCCCCCGGCTTGAACTGGTCCCACAGGGGGTAGGACCGGCGCGGGTGGCGGGAACCTATTGGAATTCCACCTTGAACCGGTAGCACCCCGCGGTGCTCCGGTAGCCGCCGACGAAGAGGGCAATCGTCCCGGCCGCCGACGTGGTCACCTGGAGTTGTGGCGCCAGCCGGCCGCCCCCGTCGTCGTCGATGGCGTAGGTCGGCCTGGGTGTGGCGGCCAGCAGGTCGAGGTTGGTGATCGCCGCAATCGCGTCGAAGTCGGTGTCGAACGTAATCAGGATCCGCGAGTTGGCCGTGACGCGCCCGATCGAATGGATGTTCGTCACGCCGTCGCCCGCGATGCAGTGATGGGAGATGGAGGCCGAGCCGGTAATGGCCGTCGGGCTGAAGGTGACGCCCTTGTCCGGCCGCGGGGCCGCGGGCCCGAGCGCGGTCTGGCCCGGAGGGGTGACCTCCAGCTTGTACCAGTAGCAGCCCGAGGTCGAGCGGTAGCCGCTCACGTACAGCGCCGCGTTCCCCGAGAACGTCGAGACGAACGACAGCTGCGGCTCCAGGTTGCCGCCCGAGTCGTCGTCCACGGCGTAGGCGGCGCGGCCGGCCGCGGTGTCGATGCTCATCAGGACGATGCCGGCGATCGGGTCGAAGTCCGACAGGAACGTAACCTCTACCCGGCTGCCCGCCTCGATCCACCCGATGCCGTGCACGTTCGACGACGTCCCGGACACGCAGTGCTTCGCCGACGAGGGGAGCCCCGAGATGGCCGTGGCCTCGAAGACCGCGCGCTTGCCGGCCTTCCCGGACTGCGCGTGCGCGGGCGGCGCCGCCAGGCCGCTCACGAGTACGACGATGGCGAACAGACGTAGCGTCATTGCACCTTGCTCCTCGCCGTTCTGGACGGACGGGCGCGTGCGATTCCCGTCTACTGCGGAACGAGCGCGGAGAACAGCTGGCAGGCGTTGGAGAGGTGGGCGGCGGTCGGCGCGAGCTCGTCGCGCCGGTCCACGAACGAAATCGGGGAGACGTTCATCCAGCCGGTGGGAATCGGCGTCGGGCAGTCCGCGAAGACGGCGCCCGCCGGGACCCCTGACACCCGGTTGGCGAAGACGGCAATCGGCGCGAGCCGTTGTCCCGCGCCGTCCACGTTGATCCCCACCTTCGCGCCGCGGACGTCGTTGCCGCGCAGCTCGCCGCCGACGATGTTGCGCGTCGGGTACCAGGGAGCGGGCCCGGCCTGGATGCCGAACACGCAGAGCTGTGCGCCGCAGTCCACGAGATTGCCGGCAATGACCGCTTCGCGAAAGTCGCCGCGGAAGCTCAGATTGTTGGAGTGAAAGTTGTCGAGCATCAGCCCGGCGAAGGCACGCTGCGTCCGCTGAAGAATGACGTTTCCTTCGATGCGCGAGCGCGCGGCGTGGCCGAGGATGAGGCCGATGTCGGAGTTGTCCGTGAAGACGTTGTCGCGGATCTCCGATGCCGGCGCGTAGACGGCGGTGAGCCCGTCGGCCCACATGCGCGGCGTGCCGGCGTCGCCGTTGCGGCGGAACTCGCTGTTCCGGATCGACGCCTGCGCGCCGCTCCACAACATGGCCGTGCCGCACAGCGCCCGGGTGGACACCACGTCGTTCAGCGCGCACCCGACGCAGTCGATCACCGACGCGTTGAAGCCCGCGGTGGTGCGCCCGAGCAGGCAGTACTGCCCCGCGGTGGACGCCAGCCGCGCCGGACGGTTGCCGTCCAGGACCAGGTGTTCAATTGTCACGGAGGACGCGCGACGCACGAGCAGGAAGCCGAGCGGGTCGAACAGGTCCGGCGACGCCATGAGCGTGGCGCATTGGCCAGGCGTCGCGCGGCAGGAGAGCGTCGTGCCGCTGCTTCCCGCGGTGCGGATCGTCACCGGGCGCGAGACGACGACCTGGCGATAGAGGAGATACGTCCCGGCGGGAATCTCGACGCTCGAGAACGCGGGCGCGCGGTCCAGGCAGTCCTGCAGCACCGCGGCGGCGCCCTGCGTCCCGCGCGAGTCGAGGT
>VFYY01000181.1 GCA_016871375.1 Acidimicrobiia bacterium
GCACCAGTACATACGGGAACCCGCGCCGCATGGCGGTCGGCATCGACCAGAACCGGCTCTCGCTGCTGCTGGCCGTGCTCGAGAAGCGCGCCGGCCTGAGTCTCGCCGGGGACGACGTCTACGTGAACATCGCCGGCGGCATGAGCATCGAAGAGCCCGCCGCGGACCTGAGCGTCGTCGCCGCCGTGGCCTCGAGCGTCCGCAACCGGGGGCTGCCGCCCTCGACCGCCATCTTCGGGGAGGTCGGGCTCAGCGGGGAGATTCGAGGCATCCCGCAGGCGGCGCTGCGCATCCGCGAAGCGGTCCAGATGGGGTTCAACCGGGTGGTTTTGCCCGCCGCGAACACCGATTCCTCTGATGTTTCCCTGAAAGAAGGGGGATGCGAGCTGGTGGGCGTCCGCACGGTCGGCGAGGCGCTCGACGAGCTGATCGCTTGATTTTTGGACAAAGAGGGAATACGGTTCACCCTTTCATATCGTTTACCCGGGGGGTGTTCCGTCATGACCTGGTTCGCGCTCGCTCGTGTGTTGTTCGTCGCGGCCGTCGGTTACTCGGCGTACCAGCTCCACCCGCTCGTCGGGGACCCACTCCCGAACCTCGCCTTCGGGCTCGCCATGGGCGGCCTGTTCGTCGCGCTGGAGATTGGCCTGCGCGGGATCCCGGTCACGCACCTGCTGGGCGCGCTGCTCGGCGGCGCGGTCGGCCTCGTGGCCGCCAAGATGGTGGGCGACGCGCTGTACTGGGCCAACCTCAGTGACAACCGCGTCGTCTTCCTGCACAGCGTCATCCTGCTCGGCCTCCCGTACCTCGGACTGGTGATGGGCGCCCGCAAGGGCGAATGGCTGGAGCCGGCGAACCTGATCGGGATTTTCCGCTCCGCCGGCCCGCGCCGCCGCTACAAGGTGCTCGACACGAGCGTCATCATCGACGGCCGCATCGCCGACATCTGCGAGACCGGCTTCATGGACGGCACGCTCGTCATCCCGCAGTTCGTGCTCAAGGAGCTGCAGCTCGTCGCCGACTCCTCCGACTCGATGAAGCGCAACCGCGGCCGCCGCGGCCTCGACATCCTGCAGAAGATCCAGAAGATGTCGGGCGTGGACGTGACGGTGTCGGACGTGGACTTCCCCGAGGTCCGCGAGGTCGATCTCAAGCTGATCGAGCTCGCGCGCACGCTGCAGGGCAAGATCGTCACCAACGACTTCAACCTGAACAAGGTGGCGCAGCTCCGCGGTGTCGAGGTCCTCAACATCAACGAGCTCGCCAACTCGCTCAAGCCCGTCGTGCTCCCCGGCGAGGTGATGAAGGTCCTCATCCTCAAGGAAGGCAAGGAGTACAACCAGGGCGTCGCCTACCTCGACGACGGGACGATGGTGGTGGTGGACAACGCGCGCAAGTCGATCGGCAAGACGATCGACGTCGTCGTCACCAGCGTCCTGCAGACGACGGCGGGCAAGATGATCTTCGGCCGCTTCATCGATCCGGCCGCCGCGGCGCAGGCCGTTCCGGCTCCCGTGGCCACACCCGAAGGGCGCCCGCGCCCCCAGATTCCGCCGTCCGCTGCCGCGGCCGGCTAGTAGCAATTTAGAATTAGGAATTCGGAATTGGGAATTCGTGACTTCGTATTCCTAATTCTTGATTCCTCATTCCTAATTGCGAATGCCTCCCTTCCATTGGTGGCGGACGGTCTTCTTCCTGATACCCGCCATCAGTGTCTACACGATCGTGCTCGGCACGCTCTCGCTGACGTCGAGTCTCTTCGAGTCGAACGGCTACTTCGCGCACTGGTGCGCGCGCACCTGGTCGCGCCTGATCCTGGCGACGACCGGTGTCCGCGTGGATGTCGTCGGCCTCGAGAAGCTGGTGCCCGGCCGCACCTATGTCTTCGTCGCCAACCACCAGAGCACCTACGACATCCCCATCCTCTTCTGGTCGCTGCCGTACCAGCTCCGCATCATCGCCAAGGAGTCGCTCGGGCGGTTTCCGTTTCTCGGCTGGCACCTGCGCCGGACGGGGCACATGCTCGTCGATCGGCGGCGGCCGGATCGCGCCGCGATCTTCGCGTGGGCGTCGCGGCTGACGTCGCAGGGCCTGTCGCTGATCGTGTTTCCCGAGGGCACGCGCAGCCCTGACGGACGTCTCGGGCGGTTCAAGGGCGGCAGCTTCTACCTGGCGCTCGAGGCGGGACTGCCCGTCGTGCCGCTGTCGGTCGTCGGCAGCCGCCACGTCATGTTGAAGGGGCGCCTGGCCACGCACCCGGGCGAGGTCCGCCTGGTCGTGCACGAGCCGATCGACACGCGCGGGCTGGCGGGAACCGACCCGAGGGAGTTCGGCGAGCGCGTGCGCCAGATCATCCAGGGCGACGCGGAGAGCGACTGTGAGCTTCGCCGTAGCGCCTGAGCTCGCGCGCATCGTGCGTCCGGGCATCCTGTGGCTCGAGGGCGCGACGGTCGTCGAGCGTGAGCCGCGGCTGGATGCGCCGCTTGCCGCCGCCGAGTCTTCGGTCCGCGCCCACCCTCCCGAAGAAATCGCAGCCGTGAGGACGATGTACAAGCGTGTGGGCATCGACCCGACCAGGCGGCGGCCGTCGTCGGAGGCGCTGCTGCGGCGCGTGCGCAAGGGCGATCCGCTCCCGCGGATCAACTCGATGGTCGACGTCTGCAACTGGTGCTCGCTCGAGTTCCAGCTTCCGTACGGCCTCTACGACGCGGCGCGGATCCAGGGCGATGTGACGCTGCGCCTTGGCGGGGAAGGCGAGTCCTATCCGGGGATTCGCAAAGACGAGGTCCACGTCGGCGGGCGGATCACGCTGGCGGATGCGACGGGGCCGTTCGGGAATCCCACCTCGGATTCGGCGCGCACGATGGTGACGCCCGAAACCACACGCGCGCTGCTCATCGTCTTTGCGCCCATGGAGATCGACGGCCGCCGCCTGACGCACGTGCTCGACGTCACCGCGGCGCGCATGCATGAGTTCACCGGCGCTGTTCCGGCAAACGATCTGCACTAGAGCGGTTTCTGAAACGTCGTAGTGTCCGGCTCTAGCCGGACCACGTTGATCGGCACCGCCGTGTGTGGTCCGGCTAAAGCCAGGCTAAAGCCGGACACTACGAAGAAGTCGAAACCGCGCTAGCGTCACGCGATGACTCGCGTGCCGAGCCCGGCTGTTGCGGCGGTCGCGGCGGCGCTGCGTCCCGCCGCCCGTGTCGGCCGCGTCGCCCCGGAATTGCCGGCACGCGCCGCGAGCGTCGACGTCTCGCAGCTCCGGGAAGACCCTGCGGATCTGGAGACTCGCGATCAAGTCCAAGATCGACGAAGGGCTCGCCTTGGCGAAGTAAGATCGCCGTGTGCACGTGACCGCGATTATCGCCGCCGGCGGCCGCGGGGCCCGGTTCGGCGGCGACCGTCCGAAGCAGCTCCTCACGCTGGCCGGCCGTCCGATCCTCCAGCGCAGCGTCGACGCGTTCCTCCACAGCGACCGCATCACCGACATCGTCGTCGCGCTCCCGCCGGAGCTGGCCGCGGCGCCGCCTGCCTACCTGCGCGGCGCGGCGAAGCCGATTGCGATCGTCGAGGGCGGCGGCCGGCGCCAGGACTCGGTCGCCAACGCGTTCGCGCGTGCGGCGGAGCGCGCGGACGTCGTCGCCGTGCACGACGCGGCGCGGCCGCTCGTGACCGCGGACGTCATCGCGCGCACGATCGACGCGGCGGCCGAGCATGGCGCCGCGATCGCGGCGCTGCCGGCCACCGACACAGTGAAGCGCGGCGACGCGCGTCGCGTGATCGTGGACACGATTCCGCGGACCGAGATCTTCCTGGCGCAGACGCCGCAGACGTTCCGCACCGCGGTGCTGCGCGACGCGCTCCTGCACGCCGAAGCCCTGGCGAAGGCGGGGGCGCTGGCCGGCGCCGACGGAGACGCGACCGACGAGGCGATGCTCGCCGAGCGCGCCGGCCATCACGTGCACCTGGTCGAGGGCGATTCACGCAACATCAAGATCACGACGCCGGAAGACATCACGGTGGCCGAGGCGATCCTGCAGAGAGGGGCGCGCCCCGCGAGCACCGGACGCGCAGGCACGGGTTACGACCTGCACCGCCTGGTGGAGGGACGCGCGCTGATTCTCGGGGGCATCACGATTCCCTCGGAGCGGGGCGCGCTGGGCCACTCCGATGCCGATGTCGTGTGTCACGCGCTCACCGATGCGCTGCTCGGCGCCGCGTGCCTCGGCGACATCGGGCGCCATTTTCCCGATACGGATGGCCGGTGGAAGGATGCGTCGAGCCTCGATCTCCTCCGGCGCGCGGTCGCGATGGTCGCCGAGCAGGGGCTGCAGGTGGGCAACGTGGACGTCACGGTCATTCTCGAGCGTCCGAAGATCAGCAATCACGTCGAGGCCGTGCGCGCGGCCGTCGCGGATGCACTCGGCGTCGACGTGGGCCGCGTCAGCATCAAGGGGAAGACCAACGAAGGGGTTGATGCTGTCGGCCGAGGCGAGGCGATAGCCGCGCACGCGATCGCGCTTCTGCGAAGCCGATGAGACTGCGCTTCGCACCGAGCCCCAGCGGGCACCTGCACGTCGGCAACGCCCGCACGGCGCTCTTCAACTGGCTGCTCGCCCGGGGCGCCGGCGGGACGTTCATCCTGCGCATCGAGGACACCGACGTCGGGCGCTCGACGCGCGAGTCCGAGCGCGCCATCCTCGAGGACCTGCGCTGGATGGGGCTCACGTGGGACGAAGGCGTCGAGGTCGGCGGCGACCACGGTCCGTATCGCCAGACCGAGCGCCTCCACGTCTATCGCGCGCACGTCGTGGAGCTGCTGTCGCGCGGCGCCGCGTACCGCTGCTTCTGCTCGCCCGGGCAGCTCGACGCCGACCGGCAGGCGGCGCTCCGCGACGGCCGCGCGCCGAAATACGCCGGCCGGTGCCGCGGCATCTCGCGCGACGACGCGCGCCGTCGCATCGAGCACGGCGAGGCGGCGGTCGTCCGCTTCCGCGTCCCCGCGCACCGCGACGTCGTCTTTCAGGACATCGTGCGCGGCGAGGTGAAGTTCAGCACCGACGTCATCGGAGATCCGGTCCTCGTGCGCTCCGACGGCGTGCCCGCCTACAACTACGCGGTCGTCGTGGACGATGCGCTCATGGGGATTACCCACGTGATCCGGGGGGAGGATCACATCTCGAATACGCCGAGACAGTTGCTGCTGTACGAGGCGTTCGGGTGGACGCCGCCGGCGTTCGCGCACGTCTCGCTCGTCATGGGGCCGGACCACAGTCCGTTGTCCAAGCGGCACGGCGCGACCTCGGTGAAGGAGTTCCGCGATCGCGGCTATCTGCCCGAGGCGCTGGCGAATTACCTCGCGCTCATCGGCTGGTCGCCGGGGGAAGGGGAGGAGCTGCTGCCGCTCGACGAGCTGGCGCGGCGGTTCCGGCTCGAGGACGTCGGCCATAGCGCCGGGGTGTTCGACGAAGAGAAGCTGGCGTGGGTGAACCGCCACTATCTGAAGGCGGCCGCGCCGGCGCGGCTGGCGGCGCTGACCGCGCCGTTCCTGCAGGCGGCCGGGTGGCTGGGCGAGGCGACGCCGGAGGACGAAGGCTATCTGGAGCAGCTCGTGCCCGTGGTGGCCGCCTCGGTGGACAGGCTCGATCAGATTCCGTCGCGGCTGGCGTTTCTCTTCGACTACGACGCGGCGCGCGCGCTCGCCCGTCCGGAGATTCGCGCCGAGGCGGAGGCCGCGCGACCGGTGATCGAGGCGCTCGCCGCCGAGCTCGCGCCGGGGTCATCGCTCATCGACAAGGGCTCCTTCCGCGCCATGGCGGGGCGCATCCGTGAGAAGACCGGCCAGAAGGGGAAGGCGCTCTTTCACCCGATTCGGATCGCGCTGACCGGCGAGCCGGACGGCCTGGAGCTGGACATTGCGGTGCCGGCGATGGAGCGCGGCGCGCAGCTCTCCGCCTCGCGGCTCAGACGGATCCCGAGCGCGGCGCAGCGTGCCGCCGCATTCCGCGCGGCGCTCGGCGGGCCGCCTGCCCCGAGCGACGTCGAGGGGTAAAGGCCCGCCCTGCGAACGTAGGGCGCCCCTGTATGGGGCGCCATGACGATGATCGTTTACGGCATCAATCCCGTTCTCGAGGCCCTGCGCGCCGGGCGCGCGCAGGAGATCCGCGTCGCCGCCGGCGGCGTCCAGAAGCACGAGCGGCTGCGCGCGCTGACCGCGCTGGCGCGGCAGCACAACGTCCCCGTCCGCGAAGTCCCGCCCGATGTGCTGCAGCGCGACGCGCGCGGCGGCGTGCATCAGGGTGTCGTGGCCACGGTGGACGACGCGCGCGACTACAGCGTCGAGGATCTCGTGCGCGGCGCACCGGCAGCCCCGCTCATCGTCGTCCTCGACGGCATCGAGGATCCCCAGAACCTCGGCGCCATCCTGCGGACGGCGGACGCGGCCGGCGCCGACGGCGTGGTCATCCAGAGCCGCCGGTCGGCCGCACTGGGCGGCGCGGCGGCGAAGGCGTCGGCGGGCGCGGTCGCTCACGTCCGTATGGCCGAGGTCGTCAACATCGCGCGGGCGCTGGAAGATCTAAAGGAGGCCGGGGTCTGGACGGTCGGCCTGGCGGGCGACGCGCCCGCGCCCTATGACTCAATAGACTTCACGGTGCCGTCGGCAATCGTGCTCGGCGCGGAAGGATCGGGGCTCCGCCGGCTGGTGCGCGAACGGTGCGATTTTCTGGCCCGGATTCCGATGGGCGGCCACGTGGAGAGCCTGAACGTCTCAGTTGCAGCGGGAATTACGCTGTTCGAGGCGGTGCGTCAGCGGCGGGCGAAGGTCAGCGCCTGACCTTGAAGGACTGGCACGGGAAGTGCTATTATCTGCTCTTTGTCTGGCTGGCGTAGCTCAGTCCGGTAGAGCAGCTGATTTGTAATCAGCCGGTCGGGGGTTCAAATCCCTCCGCCAGCTCCAATCGGGACCAGTCAGGCCGCTTGCCCCGAGCGTAGTCGAGGGGTCTTCAGGAAGCGCCAAAACACGGATTCCAAAAGACATATACAGGTTGAGGCCTGGGGCCCGGGGCCTGGGCCCCAGGCCTTCGACGACAGGTAATAAGGGGAGGTGGCGGAGCGGTCAATCGCAGCAGACTGTAAATCTGCCGCCCTAGTGGCTACGGAGGTTCGAACCCTCCCCTCCCCACCAACCTCTCAGCCGTGAGTTGAGAGGCTGTTCGGTTGGTGGCGTTGCTGGTCTGGCGGCAAGCGGCGCTTCGCGCCGCGCCGCGGTGTCGCCGGCGCGGTGAAGGTTGAGACGCGACGATGAGGAAGGTTGGCGGGGAGGGGCCTCCCCTCCTGTGTTTTTTTGCGCCGCGCTGACGCGCGGCGCGATCGACGACGGCGGTGGTGGAGCGGTAACGAGGTGAACGGCGCGCGGGCCTGCCTCGCCGAAGCGGCGAGCGGGCGATCGCGAGACGCGCAGGCGGGAGTAACTCAGTGGTAGAGTCACAGCCTTCCAAGCTGTTGGTCGCGGGTTCGATCCCCGTCTCCCGCTCCAGACTTCGCCTCGCCGCCGACGACAGATTGAGCCGATGTAGCTCAGTTGGCAGAGCGCGTCCTTGGTAAGGACGAGGTCACCAGTTCAATCCTGGTCATCGGCTCCACAGTAGAGAGCGCACAAGAGATATGGCCAAAGAGAAATTCGATCGTTCGAAACCGCACGTCAACGTCGGCACGATCGGGCACATTGACCACGGCAAGACGACCCTGACGGCGGCGCTGACGAAGGTGGCGGCCGACAAGGGGTGG
>VFYY01000182.1 GCA_016871375.1 Acidimicrobiia bacterium
AGAGGCCTTCGACGAGCGTGTCGCCGGTGAAGTTGTTGTAGATGTGCGTCTCCACGCGCTCAACGAGATTCTGCTCGTTGATGGTGCCGGTAATCGTGTACTTCCCGAACGCGGTGAAGGACACGGTGCGGCGGCCGCGCGTTGTGGATACCTTCGCGGTTGCGGCGTTCGCGGCCGCGCCCTTGAGGAAGCCGTGCGGCGTGAGCCAGATGTTGAGCGCGCCATTCTCAGTGCGGTCGTCGAGCGTCTGGTTCTGGATGATGTCGCCAGGGATCGGCCGGATGCCGCCCTGCCCCGTCTGTGGATTGAAGGGGCCGGCGCCGCCGCCGCGCGGCGGACGCTCGTTGTCGATGCGGATGACTTCGGTGCGCATCACCGGGCCGGTGAAGTTGATCGACCCGACGTACTTCGTGACCCTGAATCGCGGCCACGGGCCGCCGGGCGTCTGGGCCTGGCCCAGCGAGTTGTTCGTCCCCGTGCCGGAGTACTCGATCGACTGAAGGCTGGCGGTTCCCATCGCGCACGCGGCCCCGTCGATGACCGACGCGGCGTCCTGCGCCGTGGCGCTCAACGACAAGCAGATAGCGACGACGGCGCCAGACAAGGCTTTCTCATCCGACATTTCCGATTTGACGACCCTTGATCGGTCGGATCCTAACACCAACCAGCGGGCGTTCGGTCAGGCGTCCTTCCCGCATGGGTCTCGCCCCGAAAAACCCGCCCGTCGGCCCGAATTATGACGCGCGGCACGACGCATTGACAGTCGGACAGCGGATCGTAGGCGTATTCACGGACAACAACGACGCTATCCTTTGACGGCGTAGCCCTTCTTCTGCAGGATCTCGCGGACGCGGTCGCGGAGGTCGCCCTGGATCTCCACGCCGCCCTCGATCACTGAGCCGCCGGCGCCGCACGCGCGCTTCAGCTCCTGCGACAGCTCCTTCAGGAACGCCTGGTTGTCGGGCAGGTCGTAGACGACGGTCACGGCCTTGCCGCCGCGCCCTTTCTTCTCCATCCGCAGCTTCGGGGTCAGCTTCGTCGGGACCGCCTCGTCCTTCTTGAACTGGCTGCTGCACTTGCAGTCGCGCTGCGGCCAGCCGCACGTCGGGCACTTGCCGCTCGTGGCCGTGGAATAGACCACTCTGGTATCACTGCCCATCGGTCGCATCGTAATACGCCTTCTGGCCGGCTGAAGCCGGCCCCCACGTACGTCGTGGTGGTCCGGCTAAGGCCGGACACTACGTCCGCAGCGCGGCCGCGGGCGATTCGCGGAGGCGCGACTGTCGGCGCCGTGACAAACGACAGTAGGTAGAACGAGCCCGCAGCGTGGGGAGCCGTGCAGGTTGAGCGGGTACACGACGGCGGCAGCCGTCGTGCCCGCGACCATGCGCGGATGGATCGGCCGCCAGGCGGAGGGCTCGTTCAGGCCGGGGCCCCCACGGCGCCTGCGCCGTGGGGTGGCGTGGCGACCGACCGGAGCGCCGAGCGAACGGTCGCGGACGCGCGTTCGAGCCGGCTAAAGCCGGCCCCCACATACGTCTGTGTCGTTCGGCTGAAGCCGGACACTACGCACGCAGCAAGGGCCGGCCTGAAGGCCGGCCCCTACATCCCAACCAGGGCCTTAACGCGTCGCGGATTTCGCGATGAGGGAGCGCAGGAGCTCCGCGGTGTCTTCGTGGACGTCGATGCGCTGGCCGCCGCGGCTGTTGCCGCCGGCGCGGCCGAGCGCGGAGTCGATCGGCGTCATGCCCTTGAGATCCTTCGCGTCGAGCGTCGCGCCCTTGTCCACGAGGAACTGCACGGCCGCGTTCCAGCCCCAGAAGGCGGCGCCGTGCAGCGGCGTCTGGCCGCGGAAGTCAACGAGGTGGATGTCGCCGCCGGCCTTGATGAGGAGGTCGAGCGTGGCGACCGAGCGCTGCGGTGTGTCTTCCGTGGTGTAGACGCCGCGCGTGTCGGCGTCCACCGATCCGAGCCCCGCGGCGGCCATGACCGGCGTCGTGTTGCGGACGTTGCCGAGATTGGGGTTGGCGCCGTGCCTGAGCAGCAGCTCCACCGCGGGTGCGTCGAGCGCCTTGGCCGCGCGCAGGAGCGGGGTGGCGCCGATCGTCAACATCTGATCGACGCCGCGGTCGGCGCCGATGTTGCGGAAGGGCGGCAGGAGCTTCAACTGCAGGTTCGGGTTGGCGCCCTTCTCGAGCAGCATCCGGATGACGTCCAGGCTGGTCGTCTCGTCCAGCGAGGGCGCGTCGGGGCGGCCGCCGCGCGGCAGCGTGTTGACGTCCACCGCGCAGTACAGCGGGCTGCGGCCCCACCAGTCCCATTTGTCCACGTTCGCGCCGGCCGCGATGAGATACGCAGCCGTGTCGAACCGCATGTTCCAGATCGCGGTGATGAGCGGCGTCACGCCTTCGGGGTCGGCGAGGTCGATCTTCGCCCCGCCCTCGACGAGCGCCTTGACGCAGTCCAGGCAGCCTTCGCGCGTGGCGTAGAGCAGCGCGGTCAGCCCGCCGTACGACCTGTAGAGCGCTCGCGGCTCCGGACTTACCTGTGAAGCGATGTCGTTGACCAGCGAGATGGCATTGACGTCGGCGCCGCGCGCGACGAGCTCCCTGACCATCGCCGCCTGGCTCTGCGCCGCCGCCCACATCACGGCTGTCTGCTTCCGCTGCGTTTCGGCGGCGTTCACGTTCGCGCCCGCCGCGAGCAGGAGACGCGCGGCCGCGACGTTCGGCGTGCGCGCGATGACCATCAGCGCCGTCTGGCCGTCGGCGCCTGGCGAGTCGGGATTCGCGCCCGCTTTCAGCAGGCGCTCGATGATCGCGGTATTGCCCGCGAGCGCGGCCTCCGACATCGGCGTCGCGCCGAACTCGTTCTTCGCGTTGACGTTCGCGCCGGCGCGAATCAGCCGTTCGACGTCCGCGACGTCGCCGTTGTGAACGGCCCAGAGCAGAGGCGTGGCGTCCTGCGCGAGCGCCATCGTGCTCGCCAGCGCAAAGACGGCCCCGAGGATCCCCGTGCGCACGCTAGACCTCGGAGAACGCCATCGTTCCATCGTCGCCGACCTTCTCGGCCGGGATGCCCGCGCGCTGCGCGATGGTCAGGAGCAGGTTCGAGAGCGGCGTCTGGTCCGGGTACTTGAGATGCTGGTTGCCCTTGATCGTCCCCGCGCCGCCGCCGATGAGCGCCGAGGGAAGCGGGAAGTGGTTGTGCGCGTTGCTGTTGCTCATGTTGCTGCCGTAGAACAGGATCGCGTTGTCGAGCATCGACCGCTCGCCGTCGCGCAGCGCCGCGAGCTTGCCGGCGAACTTCGCCATGATCTGCGTGTTGTAGGTCTGGATCCGCGCCAGCTTGTCGATCTTCGTCCGGTCGTTCGCGTGGTGCGAGATCGGGTGGAACGCGTCGGGCACGCCGATCTGGTTGTAGGTCAGGTTGCTGACCTCGGCCGCCATCATGAAGCTGAACACGCGCGTCAGGTTGGCCTGGAACGCCAGCGCCACCATGTCGAACATCAGGTTGATGTAGGCGTCGAAGGCCGGCGGCGCGCCGGTCGGCGCGTCGGGCAGGTCGAGCGACGACAGGTCGCGCTCTGCCATCGTCTGCACGCGCCGCTCGATCTCGCGCACGCTCTCGAGGTAGTCGTTCAGCATCGCGCGGTCGCTCGCGCCGACGCGGCGCTGCAGCTCCGCCGCTTCCGCCTGCACGAGGTCGAGCAGGCTCGCGTTCTGACGCGCGATCGTCGCGCGCTCCTGCGGCGTGTCGCCCTGGCCGAAGAGCCGCTGGAACAGCTTGCGCGGATCCGTTTCCATGGGGAGCGGGGTGGACGGCGTCCGGAACGAGATCGTGCCGGAGTAGCTGCAGCCGTACTCGCGATCGCACGACCCGCCGCCGCCGCGCCCCTCGACCGCGATCTCCAGCGACGGAAACGGCGTGTCCTGCCCGAGGTGCCGCGCGGCCATCTGGTCGATCGTGACGCCGCCCCACGGCTCCTGCGTCTTGCGCGGCGCGACGCCGCTCAACCACGTGCCCGGGCTGAGCGCGTGCACGGGCGGGGCAATCGCGGCCTTGTTCTCGAGCCCGCTCACGATCGTGAGCTGCTTCTTGAACGGCTCCAGCGGCTTGAGGATCGGCGACAGCTCGAAGGTCGCGCCCTCCTGCGCCGGCGTCCAGCGGTCCATGATGGCGCCGTGCGGGAAGTAGATGAACCCGAGGCGCGGCTTCGGCGCGGCGGCCGTCTGCGCCAGCGCGGTGGCCGCCGGAATCATCGCGTCCAGCAGCGGCAGGCCGAGCGCGACGCCCGCGCCTCGCAGGAACGTGCGGCGTGACAGGTGGCTTCGGGTGATGAACATGTCAGTTCTCCGAAATGGCCTTCGCCGTGCGGAACGGCGCACTCTTCACGATCCCGAGCACGATCGACGAGAACCGGTAGTTGTCCCGCGCCGCGTCGCGGACGATGGCGCGCACCGTGGGCATGTCGTGGTGCTCGACGCTCCGGCCGAGCGCATACATCATGAGCTTTTCCGTGAACGTCTGCACGAACTGGCCGGGACGCCGGGTCAGCGCCCGCCGCAGGTCGTCGGGCCCCGCCAGCGCGGTGCCGTCCACGAGCCGTCCTGACGTGTCGATGGCGTCGCCCGCCCAGCGGTCCTTCGCCCGCCAGCTGCCGATGGCGTCGAAGTTCTCGAGCGCGAAGCCCAGCGGATCGATGACGCCGTGGCAGGCGTTGCACGTCGGGTTCTTCCGGTGCTCCTCCATGATGGCGCGCACCGTGCGGGCTTTCTTGCCCTCCGTGTTCTCAGGAAACGCCTCGACGTCGGGCGGCGGCGCCGCCGGCGGCGTGCCGAGGATGTTCTCCAGGATCCACGCGCCGCGCAGCACGACGGACGTCCGGTTCGGATAGGAGGTGACCATCAGCACGGCGCCCTTGCCGAGCAGGCCGTGGCGGTGCGAGTCCACGAGCGGCACGCGCCGGAACTGCGGCCCGACGATGCCGGCCATGCCGTAGTGGCGCGCCAGGCGCTCGTTGACGAACGTGTAGTCCGCGGTGAGCAGATCCACGACGCTCCGGTCCTCGCGGAAGATGCTGTCCACGAAGAGCTCCATCTCGCGGCGGAACGCGTCGCGCAGGTCCGCCGAGAACGCGGGGAAGAGCACCGCGTCGGGCTCGGCGCTGTCGAGGGCGCGCACGGTGAGCCACTGGCCGGCGAAGTTGGTGACGAGCGCCTTCGACCGCGGATCCGCGAGCATGCGGCGCACCTGCCGCTCGAGCACCGCCGGATCGCTCAGCCGTCCCTTCACCGCCAGCTCCAGCAGCTCGTCGTCGGGGATTTGGCTCCAGAAGAAGAAGGACAGGCGCGACGCCAGCTCGAGGTCGCCGATCGGATAGACGCCGCTTGCCGGGACGCGCGCCGGCGGCAGCTCGGCGCGATACAGGAACTTGGGGCTCGCGAGGATGGCCATCAGGCCCACGCGGATGCCGTCCTCGAAGTCGCCGGTCGCGCGGCCGTCCTTGAAGAAGGCGAGCGGCGCGGCCATGTCCGCGTCGGTGACCGGGCGGCGGAACGCGCGGCGCGCGACGGCGGAGAGGATCCGGGTGGCGCAGGCGATTTCCGATGGGGTTGCAGGCCCCTCGACACGCTCGGGGCGACCCGCGCTTTGCGCGGGCCGGCAGACCAACAGCTTCTGCCGCGCGGGCGTGTCGAGCGGCGCGACGGCGGGATTGAACGGCCCGTTCACTTCAATCGCGCCGGGCGGCACGATGCCGGGGCCGCGCTGCGGCCCGAACGTCCCGTAGTTCTGCGCGGGCAGCCCCGGGATGAAGCCGTGGAGCATCTGTTCGTTCTCGACGAGGCTGCGCGCCGGCAGGGCCACGCCCACCTTGTGCGTGCCCGCTGTCACCGGCACGCGGGCGCCGGGCCCGACGCGCGCGCCGTCGAGGAAGGCGATCGCGTTCGCCGCGACGCGAAGCTCGTACTCGCCGTCCACGGGGAAGAAGTGCTCCACGAGCGCGCCGCCCTGGGTGCCGAGCGGCAGTCCGCCCGGGCCGGGCGCCGGCGGTTCTCCGTTGCCGCGCAGCAGCGTCGTCACCGGCGTGGCCGCCGGCGGGTCGCCGACCGCGAGGCCGGCCACGACGCGCGCGGCGCCGACGTACTGCTCGAGGAACGACGGGGACACGGTCAGCACGCTGGCGATGTTGTCGAAGCCGCCGCTGATGTCGTCGGCGGGCAGCAGCGCCTTCGCGTCCACGTCGATGCCGAAGAGCGCGCGGACCGAGTTGGCGTACTCGGCGCGGTTCAACCGGTGCAGGCTCACGCGGCCGGGATTGGGCGCCGCGGCCGCCGCGCGATCGAGCGACGTTTCCAGCGCGGCGACGAACGCGTCGATGGCCGCGCCGTCGGGCTGGGGCATGTTGGGCGGCGGCATCAACCGGCCGCGCAGCTTGCGGACGACTTTCTCCCACTGCTCGGCGTGAGCAGCTGGATTCGCCGGATCCATCGTGTCGAGCGTGAGTTCGGCAACTTTTGCGCGCTCGTTGTGGCAGCCAATGCAGTACTTGTCGAGTAACGCTCGGTTCGATTGGGCTTGCACCCCAGGCGCCCCAGGCACCTTAGGCACCCCAGGCACCTCAGGCGCACGAGCCTGAAGCGCGGCGACGACAAAGGCGAGCGTCGCCGCGATGAAGCAGACCCGCTTCATACAATCCCGCCCAGCTCGCGCACGTGGCCCCAGAGGCCCGGGTACGCGTTGGTGATGAAGAGCGTCGGGTCACCCCAGCGCGCGTCGAACTCCTTGGTCGGCGCGGCGGCGAGCATGTCCTTCACGCCCATCCCCTTGCGCATCAGCTCCACGAGCCGCGTCCGCATCGTGGCGACCATGTCCGCCTGCGCCTGCAGGTCGGCCTGCGTCTGCACGGGGCCCGTGCCGGGAATCACGCGCGTCTGCGCGTTGGTCAGCGCGAGCAGCGTCCGGCTCGCGTCCGACAAGCCGCCGATCCAGCCGTGCGTGGAGTAGTCGAGGATCGGGTATCGGCCTACCGAGAACACGTCGCCGGTCATCAGGATGTTCGGCCCGGGGAAGAACGCGTAGATGTCGCCGTCGGTGTGCGCCTGGCCCAGGTGCCCGAGCTCGACGCGCTCGCCGCCGACGGTGAGCGTCTCCTTGCCGTAGAACGTCCTGGTCGGGCGCGCCTCTTTCGGCCGCGGCGCGTACGTGCGGTTCTGCCACTTCACGGCGATCTCGGCGCCCATCCAGAGCTTCGTGTTCTCGTGGGCGATGATCGCCGCGCCCGTGCGGCCGAGCGCCTCGTTGGAGCCGGTGTGCTCCACGTGCCAGTGCGTGTTGATCAGCGCCTGCACGCGCGCGCCGTTCGCCTGCGCGGCCACCGCCTGCAGCAGCTCGGGCGACCGCTCGGCTGTACCGCCGTCCACCAGCAGCACGCCGTCGGGTCCTGTCACCATCAGGACGTTGCAGCCAGCACCGGTCAACAGGAGGTACCGATCGGCCAGTCTGGTGGCGACGATGGGTCCGGTAACTTGAGCGCGGGTGCGCCCCGAGGACGCCGCGCCGACCCATATCAGCGTCGCTGCCGCCATCCGAATAAATCCTCGCCTCGACTGCATCTCGCTGCCGGGTGACAGTTTAGCGCTAGGAGTCCGTCCGAGTAATCGCGGTGAAAGTCATATTCTCTCGTGCTGCGCGCTCACGCTGCCGGTCGCCGCTCCCGGCGATGGCCGCGGAGGTGTCGCGTCGGCGATCGAACGCCACGACCGAG
>VFYY01000183.1 GCA_016871375.1 Acidimicrobiia bacterium
GACCGCGGGCTTCATCCAGCGGATGTTGCCTCTGACGTTGTTCCCCGTGGTTCCAGCCTGCGACAGGGTCAGCGTGTACGACTGCCGATCCTTGGGCGCCATGCGCGCGACCGTCCACACGGCCACGTCGCCCTTCAACTGATCATCGCGGCGCACGCCCTGATAGCCGGCGCCCGTCGTGGCCACCACCGTCGCCCCGGCCGGGACCACGACGTTCACGGTCACGTCCTCGGCCGTCAGTCCCTTGCCGGCGACGCCCGTGTTCTCCACGTCGAGCCTGTACGTCACGCCGTTGGCGGACCGCGTCCCGGCGCTGAGCTGCCCGCGCATGCGGGCACGGAAGCCCAGATCGGTGATGTAGCCCCAGATGTCCTGCAGCATCGATTCGGGCACGCGAGCCGGTGAGAAACTTCCCATCGCGAGGCGCTCGAACGGCTTCTCGCCAAGCATCGCCTGCGTCGGCGGATACGCCGCGGGGTGGTCGTAGACAATCCCCTTGAACCACTCGAAGTCCGCACCGATCGCGCCCATGACGCCGCGTCCGTTGTTGAAGGCCGGGGCGTGGCACTGCGTGCAGCCGGTCGTCGTCGCGGCCGCCAGCCCGCGTGACGCGTTGGCCGGCACCTGACGCCTCCACGCGCCCGGTTGCGGGACGGCCGGCAGCGTGCGGAAGAGCGCCATCAGATCGTCCAGCTCGCGGTCGCTGATCTGCGACTCGGCGTAGGCCGGCATGATGCCCCACGGCTTCCGCACGGCCTGGATGAACTGCGGGCGCGTGAGGTTGCGGCCGGCGAGGTCGGGTCCGAAGTGGCCTTCGCCGTTGTCGCCGTGGCACTCGCGGCACTCGACGTGCTCGGTCTTCAGCCACAGCGTCTTGCCCCTCTCGGCATCGCCTTGCGCAAGGGCCTGTTGAGGGAGCGGCAGCAGCACCAGGATGACGAGCGGCAAGCTGGTCTTCATGGGCGATACCTTATATCATGCGCTCCAAAGGAGCGTAAGGTCATGAAGCTGCGTTCATTGGCGGCAGCGGTGGCTGTCGCAGCGGCCTTTTTCACGGTGCCGGCCGACGCTCACCACTCGTTCAACACGTTCTTCGACATGTCCAAGACCGTGAAGATCGAGGGCGTGGTGACATCCTTCAGGCTGGTGAGTCCGCATTCCGAAATGATGGTGGACGTGCCGGACGCGAGCGGCAAGCCCGTGGCCTGGCGTATCACCGCCAGGACAGGCGCCGTCAACGCGAGACGCGAAGGCTGGAAGCCGGAAGACTTCATCGGCAAGAGGGTCACCGTCGAAGGCAACCCGACGCGGAGAGAAGGCGGAACGGCCATGGCCGCCGGCGTGGTGACGTTGCTGGACGGCGGCAGGGTCGTGTGCCTTGGCGGCTGCCCCGGTGGTCCTCCGGTCCAGTAAACAAGGGGAGACGGTCATGACAGGTACTCGACACGCGACGTGTGTCACTGCGCTCGCATTCGCCGCGCTCATGCTGGCGGCGAGCCAGGCCGCGGCCCAGACCGACGAGGAATTCGACAAGATCTTCCCGTTCCTGGGGCAGTGGGATCCCGGGATTTCCGGTCCTGACGGTCAGGATCGGGGCAACTGCGGCGGACGGGTGGGGGAAAACGGCGAGAAGCTGGTGAACTGCACGATGCCGGTGGGCCGGCTGCCGCTGAACTCACGCGGCGAAGCGTGGATGAAGTACGTGGATCAACTGCAGTCGCCGACCCAGGCCGACTGCGCGCAGATTGCGTTTCCCGCCGTGCTGGCGGAGAACTTGTTCATCTCCGCGTACCCGGGGCGGCTGATCACCGAGCATCCGAGCAACCCGTGGCACCTGACGCGCACGGTGTGGATGAACCAGGCCGGTCCGACGCCGCTGCCCGGAGAGCTCTTTCAGCACGGTCTGTCGCGAGGGCGCTTCGACGGCAACGATCTGATCATCGAGACCGACCATTTCACGTTCGATCCTGACGGACTGGAAGACCACATGCACATGGCCTCTTCCGTCCGGAAGAAGGTCACGGAGCGCTATCGGCTCATCGACGACAACAGCATGCGGTTGATCATCACGCTGGACGATCCGACCTTCCTGACCAGGCCGTTCGTCTACGCCTTCATGTTCAACAAGGCCGGGGCCAACGGGCCTCGCCAGGGGTGGCGGCAGTGCGACGCCGACAGCGCGCGCCGCGAGCAGGAGTTCGCGTACCCCGTCAAGAAATATCCGGACGCGCGGTAGGCCGTGAAGGAGAGACGCTGATGACGCGCTTCCTGCTGTCGCTCTGTGGCGTTGTGCTCGCGGCCGGCTCGCTGGCCATGGACCTGCACGCGCAGGCCGCCGCGGCCAAGGTGCACGTCGATGCGGCCAGGGCCGCCGTGGCGCCGCGGGCCGCGAGCAAGCTCAGGCCGTACGAAACCTTCAAGGCGCTGTTCGACCAGGTCTGCACGCAGCCGACGCTGCCGGACGCGATGCGGACCAACGATCGCTCGGCCGTCGTGCCGCGCAAGGAATGGTTCACGTGGCCGGTGGAGATCTTCGACAACCTCCACTTCATCGGGACGAAGACGGCCGGCGTCTGGGCCGTCAGCTCGCCCGACGGCATCATCGTCATCGACACGAACTTCCACTACTCGAGCAAGGAGCTGGTGCTCGGCCTCCTGAACTTCGGTCTCGATCCGAACGACATCCGCTACATCATCGTCACGCACGCCCATGACGACCGTTACTGGGGAGCCAAGGGCCTGCAGGACGAGTACCCGAAGGCGCGCGTGGCCATGTCCGCGGCGGACTGGGATGTCGTGGCCAGGGACAACTCGCCGGCGCAGTTCAAGCCCCGGCGCGACCTGGTCGTCACCGACGGCCAGAAGTTCACGCTGGGCAGCGTGACCGTGACGGCGTACATCACGCCGGGCCACACGCCAGGGACGCTGTCGCTGATCGTCGAGGGGCTCACCAACCGGAACAGCGTGGCCTCCGACAACGAGCGGCACGTCGCCGCGATCTGGGGCGGCACCGATCCGAGCATCGGGCGGCAGGGCGTGCAGTACTACCCGGACGGCCGGACGATGATGCGCACGCACGTGGACTCGCTGAAGCGGTTCATCGACGTGGGAACCAAGGCCGGCGTGGACGTGGTGCTGTCGCCGACGTTGAGCCACGCCAACATGGTCGAGAAGATGCGGTACTGGCGCATGGCCAACCCGGATCACTCGGCCGGCGCCGAGGCCGGCGAGATGCTCAAGGGCGAGCCGCATCCCTTTGTGAGCAGGGACGCCGTCGCGCGCTACAACCGGATTCTTCTCGGCTGCTACGAAGCCCAATTGGCGTGGAGAGCGGGCTCGTAGTCATCGAACAGAGCGGCGTCGCCACCTGGATACGTGAATCGGGGGTACTCTACGGGTACCCCCTCGTCCTCTTTCTTCACACCCTCGGCCTGAGCACGCTCGCCGGGCTCAGTTCCGCCATCGACTTCCGGCTCCTCGGCTTCGCACCGCGCATTCCGCTCGCCTCGCTCGAGCGGGTGTTCCCGTTGATGTGGGCCGGGCTCGCCCTGACCGCGACGACCGGCGTGCTGCTGTTCATCTCCGACGCCACCAAACATGCGTCGAACCCCGCGTTCTGGGTGAAGCTGGTGTTCGTGCTGCTCGCGGTCACGACGCTTGCCGTCATGCGGACGCGCGTCTTTCGGGGTCAGCAGCGCGGCAGAATTCTGGCGGCGGTGTCGCTCGCCTGCTGGTTCGGCGCGCTGAGCGCGGGCCGCCTCATGGCCTACATCGCGGAATTCGTCTCGTGAACCTGGCGCACCTCCATCTCCTGCTGAATCACTTTCCGACCGTCGGCCTGGGCATCGCCGTCGGCCTGCTGGCGGCGGCGCTGCTGCAGAAGAGCAGGGACGTGAAGCAGGCCAGCTTCGTGGCGTTCTATCTCCTCGCGCTGGCGGCCATCCCCGCGTATCTGACCGGCGGCGCTGCGCAGGTGGCGCTTCAGGATCAGCCCGATGCGACGCAGCAGGTGATGGCGGCGCATCAGGACGCGGCGCTGCTCGCGCTGATCGTCATGGAGATCATGGGCTTCATCGCCTGGACGGCGCTGTGGCGGTTCCGCCGGTGGCACGAGACGACGGTCCTGGTTCTCGCGATCGTGACGTTCGGGCTGATGGCCAGCGCGGCGAACATCGGCGGTCACATCCGCCACCCGGAAATCCTGGCCGAAGGAGCCGCCGCGCCCGTACCAGGGTGGCCGCGCACCGCGGCGGTCGGCGCGGCGTTCATTCTCGACAACCCGTGGGTGTGGCCGATCTGCGAGGTCTTCCACTTCGTCGGTTTGTGCGTGCTCTTTGGCGTCGTGCTGCTCGTCAACCTGCGGCTCCTGGGATTCATCAGGGTGGACGTCAACGGGCTCCTGCCATGGGCCATGGCAGGACTGGCCCTGAACATCGTGACCGGTATGCTGTTCTTCCTGGCCGCGCCGGAGCAGTACACGCGGAACCCGGCGTTCGTCTGGAAGATCGGTCTGATGCTCGTCGCGGGCGCCACCTTGCTCTACCCGCTGTTTCCAGCGCGGGACGAGGAGCGCGCGCCGCTGGCGGGAAGGATCATTGCCGCGGGCTCGATCTGCCTCTGGGTCGGTGTCATCTTCCTCGGCCGCTACCTGCCGTATCTTGGCAGCGAATAGAGAGGGACTCATGCGCGTACGATGCCTCGTCGTGGTGATGCTCGTGTTGGGCAGCGCGGCCGCCGGCGCGCAGCGAGGGCCGCAGACTCCGCGGCTCCGGTTGACGATCCCCAGTTTCAGCGACGCCGGCCCGATCCCGCTGCCGTTCACGTGTTATGCGGATGGCGGGATAGAGAAGGCGATCACGCCGGCGCTGCGATGGGCCAACGCGCCCGCGACCGCCAGGAGCTTCGCGGTCATCCTCACGGGGCCGGAGAACCATCGCAAGGGGAGCCATACGGTGGCGTTTTTCTGGGGCCGCTGGAACATCCCGGCCGGCACGGCGCAGCTCGCGGAAGGGCAGCCGCGCGGCGCGGAGCTGCCGGACGGCAGCCGCCAGTTGCCGAGCGACGACGGCATCATGGGGTACGACCCGCCGTGCGCCCCGGCCGGCGCGGGGCCGATTCACTACCAGTTCAAGCTCTACGCGCTCGACCAGATGTTGCCGCTGCCCGCGAACGCCACGCGCGAGGCCGTCATGCAGGCAATGGACGGCCACATCGTGGGCGCCAGCGTCTACTACGGCACGCTGGAGCGGCTGCCGCAGCGGTGATATAAGACGCCGTATGAAACGAATCTGCCTCGTCGTTGTGGGCGTGATCATCAGCTCGCCGGCATTCGCGCAGCGTGGCGGTGGCGCGGCAGCCCCGCCGCCGCCCGCGAGCTTCGATGCTCCCGCGATCCCTGGCGTCGTGGCCGCGGGGACGAAGATCGAGCTCGTCAAGGGCGGACTCGGACGGACCGAAGGTCCTGTCGCCATGGCCGACGGCAGCATGCTGGTCAGCGGCCCGAACACCATCCTCAAGGTGGACGCGTCGGGCAACGTCACGACCTTCATCGACAATTCCAACCAGACCAACGGCATGGGATGGGATGGGCAGGGACGCCTCATTTCGGCGCAGCGCGGCAAGGGCATGGAACGGATCGGCGTGCTGTATCCCGCCGACAAGGTCGCCACGCTCGTCGACAACTACCAGGGCAAGCCGTTCGATGCGCTGAACGACATGGCGCTCGACAAGCGCGGAGGCGTGTACTTCACGGACACGCAGGGCATCTACTACCTGCCGCCCGGCGGACGCGTCAGCAGGATCATTGACGAGGTGCCGAGGCCGAACGGCGTGGTGTTGAGTCCCGACGAGAAAACACTGTACGTCCACAACAAGGACGGCGTGTACATGCTGGCGTTCGACGTGGCGGCCGACGGGAGCATTTCCAACCGGCGCAATTTCGCGCGCTACAAGAGCGTGCGCATCCCGGGGCACAAGGACCCGTCGTGGGACGAAGACAACGGCGCGGACGGGATGGCGGTGGACAGCGAAGGACGCGTGTATGCGGCGACCAACGCCGGCGTGGAAGTCTTCAGCCCGCGCGGCGAGCTGCTCGGCGTGATGCCCGTCCAGTGGAACGCCGAGACCGACAACATCCGCAAGCCGCAGAACCTCGCCTTCGGCGGGCCGGATCGCAGGACGCTCTACATCGTCGGGTCAGGGACGGTCTACAAGGTGCGGACGCTGTCGCAGGGGCCGAATCGCCCCACCAAATGAGACTCGTACTCGTCGCGGCCGGACTGTTCGCGGCGGCGGGATCGGTCGCCGCCCATCACTCCTTTACAGCGGAGTTCGACGCGACCAAGCCCGTGAAGCTGCGCGGCACGCTGACGAAGATGGAGTGGATCAATCCCCATGGATGGATCTACATCGACGTCACGGGCGAGGACGGCAAGGTCGTGAACTGGGGCATCGAAGCCGGCGCCCCGAACGGCCTGCTGCGGCGGGGACTCCGCAGAACCGATTTCCCGATCGGCGTCGAGGTCGTGATTGAGGGCTACCGGGCCAAGGACGGCACGGCGAAGGCCAACGGCCAGAAAGTCACGTTCGCGGACGGCCGCAATTTCTTCCTCGGATCGTCCCTCGAAGCCGGCGCCCCGTAAAGGGGCACCCTACGGCTGGCGCGCGAATCGATAGGGACCTGAGATGTGGATCACGATGAGGGCCGTGGCCGGGCCCGCGTCGCCAATCTCGAACTGATAGGCGAGTCCGAGGCCTTCGAACGTCGTCGGCGAGATCGGCACCAGCGGCCGCGCCGCGCCGTCCTCGAGGCCGGCGGCGGCGAGGCCGCCTTCGATCTTCTCGCCCAGGATCTTCGCAATCAACTGATCGCCGGAGAGCGACACTTCGTACGTCCGCTCGCCACCCCCGTAGCGGCCCTTGTAGACGCCCACGTAGCGCGCGAGCACCTCGCGCGGAATCTTCACCGTCGCCGTGGCGGCATCAGACAGCGGGACCCAGTGGTCGCTGGTGCGTTCGCAGACCTCCTCCAGCATTTCGGTATCGGCGGTCAGCTTCATCGTTGCCGTAAAGCCCCACGGCTTCACGAACGCGCCCGGGTCCTCGTAGATCACTTCCAGCTGCATGCTGCCGAAGCTGGTTCGCCGGTACCGCTCGGTGATTCGCAGCTGGTCCGAATGTGACACTCCATACCGGCTGGTCCACACCTTCTCGTTGTAGCCGTTGCTCTCCACGACGAGCGTGTCGCCCTCCCACCGGCCGACCGAATATCCCATCCAGCTCGGAGCGGGGTCGGCTTCCAGCCGGCGGCCGTCCATGTGGATCACGCGATACGACAGGTCGTCATTGAGGATCGCGATCAACGCGGGCGTCTGGACGATGCGCTTCCATCCGTCGCCATATCCGCGCTCGGCTTCGGGTCCGCTCGGCCGGCACTGGTAGTTGGGACGCTGGCGGTAGTACTCCTGCTGATGCTTGCGGGCGAGCTCGAGGATCCACGGCTGCAGATCCGCCGGCGCTGGACGGCCGGCAATCAGTCCGGGGTCCCAGACGCCCGTGAGGTCCGGCCTGCCGTCGGGCGCGCGCGGCGCCGGTGCGCTGAGGTGCGGCTTTCCGTCGGCGGTGCGCGGGATGCCGGGCCACGGGCG
>VFYY01000184.1 GCA_016871375.1 Acidimicrobiia bacterium
ACCAACGCGTTCCGCTCGTCATCGGTCAGGACCAAGGCTTTCTTGGGGCGTCCAGTCTTTGGCATGCCCCTTTTAGATCACAATGCGCGTTCTATTTCCAGCTATTTCGTTTCCGGGGTACTAGCGTACCTCGTAATCACCGGAGCGACGCTCGATCCGCACTTCGCGAACGACGGGCAGCATGGCCAGATGGCCTGGATGGTTCGCGTAGCCCTCGAGCGCCTCGCGCGACTCGAACTCCGAGTAGAGGACGATGTCGACGGACTCGGGGGTCCTGAGAAAATCGAAGCCGACCTCGATGTGCCGCAGGCCGGGGATGACGCCCTGCAGTTTCTCGAATCCCTCTTTGATCGCATGCAGCCGCTCGTCGCGTGCAGCGCCCTGCAGATCGTCCCGCAGCTTCCAGAACACGATGTGTTTGATCATGTGTGAATTCTCAAGGGCAAGGGTCAACGGTCAAAGGTCAAAAGAGAAGGTTCACCATGAGCCATGCGCCGACCGCCGTCGACACCCATCGCGCCGCGCGCGGATGCGCGTGCTTGAGACGGTTCCACTGCCACGCCAGCAGCACCATCGCCGCCAGCATGGCGAGCACGACGCCCAGCGTCGCGAGCGGCTGCAGCGTCTCCCCGTAGATCTGCACCAGCCCGCGGTTCCACGCCGACCCGTAGACGATCAGCAGGTGGACGAAGTAGATCACCAGCGACTCCTGCGCGACCGCGCCGAAGACGTGCGGCAGGCGGTTGATGAAGCGGCTGGCGTGGGCAATGACGCCGAGCAGCGCGAGGCAGATGCCCGTCCGCAGCACGACCACCGAGGGAATGCCGCCCAGGGCAACCAGCGCGAACGCGCCGAGCACGACACCCGCCGCGATGAACCCGTGCGCGAACGCCGCGAGATGCCCTGCGCCCCAGCGCGCGTAGATCTGCCCCACGCCCGCGCCGACGAGGACGAACGCCGCCCACGGAATGAGCGGGAACTGGGAGCCGAGCGCCTGTGTGAAGTACGACGCCACGACGAGCGGCATCCCCCTCCACCACTCCGCACTCCAGACCGCGGGCGTCACCCAGACGACGAGCGCCGCCAGCGCGAGCGCGACCGCCATGAACGCCCGGCGCGACTGCACCACGAGGACGACGAGCTGGATGACGATGAACGTGACGCCTATGAGCTGCAGCACGTCCACGGCGAAAAACGATCGCCAGCGATCGTCGGTGAGGTACGGGAGCTCCCAGATGTGCGCCCCGGGGAAGTGCAGCGCGTAGCCGAGCAGGATGAAGAGGCCGAAGCGCCGTATCCGCCGCCAGACCGCCGGCGTGACCCGCGCGTGCGCCGGCCAGTGGCGCGTGGTGGCGATGGCGAAGGCGAAGCCGGAGAGCAGGAGGAAGAGGCTGGAGGTGAGGCCGCGCTGGAACATCCACGCGTCGAACCACGGGCCGGCGCGGTATTCGCGCGCCAGCAGCGCGCTCACGGTGTGACCGTAGACCATCATCACCACCGCGAGCGCGCGGGCCAGATCGATGAAGATGACCCGGTGGGTCAACCTACTTGATCGCCGAGTAGTCCGTCGCGGTCATGAACACCGAATCCACTTTCGCGACGATCTTGCCGTCCACCTGCGACTCCTGGGCGACCTTCTGCCACTCGGGATCCTTGCCGAACGCCGCCCAGTTCTGCTTCGCCTGCTCGCGGCTGTCGTGCGAAATGATGTAGATGAGCGTGTTCGGCGTGTCCTGCGGCACCCAGTAGCCGATGCTCCGCATCCCGTGCTTGTCGAAGATCCGCCGCGTGTGGTCGCGGAACCGCGCCTGGAGGTTCGGCAGCTTCCCTTCCGGCGACGTGTAGGTCCGCAGCTCGAACACCTTCGTGCCCTGCGCCTGGACGACCGGCGCCGCCGGCATGGCGTCCCGCACCACGAACCCGGCGGCAAAGAGCGCCGCACCCACCGCGACCGAACGCATCGTCTGTCTGGTCATCGTCACCTCACCTTTGCTTCGATGACGGAGAGCGGTGACTCGGTGGGCACCACGCGCGTCAGCTCGAAGCCGTTTGCCGAAAAGAGCGCCGCGAACTCCGCCTCGGTCCGTTCCTTGCCGCCCGGCAGCAGCAGCATCTCGAGATCGATCAGCTTGCTGAGATCCGGCTCGTTGCCCGGCTTCACGACCGACTCGAGCAGGATCAGCCGCCCGTTCGGCTTCCCCTCGAGCGCCGCGCGGATGTGGCGCAGGATCGCGCCCGACCGCTCGTCGTCCCAGTCGTGGATGATGTGCTTCATGATGTAGGCGTCGCCGCCGGCGGGCACGCCCGTGAAGAAATCACCCGCCTTCGTCTCCACCCGGTCGCGCACGCCCAGCGCGTCGAGCGTCGGCCCCGCGCCGGCCACGACGTGATCGATGTCGAACAGGATGCCACGCATCCCCGGGTAGCGCTGCACAATCGAGCCGAGCACCATCCCGTGCCCGCCCGCGACGTCGACGAGGACGTTGATGCCGCCGAAATCGTAGGCCGCGAGCGCCGCCGGCGCCACGCTGGCGCTGAAGTTCGTCATCGCGTTGTTGAAGCGCGCCGACAGGTCCGGGTTCTTCTGCAGGTACTCGAAGAGCGGCATGCCGACGACCTTCTCGCCCACCGCCTTGCCCGTCTGGATGGCCTGCAGCATCTCCGCGTAGATGCGGAAGTGGAAGTCGTCGGGCAGGAACAGCGCCATGTCGCGCGCGCTGAACGGCACGTCGCCGCGCAGGAGCTCGCCGGCCGGCGTCAGCGCGAAGGTGCGCGGCGCGGTTTCCGCGAACACGCCCGCCATCGCGAGCGCGCGCATCGCACGGAAGAGCGCGTCTTCATCGGCGCCGACGGCGCGCGCCAGGTCGGCCGCCGACGTCGGGCCGGCGCCGAGCTGATCGGGGACCCCGAGCCGCACCACCGCGCCGAGCGCGGCGGACACGATGTAGCCGGAAATCAGTTGAAAGACGTGCTGAACGACGGCGGGATCGGGAGGCGACGGTCTGTTCATCCAAGGAGTCCGAAGCTCAGGCCAATCAGGGTGAAGCGTACTGCGTGGTAACCGCCGTTGATGGCGATGAGCGCCGCCCGGCGCCCCTCAAAAAGGTAGTTCGTCGCGAGCGATGTCGCAACCAGGAACACGCCCGCCGCCGCGCCCGTGACGATGGCGAACGCGCGGCCGGGATCGGGACCGAGATAGAGGCCGAAGGCGTACGACGTGATGAACCCGAGCACGAAGGTCGTCCCGTAGGTCCTGACGGGGTTGAAGCCGCTGCGGATCTGCTCCGGCGTGATGCCGACCGCAGCCGTCCACGCCCTGCCGAAGAGCGGGCCGTACCAGAGCGCGCCCAGCACGAATCCCAGCACGGTCGCCACCAGCGCGGCGACAAGCGAAACGTCCGGCACGAGATCCTCCTTACCTGGCGGCGGCCGCGACCGCCGCGGGCAGGCGCACGGTGAACACGGCGCCGCGGCCCTGGCGGTTGGCCGCGGCAATCGTCCCGCCGTGCTGCTCGACGATGTGGCGCGCGATGGCGAGACCGAGGCCGAGCCCATCGATCCCGGGGCCGTTGGCGGCGACGGCGATCTCGACGGTGCCGCCGTCGAGCGTCACGTCCACGTCCACGCGGCCGCCCTCGTCCGCACACTTCACCGCGTTCGAGAGCAGGTTCGAGAGGACCTGCTGCAGACGCCGCGCGTCGCCCGTCAGGGACATCGCGTCCGGCGACACGGTGGTGTGCAGCGTGACGCCGCGGGCCGATGCGGACGCGCGCACGGTGTCGAGCGCGCCCTCGAGCACGGCGGAGAGGTCCACCGGGCCGGTCTCGAGCGGCAGCGCGCCCTGCGTAATCCGCGAGACGTCCATGATGTCGGAGACGAGCCGCGCCTCGACGAGGCGGGCGTGCTCGCGCTCGAGCTCCTCGGTGCGCTCGGCCACGCGCTGCTCGAGGCGGACCTCCGCCGCCACCGCCATCATCACCACGCTCGTCATGCCGATGAAGAACTGGAGCAGCAGCAGCGAGTCGTTCGGCGGCCCGCCGGCGAACGGCCCGTACCCCTCGAGCGTGCCGATGACGGCGACGACGGCCAGCACGGCGACGGCCGTGGCCGTCTCGCGCGGGCGGAAGCGGAACGCCGCCCACAGCAGCGGCGGATAGACGAGGAAATGCAGCGGGTAGTTCCCCAGCCCCTGCACGTCGCCGAACACGAGCAGGCAGACCCCGGCGAGCGTGCATGCGAGCAGCATCGCTTCGAGGCCGCGCCACGGCGTCCACCGGATCGTGGACGGCTGCATCCACAGCAGCACGAGCGGCGTGACGACCAGCGCGCCCACGCCGTCGCCGAACCACCACGTCAGCCAGATCGGGAAGAAGTCTCCGGCGGGCGCGAGCCCGAACGCGCGCAGCGTGAAGGCGCCCGTCGTCGCCGCCATCGCGCAGGCGCCGGCCGCGACGACCAGGAAACGAAGGACGTCGGCCGGCCGCTCGAACGCCGCGCGCCCGCCCGCGTAGCGGCTGATGAGCCACGCGCCGGTCAGCGCCTCCGCGGTGTTGCCCGTCGCGATCAGCAGCGACGGCAGCACCGCGCCCGACGTCGTCAGGTTCACGATCAGGGCACCCAGGAAGATCGCCGGCCACACGCCGAGCCCGAGGATCAGCAGCGCCGCGAGCGCGATGCCCGTCGGCGGCCACACGGCGGTCGTGCTCTCGTTGACGAACGCCAGCGACAGACCGAGCCGCCCGGCGACGACATACACCAGCGTCAGCACGCTGAGCGTGCCTCCGAGCTGACGATGCGCCTGAGCCATGAGACGGGTCGGATCTTAGTCAGTCAAATCCCAAAGCCCAAAGCCCAAATCCCAAAGCCCGAATCCCAAAGTGAATGCGCTGAAAGCCTCCCGGCATGCCGTCTGCTTTCATATGAGTCACACCAACGAACCCAGACCGCGAAAACCCTACGAAATCCGCGAGCGTCTCTTCGTCTTCGCCTGCGACGTCGTCCGGATGTCGCAAAAACTGCACACTCGAAACCGATTCGTCGCCTCGCTATGCGAGCTTGTGAAGAACGTCGCGACGATCATCCGTAACGCCAGCCCACCACCCGAACGGTAGGCAGCCGCGCACCCGAGCAGTTTGGGATTTGGGATTTGGGATTTGGGATTTGGGATCTGACCCTTAAGTCTTAAGCTAACAGGATGCATCACCACAGATTGATCGCACTCTTTCTGGCCGCGAGCCTCGTCGCCGCGTGCTCGGGTTCTACGCGTGGCGAGAACGACGCGGCGACGTCCACGAACGGGTCGGTGACAACCGCTGCCCCCGAGCGCAAGTACCTCCTCGAGCGCGTGGACGATGCGGCGGTCGTCCAGCTCTATGCGGACGGCTTCGACTCGCTGCCGCTCGATCAGAAGCTGCTCATCTGGCACCTCTACCAGGCGACGATCGCGGGCCGGGACATCTTCATCGACCAGAAGCACCGCAGCGCGCTCGAGATGCGCGGCGTGCTCGAGCAGATCGTCGCGCGTCCGCAGGGCGTCGATCCCGCGACGCTGCCGGCGATCCAGCGCTACACGAAGCTCTTCTGGATCAACAACGGGCCGTACAACAACCTCACCGCGCGCAAGTTCGTGCTGGCGACCACGCCGCAGGCGTTCCTCGCGGCCGCGCAGGCGGCGGCGAGAAACGGCGCGACCTTCGCCACGCGCCCGGGCGAGTCGCTCGAGGCGATGCTCGCGCGGCTGCAGCCGATGTTCTTCGACCCGGACGTCGATCCGATCGTCACCAACAAGACGCCCGGGCCGGGCAAGGACATCCTGCTGGCGAGCGCGAACAACCTGTACGCCGGCGTCTCGATGGCGGATCTGAAAGGCTTCACCGAGCGCAACGGCCTCAACTCGCGCCTCGTGAAGCGCGACGGGAAGCTGATCGAGGAGGTCTACAAGGTCGGCGGCATGTACGGACCGCAGCTCGCGGAAATCGTCGAGCACCTCGAGGCCGCCATCCCGCACGCCACGCCGCCGATGGCACACGCGCTGCGCGCGCTCGTCCAGTGGTATCGCACCGGAAGCGACGCCGACCGCGCGAAGTACGACATCGCCTGGGTGCAGGACAAGGCGTCGCCGGTGGACACCATCAACGGCTTCATCGAGGTCTACCTCGACCCGCGCGGCGTGAAGGGCTCGTGGGAAGGCGTCGTCTTCTACGTGAACCAGGAGAAGACGGCGCGCATCCGCACGCTGGCGGAGTCCGCGCAGTGGTTCGAGGACCGCATGCCGTGGAACGCCGCCTACCGCAAGCCGAACGTCACCGGCATCGTCGCCAACGCGATCGACGTCGTGGTGGAGACCGGCGACGCGGGGCCGACGTCCGCGGTGGGCATCAACCTGCCCAACGACCAGCGCATCCGCGAGCAGTACGGGAGCAAGTCGGTGTCGCTGACCAACATCCGCGACGCGGGCGACAACGCCACGCCGTCCTCGATGCGCAGCGAGTTCTCGTGGTCGCCGGAGGAAGCCGACCGCGCCGCGAAATTCTCGGGGCTCGGCGCCGAGCTCACGACCGACATGCACGAGGTGATCGGGCACGCGTCCGGGCGGCAGAAGGAAGGGCTCGCCGGCACTCCGCAGGCGCTCATCAAGGAGCACTTCTCCGCGCTGGAGGAGGGCCGTGCGGACCTCATCGCGCTCTACTGGATGCCGGATCCGAAGCTCCTCGAGCTCGGGATCTTCGCGTCCGCCGCCGAGCAGGAGAACGTCGTCCGCGCCGAGTACGAGGCCTACACGCGCAACGCGCTGGTGCAGCTCCGCCGCGTGCGCGAGGGGACGCAGATCGAGGAGGACCACATGCGCAACCGCCAGATGGTCGTGCGGTGGCTGATGGCCAACACGAAGGCGATCGAGGAGCGCACGCGCGACGGCAAGCACTATCTCCTCGTCACCGACACGGCCGCCTTCCGCGAAGGCGTCGGGCGCCTCCTCGCCGACGTGCAGCGCATCAAGTCCGAGGGCGACGCCGCCGCGGCCGCGAAGCTCTTCGACACCTACGGCATCCACTTCGACCCGGCGCTGCGCGACGAAATCGTCACGCGCGTGGACGCGCTCAACCTCGCGTCCTACACCGGCTTCGTGATGCCGAAGCTGACGCCGGTCACCGACGCGAACGGGAAGATCACCGACGTCCGCATCTCGTACCCCATGGACCTCACGACGCAGATGCTGGAGTGGTCGGGGCTTCGCAGAGACTAGTGATCAAGGTTGTGATTGCGTAGGAATCCGCTCGGTTTCGAGCGGCAGAGTTCATGCTCCTGGATACGCTAGGAGCGGTTTCTGAAACGTCGTAGTGTCCGGCTTTAGCCGGACCACGTTGATCGGCACCGCCGTGTGTGGTCCTGAAACGTCGTAGTGTCGGGCTTTAGCCGGACCAAGTTGATCGGCACCGCCGTGTGTGGTCCGGCTAAAGCCGGACACTACGAAGAAGTCGAAACCGCGCTAGTCCCCTGGATCGGTGATTACTGACAAAAGTCTGGTCACTGCGCATGCACCTGTTGAGTACGCAGACCAAACCGTCGCATCTTGTCGAGGATCTCGTCTGCGGTCTTTGTCCAT
>VFYY01000185.1 GCA_016871375.1 Acidimicrobiia bacterium
GAGCAAGCCCGCGTCAAGCTGGGTCACGCGTACCCGGCTGTTGCCGGCAGGGAGGCCGCCGCGTGAATCAGTCAAAATCCCTGCGACGGGGTACTAGGTACATTCACCATTGAGCACAGCGACATCCCCGGCGGGCCCGGGGCTGCAGATTGAAACCCGCCTCTTCATCGGAGGCGAGTTCGTCGACGCAGCCCAGGGCGGCCGGATCGTCGTCACCAACCCCCACGACAACAGCACGCTCGCGGAAGTGGCGGAAGCCACGGCGCCGGACATCGACCGCGCCGTGGCCGCCGCGCGCCAGGCCTTCCCCGCGTGGAAGAAGACCGCCGCCGCCGACCGCGGCCGGCTGCTGCTGAAGCTGGCCGACGCCATCGAGGCGGACGCCGGGTACCTCGAGCAGCTCGAGGCGCTCGACACCGGCCACCCGATCCGCGACGTCCGCAACCTGGACGTGCCGCGGACGGCGGCCGCGTTCCGCTACTTCGGCGGCATTGCGGACAAGGTCGAGGGGCGCATCATCCCGGTGGACGCGGGCTTCCTGAACTACGTGAAGCGCGAGCCGATCGGCGTCGTCGGGGCCATCGTCCCGTGGAACTTCCCGCTGCTCTTCTGCAGCTGGAAGATGGGGCCGGCGCTGGCCGCGGGGAACACGATGGTGATGAAGCCGGCGGAGATCACGCCGCTCAGCGCGCTGCGCATGGCGGCGCTGGCGGCGAGGGTCGGCTTCCCCCCGGGCGTCGTCAACATCCTCCCCGGCTACGGCCACGTGGCCGGCCAGTACCTCGCCGAGCACCGCGGCGTCGGCAAGATCGCCTTCACCGGTTCGACCGCCGTGGGCCGCAAGATCGTCCAGGCGTCGGCCGGCAACCTGAAGCGCGTGCAGCTCGAGCTCGGGGGCAAGGGCGCGAACATCGTCTTCGACGACGCGCCGATCGAGGCGGCGGTCAACGGCTCGGCGTTCGCGATCTTCCACAACCAGGGCCAGGCCTGCATCGCCGGCTCGCGCCTGCTGCTGCACGAGGCCATCGCGGACCAGTTCCTGGACCGGTTCCTCGCGCTCGCCAGGTCGATCACGGTCGGCAACCCGCTCGACCCGGCGACGGAGATGGGCCCGCTCACCTCCGCCGGGCATCGCGACCGCGTGCTCTCGTACGTCGAGGTGGCGAAGGAGCAGGGCGGCCGCATCCTGATCGGCGGCACGCCGCCGTCCGATCCGGCGCTGCGCGAGGGCTGCTACGTGGAGCCGACCGTCGTCGAAGCGCGGTCCGCCGACCGCGTCTGCCAGGAAGAGGTCTTCGGCCCCTTCGTCACGGTGACCCGGTTCAAGGACGAGGCCGAGGCGCTCGAGATCGCCAACTCGACGATCTACGGGCTGGGCGGCGGGCTGTGGACGAAGAGCCTGACGCGCGCGCACCGGTTCGCCGACGAGATGCACACCGGCATGGTGTGGATCAACAGCTACAAGCGCGTGCACCCCGGGTCGCCGTTCGGCGGCGTGGGTGAATCGGGCTACGGGCGCGAGATGGGCTTCGACGCCATGCACGAATACACCGACTCGAAGTCCGTGTGGATCAACGTAGACGCCACCATCCCGCCCTTCTACAAGCGCTGAAGGCTGACAGAAAGTTCAGGAATTCTTCAGATCGGCCGCCAGCGGCCTGACGCTAGCATTTGTCCTGCTGCACAGCAGAAAGGACCTCCGCATGCGTCAGAGCCGCTTCCTCGCTGGAGCCGTTCTTCTCGTCGCCACCGCCCTCGCCACCCAGTCCTGCACCAGAACCGCCGAAGCGCCCACGCCGGCCGAAGCGCCGGCGGCCGCGCCCGCATCCGACATGGCGGCGGTCGTCTCCGTGCGCGAGCTGATGACGAATCTCGTCGACCCGCTGTCGGACAACATCTTCGACGCCGTCGGATCGGACGTGACGTCCAAGGGCATCGTCGAGACGAAGCCGACCACCGATGAGGACTGGGCCAGAGTCCGGCAGGGAGCCATCGTCCTGGCCGAGGCCTCGAACCTGCTGAAGATTCCGCGCAAGGCGGCGCCCGCGCACGACTACGTGTCGAAGAACCCGGGCGAGCTGGCGCCGGCCGACATCGACGCGGCCATCGAGAAGAACCGCGGCGCCTGGAACGCGTTCGCGAACGCGATGCGCACCGAGGCAATCAAGGTCCTCGACGTCGTGGACCGGAAGGACGTGAACGGCGTTCTGAAGGCGGGATCGGACATCGACCGCACGTGTGAGGCCTGCCACCTGACGTTCTGGTACCCGGGCGACCGTGAGGCCGTCCTCAAGGACCGCAGCAGCCGCGCGTACACGGACCCGGTGAAGAAGTAATAAAATCCCGGCTATGAAGCTGCCGACCGCCGCTGCCCCGCTGTTTGCCGCCGTCCTCGCCACCGCGCAGTGCACCAGACCGGCCGAGGCGCCTGGAGGCGCCGGCGCCGCGGGCGCCGAGCCGCAGTTCAAGACGGTGGCCACCAACGACCAGGTGATGGACGCCATCATCATCCCCAACGCGCAGTCCATCTGGGACGCGGTGGTCTACGTGGACGGCAAGCTGGTGACGGCGCCGAAGACCGATGACGACTGGTACAACCTGCAGATGAACGCCTACGCGGTGGCGGAAGCCGGCAACCTGCTGAAGATCGGCGCGCGCGTGAAGGACAACGAGGACTGGGTGACGTTCTCGACCGCGCTCACCGACCGCTCGATGGAAGCGGTGCGCGCGGCCGAGAAGAAGGACCTGCAGGCGCTGCTCGAGGCCGGTGGCAACGTGTACAACGTGTGCACCGATTGCCACCGGAAGTACGTGCAGGCGGACCCGAACGCCGCGGATCCGCCCGTGCCGACGGTGCCGGGCTCGAACTAGGCCGTTCCGACCTTGCGGGGAGCGGTCTCGCGCAGCGCGAGCGACGCGAGGAAGCCGACCGACATCCCGAAGAGCGCCACGTAGAGCGGCCCGACCAGCCCGAAGCTCGGGATCACGAACGATCCCATGATCGGGCCGAGGCCGCCGCCGAAGATCTCGCCGACACCCACGACGAGGCCGATCGACGCGGCCACGAGGCCCATGGGCGCGGACTCGGTGGCGATCGGACCGGTGATGAGCGCGATGTTCCCGAAGCAGAAGTACGACGCGAGGAAGAGCGGCACGAAGAGCGCGCCGACGCCGCCCGGGATCTGGATGAACCAGTAGACGCAGGCGGCGGCCGCGGCGAAGCCCATGATGCACACCGGCTTGCGGCCGATGCGGTCCGACAGGCCCGGCCAGCTGAACTGCCCGAAGAATCCGCCGAAGCCGATCGCCGACGTTACGATGCCCATGTCGGCGACGGGCAGCTTGATGAACGCTTCGAGATAGACCGGCACCATCGCCGCCAGCGTGAAGAGTCCGCACATCGCGCCGAGCAGGCAGATCATCGCGACGACGATGTTGGTGCTCTTCAGCGGGCCGAGGAAGCTGGAGATCTGGAACCCCTCGCTGTGGCTCTCCTCGACCACGCCCAGCGCCGCGGCGCCCTGCGTGTCGCGCGGCTCCTTGAGGATCGGCCACAGCGCCGCCACGACGAGGAAGCCCGGCGCGGCGATGAGGACGAAGATCATGCGCCAGCTGAAGCCGGCCGCCAGCAGCTGGGTGGCGACGATCGGCGCCAGCGCGAGGCCGAGCAGCGAGACGAAGCACTGCTGCAGCCCCTGGTTCAGGCCGCGGCGCGTCGGCTTCGACGCGACGGCGACGGCGGCGAACGACGTCGGCGTGTACGCGCCTTCGAAGAGGCCGAGCATGAAGCGGACGACGATGAAGAACGCCATGCTGCCGGCGAGGCCGGTCAGGCCGCCAAGCGCGGAGTAGAGAATGATCGACCAGAGCAGGATCCGGCGGTGGCCCCAGCGGTCGGCGAGACGGCCGAAGACGATCGCGAACGAGCCCCACGCGACTGCGGTCAGTCCGGCCAGCGTGCCGATGGCGCCGGGGTCGAGGCCCAGGTCGGTCGCAATCGTGTTCCACAGCGGGCCGATGACGAAGCGGTCCATGCCGACCAGGCCGAAGCCGAGGCCAAGAAGCAGAACGACTTTCCATTCGTAGGCGGTGTCCCAGCGCTGGTCGACGGAGCTGCTCGCACTCGTTGCCATCCGGCGGTCCTCCAATTGAAAAAGTGCCCGAACCTTATCAGATAGCGAACGACGCCTTCAACCAGATATCCTTGGTGTTTCCACCATGCAGCCGTTTGTCTACGAGATGCCCGCGCACCGGGTGATCTTCGCGCCCGGATCGATCGCCCGCCTCCCCGAAGAAGTGCAGCGTCTCGGCGCGACACGCGCCGTGGTCATCGCCATGCCGACCGAGAAGCGGTTCGCCGACGAGGCGCACGCGCGCCTCGGTGACATGTCAGCTGGCGTGTACGCCGGCGTCGTCGCGCAGCACGTGCCCGTGGAGATGCTGAAGGACGCGCGCGCGCACGCCGAGAAGGTCGGCGCCGACTGCTACGTCGTCATCGGCGGCGGCTCCACCGTGGGCGTCGGCAAGGGGCTCGCGCTCGAGACCGGCCTCCCCATCGTCGCCGTGCCGACCACGTATGCGGGTTCGGAGATGACGCCCATCTACGGCATCACCGAAGGGGGCATCAAGAAGACGGGGCGCAGCCACAAGGTGCTGCCGAAGTCGGTCATCTATGACGTCAACCTCACGCTGTCGCTGCCGCCGCACATCTCGGGGCCGTCGGGGATGAACGCGATGGCGCACTGCGTCGAGGGCCTCTACGCGCAGGACACGAACCCGATCGTCGTGCTCATGGCGGCTGAAGGGATGCGCGCGCTCGCGCGCGCGCTGCCCGTCGTCGTCAGGGAGCCGGGCGACATCGAGCCGCGGACCGACGCGCAGTACGGCGCGTGGCTGGCGGGCCTCGTGCTCGGATCGGCAGGCACCGCGATTCACCACAAGCTGTGCCACACGCTGGGCGGCAGCTTCAACCTGCCGCATGCGGAGACGCACACCGTCATCCTGCCGCACGCGATGGTCTACAACCGCGACGCGGCCGCCGACGCGATGAAGATCGCCGCCGAGGCGCTCGGCGTCAAGGACGCGGCGCAGGGCGTCTACGATCTGATCGTCAGGATCGGCGCGCCGACGGCGCTGAAGGACATCGGGATGCCGGCCGACGGCCTCGACCGCGCCGCGGAGCTCGCGACGCAGAACCCGTACTGGAACCCGCGGCCCATCGAGCGGGCAGGACTCCGCGAGCTGCTGCAGAACGCGTATGAGGGAAAGCGGCCGTCCTAGGTGGTAGGCGGTAGGTGGTAGGTGGTAGGTGGTAGGTTTCAACTCGTGGGGGCCGACTTTAGTCGGCCCTTGGTACGAAGTGTCCGGCTTCGGACGGCCGCGGCTACGTCCGCCAGTTCACGCTGGCCAACGCCGTGAGACTGGACGCGGAAGTGGACGCCTGGATCCGCGAGGCGTATGAGCTCGGGGCACAACGAGCCGGTTCACCGCGGCATTGATGCGATCGTGAACGGCACGGCCGTTGCTGCGTTCGCGGGTCGATGACACGACTCTTGTTCAATTTCTCTTCGATGGCCGTACCGGTCATCATCGCGTGCGCCGGCTGCTCCACGCCCACGGGTCCAACGGCCACACGTCCTCTGTCGGAGCGCATTGCCGGCTTCTGGACGCTCGCGGATCGACAGCTTCCCGGCGAGGGAGCGGT
Source organism: Acidimicrobiia bacterium (assembly GCA_016871375.1). Lineage (GTDB taxonomy): Bacteria > Acidobacteriota > Vicinamibacteria > Vicinamibacterales > UBA2999 > VFYY01. The sequence continues at coordinate 5,705 of VFYY01000185.1, forward strand.
GCCACCGCCGGCGCCCTCGACGTTCACCTTTCAGATCATCGACGGACGAGCGGCGGTGAGAGCCGACTGCAATCAGTGCACGGGCAGCGCGGTGGTCGGGACGGACACGGTCACGGTCGGTCCGGCAATGGCGTGTACGCGCGCGTTCTGCACGGTGTCGGCGCCGTACGACACGACCTTCGTGCAGGTCCTCTCCGGCGACAGTCAGGCGGACGTAGACGGCGACAGGCTGACGTTTCGATCCACGCGCGGCACGCTGCGGTTCCGGCGATAAAAGAAAGGGCCGACTGAAAGTCGGCCCCTACACCTACTGAGAGTCGGCCCCTACACCTACGGCCGACTGAAAGTCGGCCCCTACGACCTACCACCTACCACCTAGCCGCGCGCGGTCTGGCGGGCGGCAGGACTGGCCGGCACCTTCGACTCCACCCACCCGCGGATGACCTCCCACACTTCCTTGCGGTTGGTCTCCACCATCGCGAAGTGGCCGTTGCCGGTGATGCCGCGGTCCTTCAGGTTGATGTGCTCCGCCTGCGCGCCCGACTGCTGCAGCGCGCTGACGATCGCCGGCCCGTTCGCGCGGCCGGAGTTCTCGGCGGTCAGGTACATGATCGGCATGCCCTTCAGGTTGGGCATCGGGTTCGGCTGGTTGTTCTGCCCGAGCACCGGCCCCGCGCCGCCCTCGAAGCAGACCAGTGCCTTCACCTGGTTCGGGCGCTCGTTGGCGACGATGAAGCCGAACGGCCCGCCGGCGGAGTGCGTCTGCAGGATCACCGGGCCGATCTTGTCCACGAGCTCCGCGCCGCGCGTGCGCCACAGCGTCTGCATCAGCTCGCCGTTCTGCGGCGCCGCATTCTGGCCGGAGACGAACTGATCCAGCAGCGGATCGCCCACCTGCCCGGTGCCCATCCAGCGCCGCGGCGTGCCCTGCGCGGCGCGCGCGAAGTCGGCCGCGATGCCCGCGTGCATCGGCAGGTTGCCGAGCGGCCCGAGGTTGTCGAGCGACACCGGCGAGCGGCCGTGACCCGGACGATCGACCAGGTACACCTGGTAGCCGTTCTGCACGTAGTAGTGCGCCCAGCCGGCGTTGCCGTCGAGCCCCATGTAGTGCGTCATCTGGCCGCCGCCGCCGTGCACGAGCACCACGGGCAGCGGATGACGGATCTGCTCGGGGATCAGGTACTGGACGTACATCTGACCGAAGACGACCGTGCCGTAGTCGCGCTTCTGCGGCTCGGCGCCCACCCAGAAGTAGCCCATGTCGGCCAGCTTCATCGCGGTGGACTCGGTGCCGCGCTTGCGGACCGCCGGCGCGCTGCCGCGGACGTTCTTGTCGAGCCAGTCGAGGATCGGCTGCAGCACCTCGCGATGGTTCTTCTCGACCATCATCATGTGGCTGTTGCCCTGGATGCCGACGTTGGCGAGCCGGAGTTCTTCGGCCACGCGCACGCCCGCCTGCTTCAGGAACGCGGGCGCGCCCGGGTTGCCCGGCGACGCCTGTCCCGCCGCGCTCGTCACGGTGAGCACGGCGACGTCGCGGAAGTTCGGCAGCCTGTGCACCGGCTCGTCCTGCAGGAAGTAGCCGCCGCCGTCGATCTCGGCGTCCGCCACCCAGCGCGTCCTGATCTCCGCGATGTCCTTCACCGGCGGATCCCACGTCACCGGAATCGTGGACATGCCGTAGCGGTTGCCGCCGCCGAAGCCGGAGCCGCCGCCTTCGATCATGACGGTCGCCTTCACCAGCTGCGGCCGCGCCTCGGCCACGAGCAGCCCGAACGAGCCGCCGGCCGAGTGCGTCACGATGATCGCGGGGCCGATCTTGTCGAGCAGCTCCGCGCCGGCCGCGCGCCACTCCATGTGCGCGAGGTTCGGCGGACCCGCCGGCTGCTG
>VFYY01000186.1 GCA_016871375.1 Acidimicrobiia bacterium
CTCGGTCGTGGCGTTCGATCGCCGACGCGACACCTCCGCGGCCATCGCCGGGAGCGGCGACCGGCAGCGTGAGCGCGCAGCACGAGAGAATATGACTTTCACCGCGATTACTCGGACGGACTCCTAGGGCGGTTTCTGAAGCGTCGTAGTGTCCGGCTTTAGCCGGACCACGTTGATCGGCACCGCGGTGTGTGGTCCGGCTAAAGCCGGACACTACGAAGAAGTCGAAACCGCAACGTGAAGTCCTTGCCCAGCGCGCCGGAATCAATCAGTGCGTAGACCGCCCGTTTGAACTTGAGGGACGTCTGCCACGCGCGCAATTCGCCAAGACTTCTGACACTAGAGCGGTTTCTGAAGCGTCGTAGTGTCCGGCTTTAGCCGGACCACGTTGATCGGCACCGCCGTGTGTGGTCCGGCTAAAGCCAGGTCTAGATCTGCAGTCGAACGTGGCTGGTTGCGGGAGTATCAGCATTGGCCGCCGAAGAGTCCTGCAGCCGGCGAATGTAGACGAAGATCCCACCGACGATGAGACCGCCGATGGCCGCGAAAAGCATGGCGATGCCGGCGAGGGCGAACATGCCGAGCACGGCGTCCACGCTGACGTCGCGCGTGACCTCGGGCTGGCGGATGATCTCGACGACGAACGGTTTGTCCTGGAGCAGGAGCATGCTGACGGGCGGGCCGCAGCCCGGTCCTACGTCAGTTTACCCCACGCCTCCGCGTCGAGCGCGAGCTCCACGAGCGTCCGCACGGCGACGCCGGTCGCGCCCTTCGGCTGGTACGGCCTGGTCTCCTCCGCCCACGCGGTGCCAGCAATGTCGATGTGCGTCCACGGCAGGTTGCCGCGGAACTCCTCGATGAAGAGCGCCCCCGTGATCGCGCCGCCGGCGCGGCCGCCGGTGTTGGTGAAGTCGGCGATCTCGCTCTTGAGCAGCTCCTTGTAGTCGTCGTAGACCGGCATCGGCCACGAACGATCGCCGGCGCGCGCGCTTGCGTTTAGCACCTGCTGCACCCACCAGTCCGGCGTCCCGAACAGCCCGCTCGTCGTCTTGCCCAGGGCGACGACCACGGCGCCGGTGAGGGTGGCGACGTCCACGAGGTGCGTGGCGCCGCGCTGGCGCGCGTACCACATCGCGTCGCCGAGGATGAGGCGCCCCTCGGCGTCGGTGTTGAGCACTTCGACCGTCTTGCCTTCCGCGCTGACCAGGATGTCGCCCGGCTTGACCGCCTTCCCGCCCGGCATGTTCTCGGTCATCGGGATCACGCCGACGGCGCGCACGGGCGCCTGCAGCCGCGAGATCGCCGCCATGGCGTTGAGCACGGCCGCGCCGCCGGACATGTCGTCCTTCATGCGGTCCATGTTCTCGGCCGGCTTGATCGAGATGCCGCCGGTGTCGAACGTCACGCCCTTGCCGACGAGACCGAGCACCGGCGTCGTCGGCGCGCCTTTCGGCTCGTGCGTCAGCACGATCAGGCGCGGGGGCTCGACGCTGCCGCGGGCGACGCCGAGCAGCAGCCCCATTTTCAGCTCGTCGATGCGCGTCTCGTCGAGGACCTCGACCTTCAGGCCCGCGCCCTTCGCAATCTCGGTGGCGCGCTCGGCGAACACGCGCGGCGTGAGGTGGTTCCCCGGCTCGTTGCACAGCTCGCGCGAGAGGTTGCTCGCCTCGCCGAGGATGCGGCCGCGGTCGAGCGCCCGCTCGACGTCCTTCCCCTGGCCGCCCACGCGCAGCGTCACCGAGTCCAGCCACACGCGCGGCAGTTCCGTCGTCTTGTACGGGGCGCCGTCGAAATTTGCCAGGATGACGCCCTCGGCCATGACCTGCGCGGCGCGATCGGGGGCAACCGACGTGCCGGGGCGATGCACCATGGCCAGGCGGGTCAGGCGGCGCTGGCGCGCGGCCAGCCCGCCGGTGGCCGCGGCGCGCCGCAGGCGGTCGGGGGTGAAGTCCTTGCGCAGGCCCAGGCCTACCAGGAGCACGCGCGCGGCCTTCCAGCCCTCGAGATGCCCGACGAAGACGTCGTACGGCTTGGCCCTGAACTCGCCCCGGCTTCGCGCGGCGCCGATCACGCCGCCAGAGGCCTCGTCGAGGCCGGCTTCGTCAGCAAGGTCGTCGTCTTCGAAAACAGGGATGACGAGAAGGTCGGCGTCGAGGTCGCTGGAGGTGTCGGCGGTAAGGGCGATCGCCGGAGTCTTGTGAACGGTGTGCATCGCGCGCGAGCGAGTCCTCGTGTTGGCGTTTCCTAATTGCTTGTCTACCAGTAGGATACGGGCTTACAATTGCTCGAAACGGGACATATCATGGCCTATTCATCCCGCGTGGCTTGCACAATCATTACGGCGGCGGTCCTCATCGGAGCTCATACGCTTCTGCTTGGCGCGCAGGAGCGCGGCGGCGGCCAAAAACCCAGTTTATCACTCAGAGCGACGCCTCCTGTTGGCTTCAGTCCATTGCGCGTCCGGCTGGCTGTGGACGTCACCGGCGGAAGCGACGACTACGCCGACTTCTACTGCGCGTCGGTCGAATGGGACTGGGGCGACGGTACCAGCTCGGAGAGCTCCAGCGACTGCGACCCCTACGAGGCGGGCAAGAGCACCATCCGCCGCCGGTTCACGACCGACCATGTCTACCGGAACCAGGGGAACTACCGTATCTTCTTCCGGCTGAAGCAGAAGAACAAGGTGGTCGGGGCGGCCAGCGCCAACGTGCAGGTGCGCGCCGGCTCCGGTGAAGGCTTCAGGTGAGCGAGCCCCGCGTCTCCACGGACGCGGTCATGACCGAGCTCCAGGGGCGCGTGCGCGAGCGGCTGCGGATGCAGCTCGCCGAGCGCGGCGCGCCCGACCTCGCCGATCCTGTGCTCTTCGCGGACGTCGAAGCGCTGCTGCGCCGCGCGGTCGAGACCGACGGCGGCGCCGGACTGCTGCTGCCGGAGCTGCTCGGTGATCCGGCCACCTGGCGCATCAACACCGCGATGCACTACCGCTCGCATCGCGGGCTCGGCGCGGCGTCGGCCGTGATCTTCCTCAAGCGGCGTCTGCTGATGCCGGTGCTGCGCTGGTTCTTCGAATACAGCCGCGACAACTTCGAGCGCCAGCGCCGCGTGAACTACGTGCTCTTCGCCTGCGTCCAGGAGCTCGCGCTCGAAATTGCGCGGCTCCGCGCCGAGGCTGGTCTACCGGAACGCCTGAACGGCGTTCCTGACCGCGCGCCGCGCGCGTGAAGCTCGCGTGCGTCGTCCAGCGATACGGACAGGACATCGCCGGCGGCTCCGAATCGCATTGCCGGCAGCTCGCCGAACGCCTCTCCCCCCGTCACGACATCACGGTACTGACCACCTGCGCGCGCGACTATGTGACGTGGGCCGATTCGTACCCGCCGGGCGAGACGACCGAACGAGGCGTGAAGGTGATTCGCTTCCCCGTCGCGCATCAGCGGCGGATGAAGGCGTTTGCCGACCTCAGCGACGAGGTGTTCGACGGCGGTGCGCCGCCGGCACTCCAGGAAGAGTGGTTCCGCGAGAACGGCCCGGTGAGCCCGGCGCTGCTGGAGCACCTGCGCGCGCACGGCCGCTCGTACGACGTCGTGCTGTTCTGGGCGTTCCGCTACTTCCACTCCTACTTCGGTCTCCCGCTCGTCGCCGATCGCGCCGTGCTCGTGCCAACGGCGGAAGAGGATCCGGTCATCGATCTGGACGTGCTCCCGGAATTCTTCCGCAAGCCGGCCGGGTACATCTTTCTGACGCCTGAAGAGCAGATGCTCGTGTCGAGTCGCGCCGGCGGGCTCTCGGTTCCCCACGCGGTGGTAGGCATTGGCCTCGAACCAGCACTCCAGGCACTCCAGGCACCTCAGGCACTCCAGGCACCCTATGTCTTGTATCTGGGCAGAGTGGACAAGAACAAGGGCTGCGAGACGCTGCTCGACTACTTTCAAGAGTTCGCCGCACAGCACGCGGGCGTGGACCTGGTGCTGGCCGGGCCGGCCAAGATGCAGATCCCGGGGCATCCGCGGATCCGCGCGCTCGGCTACGTCAGCGACGAGCAGCGTCTCGCGCTGCTGACGCACGCGCGGGCGCTGGTCGTCCCGTCCCCGTACGAGAGTCTCAGCATCGTGCTGCTCGAGGCGTGGAACCACGCCGTGCCGGCGATGGTCAATGGAAGGTGCAAGGTCCTGGCGGGCCAGGTGCGGCGCGCGAACGGCGGGCTGACCTACCAGTCACCCGCGGCGTTCAGCGAGGCGCTCGCGTTCCTGCTGTCGCACGCCGGGGAGCGGGCCGCACTTGGCCGCCAGGGGCTTGCCTATGTCGAGCGTGAGTACCGGTGGCCGACGGTGCTCGGGCGGGTAGAGAACCTGCTGAATGAGGTCAGGACCGCCCGGTCCTGATCTGCAGCCCCGTATAGCGCCGGCTGCTGGCTTCCGCCGTCGCGCTGTCCAGATAGCGCCCGATGCGCAGCGCCGTCCCGAAGAGATACCGTCCGAGGTTGGCGAGGCCGGCAATGCTGTCGTCGTTGCCGAAGATCGCCACGCCCATGCGATCGATGTCCCGCTCTTCGAACGTCGCGGCGGTGACCTCGGCGCGCACGTAGTAGACACGATCGTCCGCGAGGCCAGACGCCGGGCCGACGTCCAGCCGGATTGGCAGCGCCGTGCGAAGGTCGGCGTGCGGAACGCGGTTGCCGAACTGATCGGTGATCGTCACGCCGTTCTCGGCGCGATCCACGCGGTAGGTCAGCGCCGGCGTGTTGAGCGCGAGACGGTCCGCGATCCGGCGGTCCTCCCACAGCTCGGCCCGCATCTGGAGGAAGACCGCGCGTCCCTGCTCCACCGTCTTCAGGAACTTGTCGCGCAGCAGGTCGCGCAGCTCGAGGGCGAGGGCGACCCGGGCCGACGAGATCTGCAGCGCGGACACGCGCAGCTCGAGGGCCGACAGCGGGCGCGCTGTCGCCACGAGCAGCGCAACGACGGCCAGCAGACGTGTGGTGCGCCGCATCACGTGCTAGAAGGTGTGACGAAGCCGGAACAGCACCTGGAGCGAGCTCGGGATGTCGTCGAGGCGCCAGCCGAACTCGACACGCGGCCCGTTGTCCTCGCCCTCGCCCAGCTCGAACCCCAGCCCCACGCCCTTCAGCCAGTCCGTCGTCGAACCCGGCCGCGCATCGTAGACGCGGCCGGCGTCGAGGAACGCGAGTCCCGCGACGTGACGGCCGAATCCCTGGCGCACCTCGCCGTTCAGCAGGAGCATTCCCTCGCCCGCTGCCTCCTTGAAGCGGTAGCCGCGCACGCTGCCGATTCCGCCGAGGGCGAACAGGCGCTGCGGCGGCAGCACGCCGCGCGACATGCCGACGATGGCGCGGCCGCTCACGAGCCGGCGAGGCGAGGGCTCCCACCAGCCCCGTGCGGTGGCGATGTAGCGGTGGAAATCGACGTCGTGCTCGAAGGCGGCCGGGGCGAGCTCGCCCCGCCAGTCCACGCGCACGCCCTCGTCGCGCTCGGTGCGCTCGCCGAAGAGGTCGTCGAGCAGGTGGCGGTAATAGCGCTCGGACGGACTCTGCTTGCCCAGCCCGCGCGTGTCGTACGTGTAGCCGAGCAGGAGCGACCGGATGTCGCCGTCGAGGGCCGCCGCATTCGGGCGGAACACGTGATCGTCGCGGAAGAACCCGTAGTCGGTCGCGTTCGCGAGCGCGACGTGCCGGTCGTCGCGCCACGCCACCAGCACTTCCTGGTTGTCGAGCGGGCGCACGGCCGCGTGCAGCTGATAGCCCTTCCGGCGGTGATAGTCGCGGAACGTGTTCCGGAACGTCAGCGCCACCAGGCTCTGCTCGTCGTCACCCAGCCGCCAGCCGTCGTCGGTGGCGGTGAGATCGTGAATGGAGGCGCCGACCTGCAGGATCGCCTCGGCGAAGAACGGGCGCTCGATGCCGAACGCGTAGCCCGCCCGCCCGGGCCCGGTCTTGTAGCCGACGTGCCCCGAGAGGAACGTGTGGTTGAAGCGGGTCCGGTCGAAGATCGTGTTGTGAAAGCCCCAGCCGGCGTTCAACTCGTCAACCGGCGAGTACCAGTCCTCGCGGCCCTGCGACCCGAAGAAGACGTCCGTGCGATTCGACCGGGTGCGAAGCGCGACGGTGAGGACGCGCGGGCCGGCACTGGTCACGATGGTGAAGGTCGGCTCGGCGCGTTCGATGGCGCCCTGCGCGAAGGCGAGCGCCTCGTCGAGCGCGCGCCCGGCCTGCGACGCGTTGAACACGTCGCCCGGGTGCAGCGCCAGCGCCTCCATGAGGCGTTCGCGGGTCCCTTCCGGGATGCCGGTGACGTCCACGGCGTCGAAGCGGCCCTCGTCGATCGTGATGGTGAGATTGCCGGTCGCAGGATCGCGCGACGCGTCAACGGTGGCGAGCGTGTAACCGTCTTTCTCGTATTGGCGGCGGATGCGCGACGCCAGCTCGTCGACGCCTTCCGGCAGGCGCGCGCCCGGCGACATCCTGTGCCGGGCTGTGAGGTCCTCGACCGTGTAGACGGAGGCCCCTTGGATGCGGACCTCGTTGACCAGCGGGCCTTCGGTCTGCTGCGCGGCCACCGGCGCCGCAAGCAGGACACCGCCAAGCACCGCCGAGGCGGTACGACGGATCACGGGGATCCCTCCTCCGCCACAGGGACGAGCGGTACCGGTTGAAAGTTCCCGTCCACGAGCCGGTACGCCCGGACCTCCATCCCCGCGCCGCCGGCCGCCGGACCGGCGATCACATGGACGAAGTCCTCGAATGCCTGCGCGAGGTCTGTCGGCGACGGGTCCGGCGCGCCGTTCGGGTGCGAGTGATACGCGCCCAGCACCGCGTACCGCTCGCCCGAGCGTTCGCTGACCGTGCGGCAGCGCTTGATCTGCGCGAAGTAGTCCTCGGGGCGGATCTCGTAGTGCCGGGTCGGATCGTCCGCGGCGTTCGCCGTCTCGACCGCTTCGAGGATGTGATCGGCCTTCCCCACGAGCAGGCCGCACGTCTCCTTCGGCCGGTCGCGCCGCGCGCGCGCGATGATGGCCCGCAGGGCATCGGGATCGATGAACATAAAGGCGGTAGGGGCGCGGCGTGCCGCGCCCGTAAGATCACAGTATGGCCGAAGGCGACTTCGAGTTCGGCGGCGAGATTGCGTGGCGGCCCTCGCCGGAGCACATCGAGCGGAGCCGGCTGCGCGCGTTCATGGCCCGCCACGGCCTCGACGACTTCGACGCGCTCATCCGCCGCTCGACCGACGACGTGGGCTGGTTCTGGACGGCGGTGCTCGAGGACCTCGGCATCGAGTTCTACGAGCCGTATCACGCCATCGTCGACACGTCGCGCGGCATCCCGTGGACCCGCTGGTGCGTCGGCGGCCGCCTCAACATCGTCCACAACTGCCTGGACAAGTGGATCGGAACGGCGGTCGAGCCGAAGACGGCGGTGCGCTGGGAAGGCGAAGAAGGCGCCACGCGGACGCTGACCTACGGCGAGCTGCACCGGCAGGTGAATCGCTGCGCCAACGCGCTGCGCGAGCTCGGGATCGGGCACGGCGATCGCGTTGCCCTGTTCATGCCCATG
>VFYY01000187.1 GCA_016871375.1 Acidimicrobiia bacterium
CGGCATACGCGCGCGGCGCGCGCCTGGCGAGGTGGCCGTACGCCCGCGCCGCGAGCAGCGACGCGCGGCGAAATGCCGGATGGCGGTACCGCAGCGCCGTGCGCACGGCGCGCACTGATTCGGCAAACGGGTTCCACCGGTCCGCGCGCCGGTGAAGAATCCTGACGCTGACGCCTGGATACGCGAGCGACAGCTCTGCGAGGTAGCGGTCGCTGTCGAGCGCCAGGTGTTTCTCGCGGCCGCGGGACCCGATCACGACCGTATGTCCGCGCTCGGCGAGCAGCCGGATGACCGATCCGTACGTGCGCATATAACTGTGATTACGCACCACGAACAGAACCCGCATGTGAAGGTCCATTGTACAGGCCGCCTCGACGGCCTGTCTTTCGAGAATACTCAGGAGCCGCTGTAAAGGCGGCCCACGCCGGCGAGGATCGGCCGCAGCACTCGCGCGCCAAGGGGGTCTCGTTGCGCAGTCGCCGTGATGCTGCCGACCTCCTCCATCGCAGCGGCGACGATGGGCGTGGCGGGAGTGGAAAGTCCGCGCGGGCGGACGAACTGTTCCAGAAAGGGCGCCAGCGCCGCCGGCGTGGACGGGGTCCGCAGTTCCGCGTCGAGCTGCGCGTGATGTTCGGCCATCGTCCGGGCGGTTCGCAGAAAGCCTGGCGCGGTGAGATGCGCGAAATGGAGGGTGCCGTGCTGCGTGGCGGCGAACTCCGGCGCCAGCACCGTGAAGCTCGCGCGCCCGGCGATGCCCGCCTCGATCATCCCCGTCGTGTTAATCGCCACGATGGCCGCTGAGTGAAAGAGCGAGTCGAAGTATGCGGCCTTGGCGTCCTCGAAGAGCGGCATGTCACCGCCGCGCGGCCACACAACGACATTGCCGAATGCGGACAGATCGACGTCGGCCCATGGACCGGCATGGCCTGGGTGGGGCCTGACCAGCACGCCGCACCCGCGAAGCGCGGGGAACGACGAGCGGCGAAGCTCGGCGATCCACTGCTGCACGAATGCGGCCTCCTCGGGCGCAATGAAGAGCGACGAGCACAAGTACAGGAAGAACGGTTTCGCCGGATCGAGCGCGACGCGGCGGCAGAACGCCTCGCGCGTGGTCGACGGCCGCCGCTCGAACCAGTCGTCGAACAGCTGCGCGCCGGTGACCCGCACGTGTGCCGGCCGCACGCCGTGGAGCTCGATCGCTTCGCGCTTCTGTGCCTCGTTCCACACCAAGACGCGGTCCGGCTGCACGGCGATGATCCCCTTGTTGGTCAGGTTGTCCCAGCTGGCGACCGCGGCGGCCACCGGAATCCCCAGGCGCCGCGCCGTCTTGACGTAGTCCACCTGATAGGAATCGAAGTCGACCAGCGGGGTGACGACGATCGCGTCTGGGGCCAGGGCCGCAACCGTGCGGTCGATCTCTGGATCGGTCGGGATCGCGGACTCGACGACGGCAGCCAGCGACGAGAGTGCACGCGCGACCGGCCACGGCGGAAGGGTCGAGGCGAGTCGCGGCGCCAGGCGATCGAGCTTCGCGTGCGCCCGTTCGGCCAGCCGCGCGGCGCCGTGGAAGCGCGGATGCCGATAGCGCAGCGCGTTCCGGTACGCGCGCGTCGTCTGCGCGATCAGGCGCCAGCCGTCGCGGCGCTTCGGCAGGATGGCCGTGCTAATCTGCGGATAGTCGCGCGACAACGCGGCCAGATACCCGTCCGTATCGACGGCCATGTGCCGCTCGCGTCCGCGCGATCCGATAATGACCGTATGGCCTCGCGATGCGAGCAGGCGCACGGTCCCCGCGTAGTTTCGCAGGTACCCGTGATTGCGCATCACGAACAGGATCCGCATTGACGTCCTATTCTAGCGGACAGGGTGGCCGCGCCCTGTTCGTCCTCCATGAGCCCGGCTACTACCGCTTCTACGGCAGCACCATTGTCGAAATGGAGCGGCGCGGGTGGGACGTGGTGCTTGCCTTCGACCGGCCGCACAAGCGCGGGCAGGAGCTGCGTACGCCGGCCGGCGCCGGCGCGAAGGTGCGATCGGTTGGCGCCCTGCCAGGACACATCACCGAGCCGGCGGCGACGCTGCGGCTGACGCTCGACTACGTGCGGTATCTCGAGCCGGCCTTCGCGTCGTCGGGCTATCTGCGGCGGCGCATGGGGAAGCGCCTGCCGGCGCGTCTGCGTTTTCTGACACGCCTCCCGCGGCTGCCCAGACCGATCGTGACGGCGGCCATCGCGCTCGGCCGCCTCATCGAGCGATGTCTTCCAGTCGATCGCGCCGTGCTCGAGTTCGTGCGCCGACTCGAGGCCGACGTCATCGTGGTCAGCCCGGTCGTCATGGTCGGCGAGCATGCCGGGCTGCAGACCGAGGTGATCAAGGCGGGACGCGCACTCGGCGTTCCCGTGATCGCCGGAGCCGCGAGCTGGGACCACCTGTCGAGCAAAGGCCTGCTGCGGGTCGTCCCTGACGCGGTGGCCGTCTGGAACGACACTCAGGCTCGTGAGGCGGAGTCCCTTCATCGCATCCGTCGTTCGCGCATCATGGTGACGGGCGCCCAGTCGCTCGATCACTGGTTTGACGCGCCCGCCCCCGGCGCGGTGGAAACGTTCCGCGGACAACTCGGCATCGCGCCAGGCCGCCGCGTGATCCTCCTTGTCGGGTCCTCGCTCAAGATGGCGCCCGGTGACACCGAAGTGCGGTTCGCGACGCAATGGCTCGCGGCGCTCCGCGCCTCGTCTTCTCCCGAGGTGCGCGACGCGTTCGTCATCGTCCGGCCGCACCCGAGCAATACGAGACAATGGCAGGACGTGGACCTGCAGGATCCGGCGGCCGTGATTACGCCGAGGGGCTATACGGGCATGCCGCTGAGTGACGGGGAAGTGGAGGCGTTCCGGCAAGCGCTCCTGGCGAGCAGCGCCGTTGTCGGGATCAACACGACCGCGATGATCGAGGCCGCCATCCTGCGACGCCCCGTCCTGACCGTGCGTGATGCCTCGTTCGATCACAGCCAGCAGGAGACGCTTCACTTCGGCTACCTCTCCGACGCGCAAAACGGGTGCGTCATGCTGGCGCACTCGCTATCCGAGCACGTCCGGCAGCTTGACGACGTGTTGAGCGGCCGCGGGCCCGGCCTCGACGCGAGTGACAGATTCGTTGCGCGCTTCGTGCGGCCGCACGGCGTCACGACGCCGGCGACCGCGCATCTCTGCGACGCGATTGAACAGCTCGCAGGCCATCGTCAACGGGCGCGTGTCACCGGTCACCGGGGACGTCCCGTTGCAACAGACCATTCCGTTGCACTCAGCGATTCCCGGCGTCACTGACGCCGATATCGCACGCGTCTTCGACCCGTGCGTCGTCGAGGAGTTCGCCGCCGACAGTCCCACGTGGTGGAAGGCGCTGCGCGACGTCGACGCGAAGCTCGAACGGCGCACGCCAACGTGGGATCATTGGCTGAACGCGGACGGGCAGCGGACGAGCGCGCTGGTTCAGCGCCAGTACGACGGCAAGTGGAGCCGCGTTGATTTCGAGGCGGAGCTGCGCGGCAGCCGCCTCGGATGGTTCGAGTGGGGCGATCGGCGCATGCGCGCCCGCACGGTCGGCTACAAAAAGGTGTTTCAGTTGTGGCTGGCGCGTGTGATCGACTGGCTGAAGCCCTCTTCCGTGGTGGAGATCGGGTTCGGGTGGGGCATGCACCTCCTCGCCCTCGCCGTTCAGTTTCCTGAGATCCGGTTCCGCGGCGTCGAGCTCACCGCGTCCGGCGTTCTGACCGCACGGGCACTGGCGCTCGATCCGGCAACGCCCCGTCTGCTGGAGGACTTCGTGGTCGACCCGCTGCGCGACGGCGGGGCCGCGGCGCGTCTCGACCTTTGCCAGGGCAGCGCCGAGGCGTTGCCGCTGCCGGACAAGTCCGTGGACATGGTGATGACGGTACTCGCCCTCGAGCAGATGGAACAGATTCGTGACAAGGCGCTGCGCGAGTTGGCCAGGGTCGCCCGCCGCCATGTCGTCATGATCGAGCCGTTCCGCGATTGGAACAGCCAGCCACGCCATCGCGAATACATCAGGCAGCTGGACTACTGGACGGCGGCGATCGAGGAGCTGCCGGCATACGGCCTCATTCCGGTGGCGGCCACTGCAGACGTCCCGCAGAAGCTCACCTCGCACGCCGGGATCGTGGTGACGGACGTGGAACGCGGATGAGCACGCTGAGCACACGAATTACGAGGGCGTTCCGGCGGCGAGGGCCTGCCGCGCGGCAGGTCTACGCGACCGCCCGCCGCGTGACCCGGTTCTTCAAGGACGCGCCGCGGCGATCCGCCCTCGCCCGCCTGCCCGCGACCGACCTCGTGCTCCCGGCCGACGCCGGGTTCATCATTCTCCCGCCGGCGCAGTTCGAGGAGACACCGACGGTGGTGGCCGACGCGCGGGCCGCACTGGCACGGTTCGACAGCTCGGCGCCGCCGGCAGGAAAGCGCAAGAAGCGCTTCCTGCAGAACGTCCTCGACGCCTCGACGCTGACGCTGGACTCTGCCGTCATCCGCTTCGCGCTCCGCGACGACGTGCTGGCCATGGTGTCGAAGTACCTCGGCGTGGTGCCGCTGCTCAGCACGATTACGGTGTTCCACTCGGACACGTCGGAAGGGGCGCCGACGAGCAGCCAGCTGTATCACTGCGACGGCGACGACATCACGCAGGTGAAGATTTTCGTCTACTGCACCGATGTCACGCCGGCATCGGGGCCGCTGACCGTGCTCGACGCCAGGAAAACGCGGCAGCTGCAGGAACGCACGGGGTATCAGTTCCGCGACCGGCTGTCGGACGAGAAGGTCCGCAAGATCATCGGCGACGCAACCGGTCACCCAATCCTGGGGCCCTCGGGGACGACCGCGTTCGTCGACACGAGCCGGTGCTTCCATTTCGGGTCGCGCGTCGCGCCTGCCGCGCCGCCCCGCCTCGCCACGATGATTCAGTACCAGACGCCGTACTCGTTCGTGATCGCCGCTGACGGCGAGGAGTCGTTGCCGTTCCGGCGCCTCCTCACCGGATCGCTGACGCCCCTGCAGCGGCTGGTCCTGGGGGAATAGGGCGGCCTCGGCCGGCTGCCGGTCATGCGTTTTCTCCTCGTCGTCAAGCAAAAGCGGAACGCAGAGGCGTTCGTCGGCACCATGCGCGCGCTGGTCGAGCGCGGGCACACCGTGGCGCTCGCCGTGCAGGACACGGACGAGAAGCGCGACGAGCGTCTTGCCGCCGCGCTGAACGCAGCGGGCGTGCAGGCCGTCCGCTGCCCGTCGGCGCGCATGGACGAGTGGAGCGACGTCGCGGCGCTCGTTCGCCGCCTGCGCGACGCCGTGCACTATCTGCGTCCGTCGATGCGGTCGGCCGCGAAGCTGCGTGCGCGGGCGCTCGATCGGCTGCGCCAGGATCTGCAGTTCGAGGGTGACACGCCGGGCGTGGCGCACGGGCTGCAGACGATTCCCCCATCACAGGTACTTCGACTGGAAGACGTCTTCGCGCTGGCGGAGCAGTCGCTGCCGAGCGACCCGCTGTTCGACGAGTTCCTCGCGTCACAGCAGCCCGACGTGCTGCTGGTCTCGCCGCTGATTCACTTCGGATCGGCGCAGGCCGACCTGGTGACGAGCGCGCAGCGGCTGCGCATTCCCGTCTGGATGCTGCTCTACAGCTGGGACAATCTCAGCACCAAGGGGTGCATGCATCGCGCTCCCGATCGCATCTTCGTGTGGAACGAGCAGCAGCGGCGCGAGGCACAGGCGCTGCACGATTTCCCGTCCGAGCGCGTCACCGTTGTCGGCGCGCCGAGGTTCGACGAGTTCTTCGCGCTGCGCCCGCTGATGACCCGTGCGGAGTTCCACGAGCCGCTCGGTCTCGATCCGGCGCGGCCGACGCTGCTCTA
This sequence comes from Acidimicrobiia bacterium, assembly GCA_016871375.1. Classification (GTDB taxonomy): domain Bacteria; phylum Acidobacteriota; class Vicinamibacteria; order Vicinamibacterales; family UBA2999; genus VFYY01. The sequence goes on from VFYY01000187.1 coordinate 5,912, forward strand.
CGTCTGTTCATCGCGGTTCGTGTCCGCGCAGGAGCGTCCGTTCGTCGAGCGATGGCTCCGTGCGCTGCGCGGATCCGGGTCCGAGGCCCTGCGGTCGTGCAACGTGGTCGTCCGGCCACATCCCGACATCCCAATCCTTCCCGACGATGCGCGGCTGACCCGGCATCGCTGGCCGGCGGCCCCAGAGCTGACGGCGAAGACGGCGCGTCTGTTCGACGATCCGGCGGCCGTCGTCCTGCAGACCGACTTCGGCGTCCCGCAAGGACTCTACGAGTCCATTACGCACAGCACCGCGGTCGTGGGACTGAACACGACCGCCGAGCTCGAAGCGGCGATCATCGGCCGGCCGGTCTTCACCGTGGTGGCCGACGATCCCGTCGTCGACGGCCAGAGCACGACGCTCCATTTCCACTACCTGACGAAGGAGCACGGCGGCATCGTGTCGCCTGCGGCCACCTTCGACGAGCACCTCGCCCAGCTCGATGCCGCGCTGACGCAGCCGGCCGACCCGGCGCCTGTTCGCGCCTTCGTCGAGTCGTTCCTGCGGCCGCATGGGATCGATCGGCCGGTGGCGCCGCTGTTTGCCGCTGCCCTGGAGCAGGCGGCGTCAGGCGAATCTCAGATCGCCGAACGCGCCGGACAGCCGGTGGTCGAGTCTGACAGGCCGCGTCCGGCGTCAGCCGCGACCGTGGAACGCGCGACCATGCCTGTTGGCGATGATGGGCTGTCGCTTCGTGTGTATGCCACGGCCGTTGCGACCCACGTCGCGCGTGAAGGACGGGTGCCGCTCGATCCCGCCACGGTGACATGGCTCGAGCAGGAAGTTGCGGCGGGCGACGTCGTCTATGACATCGGCGCCGGTATCGGTGAGTACGTGCTGCTGGCGGCGAAACGCCGCGGGGCCATCGTCGTCGCCTTCGAGCCCGCGTACAACGCCTACGGTGAGCTCTGTGAGAACGTGCTGCTGAACGGGTGCGAAGCGACGGTCGTGCCGATCGCGCTGGCCCTCGCCGCTCGTGACGGCCTGGCCGAGATCAAGTACGAGCATGGACGTCCGGGCGAGCCCGGGTATGCGGTGCGCGACGACATCGAGTGGCGCGTGAAGCATCGCGGCCGCAACAAACCGTACCTCCAGCCAGCGTGCCTGGTCCGCCTCGACACGGTCGTCGCGCAGTACCGCTTGCCTGCGCCGAACCACCTTCGGATCTCGCCGGCGATGGCGGCCGAGGCGGTGCTCGCGGGCGCGGCCGCGACGCTCGGCTTGCCGTCCGTGCGCTCGACGTTCCTCAACGGCAAGGCCGATATACTGGTGAGACGGACCTGAGGTCTCGCCAAGACACTTCGGAATGAAAATCCTGTTTTCCGTCGGCAGCTTCGGGTTCCTCCGGAACTTCGAGCCCGCGCTCCGACTGCTCGCCGAACGCGGGCACGACCTTCATCTGGTTGCCGACCGCAAGGACAGCGTTGGTGGCACGCGAACGCTCGAGCTCCTCGAGCGCGACTATCCGTCGCGGATTCGCCACAGCTATATGGCGCGCAACGAGTCGCTCTGGCACCCGCTGGCGACTCAGCTGCGTCTCTCGCAGGATTACTGGCGCTACCTCGATCCGCGCTACG
>VFYY01000188.1 GCA_016871375.1 Acidimicrobiia bacterium
TCCGCCTGCCCGGCGGGCTCGGGCGCCAGCTCCGGCTGCTGCGCGACGGCGGCGGCAGGGGCGCCCAGCGCCACGACCAGCGCAGCCAGCGCCACGGCGGTCTTCACGAATCCTCTCAACGACGCGGTCATTACGTCTCCTCTCGCTTGGTGATGCGTCCGGGCATCGACATGCCGCCCGTCAGAAAGATACGGATCCCTTCCTCGACGGTGAGGTCCGGGAAGAACGCGCGCTCGGCGGGGTAGACGACCACGTCGCCGAGGTACAGATGGTTGGTGGGCACGTACACGGACATCAGCGGCTCGGGGCCGCGGCCGCGATCGACGGTGAATTCCTTCGTGAGGAACCCCATGATCGTGCCGCGGTGCGGATCCTCCACCATCACGACGCGCTTGAAGCCGTACTCGTTGTCCGGTGAAAACGCGACCACGAGCTGCTTGACCGGCGCGTAGACCGTCCGGAACACGGGCACGCGCATCAGCCAGCTCTCGGCGCGCGCGACGAGGCGGCGCCCGATCACGTTGGTTGCCACCGCGCCGATCGCCAGCACCACCAGCATCGTGATCACGATGCCGAGCCCCGGCACCTCGCGGCGCAGTACACGGGCCGCCAGCGGCGCCGTGAAACCATCAATGATACCGAATATCCAGACCAGCGCGGCGACGCTGATGACCAGCGGGACCGTGATGAAGAACCCGGCGATGAAGCTGCGCCGCAGCCACTGCATCATGCGAGCAACAGCACCAGGCCGACCGCGATGCGGTACCACGCGAACGGCGCGAACCCCGACCGCCGGACGACCTGCAGGAAGGGTTGTACCACGACCCGCGCCGAGAGAAAGGCCATCACGAAGCCGATCGCAATCTCGAGCGCCCGGTCGGGCGTCACGTACGCCCGCGCGTCGCGCAGCTCGTAGACGAACGCCGCCACCATCGTCGGCATGGCGAGAAAAAAGGAAAACTCGGCGGCCGCGGCACGGTCGAGCCGCATCAGCATGCCGCCCACGATCGTCGCCCCCGACCGCGACACGCCCGGCACCAGCGACAGCGTCTGGAAGACGCCGATGGCCAGCGCCCGGTTCACCGGCACCCGCTCGGCGTCGGCCAGGTCCGGCGCCGGACCGAGCCGCTCCACGAGCAGCATCACCACCCCGCCCGCGATGAAGGCGACGGCAATCGCGCGCAGGCTCTCGTAGAGGACGCTCTGGATGAAGTCCCCGAGCAGCAGGCCGGCCACGACCGACGGCACGAACGCCACGACGACCATGAGCGCGAAGCGCTGCGCGTCGGGATCCGACGGCAGCCCGCGCACGACGCCGGCGATCTTGGCCCGGTACAGCCACATGATGGCGAGAATGGCCCCAAGCTGAATCATGACGGTGAAGGCGCCGCCCGGGTCCTCGTACCCCAGCACCTGCTCGGAGACGAGCAGGTGCGCCGTCGAGGAGACGGGCAGGAACTCGGTCAGCCCCTGGATGACTCCGAGCAGCGCGGCGATGAGGTACGTCAAACAGCCGCTAGGACGCTCGTGCGCGCTTGGCCTTCTTGCCGGGCCGCGTCGCGTCGGCCGCGGCCGCCGCCGCCGGCGCCTTCTTCTCGCTCAGGATGATCGCGATCGACGAGGCGATGAAGATCGTCGAATACGTGCCGCTGACGATGCCGACCAGCATCGTGAAGGAGAACCCGCGCAGCACTTCCCCGCCGAACAGGAACAGCGCGAGCACCGACAGGAACGTCGTGCCGGCGGTGATGACCGTCCGCGACAGCGTCTGGTTCACGCTGACGTTGACGACCTGCTCGAGCGGGTCGCGGCGCATCGAGCGCAGGTTCTCGCGCACGCGGTCGAAGATCACGATCGTGTCGTTCACCGAGTAGCCGGTAATCGTCAGCAGCGCGGCCACCACGTTCAGCGACAGGTCGTAGCCGAAGAAGACGAGGAAGGCGAGCGTGACGAAGATGTCGTGGAAGGTCGCCGCGATGGCGCCGATGGCGAACGTGAAGCGGAAGCGGAAGCCGATGTAGATCGTGATCGCCAGGATCGACGCCAGCGTGGCGTAGATGCCGCGGCGCTGCAGATCCGCGCCGATGACGGGGCCGACGATCTCGCGGCTCACCAGCTCGTAGCTCGGCAGCCCCGCCTTGGTCAGCGCCTCGAGCACCTGCTGCGAGCCGGCCTCGAGGCTCGCGCCCTGCTCGGCCGCCTCCGTCTGCGGCAGGCGAATCATCCACCGGCGCTCCGCCGCGTCCCCGTACTGCTGAATCGTCTTGTCGCCGGGGATCGCGTCGAGCGCCTGGCGGACCTGCTGCTCGGTCACCTGCTGGTCGAAGCCGACCACGAGCAGCGTGCCGCCCGAGAAGTCGATCCCGAGGGGGACGCCCCGCTGCGCGATGACCACGGCCCCGGCGGCAATGACCACCAGCGACAGGATGAGGGCGTGCCAGCGCCAGCGGATGAAGTCGTAGTTCGGGTTCTCGAAGATGCGCATACAGAACTCAGATGCTCAGCGTCTGCGCCTGCCGCTTCGCGAGCACGAGCTCGAAGACGGTGCGCGACACGAAGACCGCGGTGAAGACGTTGGACAACAACCCGATCGTCAGGGTGGTGGCGAAGCCGCGAATCGGCCCCGTGCCGAACTGGAAGAGGAACATCGCCGCGATGAGCGAGGCCACGTGCGTGTCCACGATCGTCCACCACACGCGGTCGAAGCCGGCGTTGACGGCCGCGCGCACGCCCTTGGCCGTCCCCAGCTCCTCCTTGATGCGCTCGAAGATCAGCACGTTCGAGTCCACGCCCATGCCGATGGTGAGGATGAACCCCGCGATGCCCGGCAGGGTCATCGTCGCGCCGAGATACGCCATCATGCCGAGCAGGATGAGCAGGTTGACGCCGATGGAGATCACCGCGTTGAGGCCGGTGAGCCTGTAGTACAGGGCCATGAAGACGACGACGAGCGCGAGGCCGCCGATCGACGCCGCGACGCCTGCCTCGATCGAGTCCTGCCCGAGCGACGGGCCGACGGTGCGCTCCTCGAGATAGTCGAGCGGCGCCGGCAGGGCGCCCGAGCGAAGCACGAGCGAGAGGTCTCCGGCTTCCTGCTGCGTGAAGGCGCCGTAGATCTGCCCCTCGTCGGTGATGCGCCCTTCGATCGTCGGCGCCGAGAACACGCGGTCGTCCAGGATGATCGCGAGCGGGCGGCCCATGTTCTGCTCGGTGAGCTGGCCCATGCGCCGCGCGCCGTCCTGGTTGAGCGTGAAGCTCACCGCCGGCAGGTTGTTCTGATCGAGCGACGGGCGCGCGTTGCGCAGGTCGCGCCCGGTAATCGGCGCCGTGCGGCGCACGACGTAGTAGATCGTGCCCGGCGTGCCGCCGCCGGCGGCCGCCACATCCTGCGAGCCCGGCACGACGACGAGGTCGGGCGGCAGGTTGTTGCCGTACGCCTGGCGCGCCGCCTCCTCGCTCGGGAACGGCCCCTGCTCCACCAGCTTCAGCTCGAGCAGCGCCGTGGAGCGGATGATGTCCTTCGCGCGCTGGACGTCGGTGACGCCGGGGAGCTGCACGAGGATCTGGTCGGCCGCGCCCTGCCGCGCCACGATGGGCTCGGCCACGCCCAGCTCGTTGACGCGGCGCTCGATCGTCTGCAGCGCCTGGTTCACCGCCTCCTCGCGGAGCTGCACGACCAGGTTCGGCCGCATCGTGTAGGTGTACTTGCCGACACCCGACGAGCGGGCGAAGACCGTGTCGGCCTCGATCGCCGCCTGCCGGAACGCCTGGTCGTTCGACACCGCTTCAATCTCGAACGTCGTCGGACCGGTCGCCTCGAGCCGCGTGTACTGCACGCCGGCGCGGTTCACGGCGTCGCGGAGCCGCTCGACGGTCGTCTCGGTTTCCACCCGGAGCGCCTGGTCCGTCTGCACGCGCAGCACGAGGTGGACGCCGCCCTTCAGGTCGAGGCCGAGGTTGACCTTCTGGCTCGGCGGATAGAACGCCCACACCGACAGGGCGATGACGCCCAGGATGACGACCAGCTTCCAACGCAGGTTCTTGTTCATGAATTGCCTTCCGGCGGCGCCACGGGCTCCTGCCCCTGGTAGCCGACGATGGCGTTGCGCGCCACTTCGATGCGGACGTTGTTGGCGATCTGAATCTGCACCGACTGGTCGCTCAACCTCGTGACGGTGCCGTAGATACCGCCCGACGTGACGACGCGATCGTTGACCTTCAGCCCAGCGAGGAACGCCCGGACCTTCTGCTGCCGCTTCTTCATGGGCAGCAGGATGACGAAATAGAAGATCGCCAGCACGAGCACGAAGGGCAGAAGCTGCACCCACGCGCTTGGGGCCCCCGCCGGCGGCGTCCCCATCGCAACTACCAGGTCAATAGGCGTCATGAATCGAGCGACAGGCGGGAAGCCGAGCGAAGGAACTCCTGCCTGAACTTATCGAAGGTCCGAAACGCTATAGCGTCCCTGATCCTCCGCATGGTGTCAAGGTAGAAGCTCAAGTTGTGCAACGTGTTAAGGGCGCCCCCGGTCATCTCGCCGGCCACGTACAGATGCCGCAGATACGCCCGCGAATGGTGGCGGCAGGTGTAGCAGCCGCACTCCGGATCGAGCGGTCCGTCGTCCTCCGCGTAGCGGGCGTTCTTGATGTTCAGACGGCCTCGACTGGTGAAGAGTTGCCCGTTGCGGGCGTTGCGGGTGGGCATCACGCAGTCGAACATGTCGATGCCGCGGGCCACGCACTCGACGAGGTCCTCGGGGGTCCCGACACCCATGAGATAGCGTGGCGAGGCGGCCGGCAGCCGCTTCGCAGTCTCGCCCGCCACTGCGTACATCTGCGCGATCGGCTCGCCGACGCTCAGCCCGCCGATGGCGTAGCCCTCGAAGCCGATGTCAATGGTGGCCGCGGCGCTCTCGTCGCGGAGGTCCTGATGGAGCCCGCCCTGCACGATGCCGAACTGCGCCTGACCGGAGTTGGTGACGAGCACGTCGCCCGGCGGCGAGGCGCGCAGCTCGAGCAGCCGCCGCCGGCAGCGCGCGGCCCATCGCACGGAACGGCGCATCGCGGCCGCCGCCTGGTCGCGCGTCGCCGGGAGCGCGATGCACTCGTCCAGCACCATCGCGATGTCGGACCCGAGCCGCGCCTGCACGTCGGTGGCGCGCTCGGGCGACAGCACGTGCAGCGACCCGTCGAGGTGCGAGCGGAACTCCGCCGCCTCTTCGGTGATGACCCGCCGCCCGGCCAGGCTGAACACCTGGAAGCCTCCGCTGTCGGTCAGGATCGGATGGTTCCAGCCAATGAAGCGGTGCAGGCCGCCGCGGCGGGCGATCACCTCGTCGCCGGGGCGCAGCAGCAGGTGATAGGTGTTGCCGAGCACGATCTCGGTGCCCAGCTCTTCCAGGTCGCGGTGCCGCGTCGCCTTGACCACACCTTGCGTGCCGACGGGCATGAAGGCGGGCGTCTGCACGACACCGTGCGGCGTCTGGAACTCGCCGAGGCGAGCGGCGCCGTCGCTGGCACGAACCGCGAAACTGAAGCCTGCTGACAACGCCTAAAATATAGGCGAGTGAAGAAGCTGCGCGTCGGCGTGATCTTCGGCGGCAGGTCCAGTGAGCACGAGGTGTCGGTGGCCTCGGCGGCCGCCATCTTCAAATACCTCGATCCGGACCGGTACGAGGCGGTGCCGATCCGCATCGAGAAGACCGGCCAGTGGAAGCTCGGCGCGCCCGTTCCACAGGCGCTGTCCGCGGCGGACGTCATCAGGCAGCAGCGGACCGAAGCCCTCCAGACCGTCGAGCCCTCCGCCATCGTCGCCGGCACCGGGGTGGATGTGGTGTTTCCCGTGCTGCACGGGCCGTACGGCGAAGACGGCACCGTGCAGGGACTCCTGGAGCTTCTGAACGTGCCCTACGTGGGCGCGGGCGTGCTCGGCTCCGCCGTGGGGATGGACAAGGCGGTGATGAAGATGGTGTTCGCCGCCCGGGGCCTGCCGGTCGGGCCGTACCTGGTCGTGCTGCGGCACGAGTGGGCACACGATGCCGCCGGCATCGCCACGCGCGTGGCGAAGGAGCTGGGCTACCCGGTGTTCGTCAAGCCCGCGAACCTCGGCTCGAGCGTCGGCATCTCCAAGGCGAAGTCGCCGGATGACCTTCACGCCGCCATGACGCTGGCGCTCGACTACGACCGCAAGATCGTCGTCGAGGCCGCCGTCCCCAGCGCGCGCGAGATCGAGTGCTCGGTGCTCGGCAACGACGAGCCGGAAGCGTCGGTGCCCGGGGAGATCATCCCCTCGCGCGAGTTCTACGACTACGAAGCCAAGTACCTCGACGAGGGGTCGCGCTCGGTCATCCCGGCCGACCTGCCGGCGGAGAAAGCGGCTGAGATCCGCCGCCTCGCGGTGGAGGCCTTCCGCGCGGTGGACTGCGCCGGCATGGCGCGCGTGGACTTCCTCATGGCGCGCGACAGCGGCGAGACGTTCATCAACGAGGTGAACACCATCCCGGGCTTCACGACGATCAGCATGTATCCGCAGATGTGGGAGGCATCGGGCCTTCCCTACCCGAAGCTGCTCGAGCGGCTCATTACGCTCGCCCTCGAACGCCACGCCGACAAGCAGCAGCTCAAGACGAGCATATGACGGGTGCGCCGGTGCGATGGTGCGCCGGTGCGCGGGTGCGGTCGTTCGCGGGTACGACGGGGCTCTGCCTGTTCGTAGTGTCTGGCTTCGGCCAGACCACACCCGTCCGGGGACTGACCGGTGCGCCGGGGCTCGCGCGCGCCTACGACGCCGTCCTCGACGCCCGCTTCGACGAGGTCCCGGCGCTCCTCGAGCAGGCCTGCCCGCCGGCCCCCGAAGAAGCCTGCCGGCTCCTCGACACGGTGAACCTGTGGTGGCAGATCCAGCTCGATCCGCAGAGCACGGCCCGGGACGAGGCGTTCACGGCGAAGACCGACGCCGCGATCGAGGCTGCCGAGGCGTGGACGAGGCGGGAGCCGCAGCGCGCGGAGGCGTGGTTCTACCTGGGCGGCGCGTACGGGGCACGTGTGCAGTGGCGCTCGCTGCGGCGTCAGCTGCTCCGCGCGGCCCGCGACGGCAAGCGCATCAAGACGTCGCTCGAACAGGCGCTGGCGCTCGATCCCGGCCTGCAGGACGCCTACTTCGGCATCGGCCTCTACCACTATTACGCCGACGTCGCGCCGGCCGCACTCAAGATGCTGCGGTGGCTGCTGCTCCTGCCGGGCGGCGACCGCGTGCAGGGACTCGAGGAGATGCTGCGCGCGCGCGACCGCGGCGAGCTTGCGCGCGGCGAGGCCGACTACCAGCTCCACCTGCTCTACCTGTGGTACGAGAAGCAGCCGTCACGCGCGCTCGAGCTGCTCGAGGGACTGCGGGCGCGTCATCCACACAACCCGCACTTTCTCCAGTTGATCGCCGACGTGCACGACGTCTACCTGACCGATCCGGCCGCGAGC
>VFYY01000189.1 GCA_016871375.1 Acidimicrobiia bacterium
GCTGGGCGTGCCAGGCGAGAACGCGCAGCAGCCGCAGCAGGGCGTGGCCGGGCCCGCGGGCGCCGACGCCGAAGACGCCGAGGGTGACGAGGGCGGCGACGACGGCGACGAAATGCCCGCGGCCGAGGAGACGGTCCCCGTCGTCGAGGCTCACGGCCAGCATCTGGAGCCGGCGCCCGAGACCGAGCCGGAACCGCCGCCGCCGCCGATCCTTGCGCACGTACCCGAGCCGGAACCGGCCCCCGAACCGGCGGCGCCGCAGGCAGAATCCCCGCCGCCCGCCGCACCCGGGACGGACCGCACGGAGTGACCCTTCGACTTCGCTCAGGGTCATGCCGAGCATAGTCGAGGCATGAAGCTCGCGATCGTCGTGCAGCGCTACGGCGCCGACATCAGCGGCGGCGCGGAGCTGCACGCGCGCTACGTCGCCGAGCACCTGTCGAAGCACGCCGAGATCATCGTGCTGACGACCTGCGCGCGCGACTACGTCACGTGGCGGAACGAGTTCCCCGCGGGCATGGAGACGGTGAACGGCATCCGGGTCGAGCGCTTTCGCGTCTCGCGCGAGCGCGAGGTCCACGACTTCGCGCGCCGTCAGCAGCGCGTGTTTCACGAGGTGCACTCGCTGCAGGACGAGCTGCGCTGGCTCGACAGCGAGGGACCCACGAGCCCGGCGCTCGTCGCGCGTGTGCGCCAGGCCGCGACCGAGTGCGACTACCTGCTCTTCTTCAGCGTGCGCTATTACCAGGCGTACCACGGGGCGCGCGCGGCGGCGGACCGGGCGGTGCTGGTGCCGACGGCGGAGCGGGATCCGGCGCTCGGGCTCGCCATCTTCGGCCCGATCTTCCGCGGCGTGCGCGGCATCATGTACAACTCGTTCGAGGAGCGCACGCTCATCAACGCCGTGTCCGGGAACGAGGACGTCCCCGGCGTTGTCGTCGGCATCGGCTCCGAGATTCCCGAGCGGGTGGAGCCGGCGCGCGCGCGGCAGAAGTTCTCGCTGGAAAACCCCTTCGTCATCTACGTCGGCCGCATCGACGCGAACAAAGGATGCGCTGAGCTCTTCGACTTCTTCCTGTCCTACGTGGGCTCGTCGCGCCGGCCGCTGGATCTGGTTCTCATCGGCAGCCCGGTGCTCCAGATCCCGAAGCATCCCCGCATCCGGCACCTGGGCTTCGTGGACGACCAGGACAAGTTCGACGCCATCGCCGCCGCCGACGCGCTCGTGATGCCGTCGTACTACGAGAGTCTCTCGATGGTGGCGCTCGAGGCGTGGGCGCTGGGACGGCCCGTGGTCGCCAACGCGCACTGCGACGTGCTGGTCGGCCAGTCGCTGCGCAGCAATGCCGGCCTGTATTATGAGGATGCGGCCGAGTTCGCCGGCGCGCTCGATGCGCTGCTCGACGCGCCCGCCCTGGCGCAGGCGCTGGGCCGCAACGGCCGCGAGTACTTCACGCGCCACTACACCTGGCCCGTGATCGAACAGACATACCTCGACATGTTCGCGCGCCTGTCGTCGGAGCCGCCCCGCCGGCGCATGGAGCCGCTGCCCGGCTGGCTCGAGCGGCGACGCAGGACCCTCCCGCCCGCCGAAGACGTCGTCGCCGCGATCCCCGCCGGACCAGCGGTTGTCCGCCGCCGCCGCACCGAGGTGCCCGCGTGAAGTTCGCGTTCATCACGCCGCGCTACGGCGCGGAGATCGGCACCGGCGCCGAGCATGCCGCGCGGCTCCTCGCCGAACAGGTTGCCGACCGCCACGACGTGGACGTGCTGACGACCTGCGCGCGCGACCCGCACACGTGGAACAACGACTACCCGGAAGGGTCCGACCGCGTCCGCGGCGCGCTCGTGCGCCGGTTCGCGGTGAACCAGTCGCACGACGACGCGGCGCTCAAGCAGCTCTCGGAGCGCCTCTCGGATCCGTCGCACGGCCGCGCCGACGAGCTCGAGTGGGTCCGCCGTCTCGGACCGTCCTCGCCGGGGCTCCTCGACTTCCTGAAGCGCCAGCATCGCAACTACGACGCGCTGCTGTTCTTCTCGCTCTACCACGCGACCACCGTGCACGCCCTGAACGTGGCGCCGGAGCGCAGCATCCTGTTCCCGCACCTGCGGCTGGACCACCCGCTTCGCTTCGGCCTCTGGGCCGACCTGCTGCGGGTGCCACGCGCGCTCGGCTACCTGTCGGCGTGCGAGCGGACGCTCGCCCACGAGTACCTCAACGTGCGGCGGATGCCCGACGAAGTGGTCGGCATCGGCATCGACGCGCCGCCGCAGCAGACGTATCCGCGCCATCAGCAGGACCCGGCGGACTCCCCCACCCCGGACGAGGACGAGCTCAGCGCCGGCGCGACCGAAGAGGAGGTGTCGTACCTCTCGGGACGCGGCATCCCGTTCCGGCGCCGCCATCGCCTCTACGGCGCGTTCGCGCTCTACGGCGGCCGCATCGAGCCCGACAACGGCTGCGAGGAGATGATGGAGTACTTCAGCTCCTACGCCGACGCGGACGGCGACGCCTCACTGGTGCTGATGGGCGTGAAGATGATGAAGGTGCCCGACGAGCCGTACATCCGCATGGCGGGCGTGCTGCCCGATCGGGAGCGCATGGTGGCCTACGAGGCCGCGGACGTGACGCTGGCGCCCGCGTCGGACGATCTGCTGGCCGTCTCGCTGCTCGAGAGCCTCGCGGTCGGCACGCCCGTGCTCGCCAGCGCGCGCAACGAGGCCGCCATCGAGCACCTCCGCCGCGCCAACGCCGGCCTCTACTACCGCGATCGTGAGGAGTTCGTGGAAACGCTCCGCCTGCTCATGACCAACACGCGGCTGCGGGAAGAGCTCGGCGAGAACGGCCGCCAGTATGTCCGCCAGAACCACCGCTGGGACGCGGTGCTGGGACGTTTCGAGCGCCTCGTGGGACGGGTGCGACGTTCGTAGCGTCCGGCGTCAGCCGGACCACGCTCAATCGCGTGTCAGCTCGGTCGCGGGGAACGCTCCGCGCTGGCGGCCCGACGACGGCCGCTCCGGCCGCTCGTCTTCCTCGGACTTCCCGTCCTTCTTCCGCCGCGGCCCGATCTCGTAGCGCTTGATCATCTCGTTCAGCGTGGTCGGCTTGATCCGCAGCAGCTCGGCGGCTTTTTTCTGCACGCCGCCGGCGGCGTCGAGCGTGGACTCGATGAGCCGCTTCTCGACGCTGGTGATGACGTCCTTGAACGAGATGCCCTCCGGCGGCACCACGAAGCGCGGGATGTGGAACTGCGGCGACGAGCGCACGTTCTCGGGAATGAGGTCGGAGTCGATGCGCGGGCCGGAGCTGAGGACGACCGCGCGCTCGATGACGTTCTCCAGCTCGCGCACGTTGCCCGGCCAGTTGTACTCCATCAGCAGGTCGAGCGCGTCGCCGGTCAGCTCGAGGCCGGTCTTGCGGTTCTCCTCGCCGTACTTCTCCAGGAAGTGCGCGGCGAGCAGCGGGATGTCCTCCTTCCGCTCGCGCAGCGGCGGCAGGTAGACGTTGATCACGTGCAGGCGGTAGAAGAGGTCCTCGCGGAAGCGGCCGTCCTCGACCATCTGCCGCAGGTCGCAGTTGGTGGCCGCGATGATGCGCACGTCGACCTTGATCGTCTCCATGCCGCCGAGGCGCATGAACTCGCGCTCCTGCATCACGCGCAGCAGCTTGGCCTGCGTCTCCAGCGGGATGTTGCCGATCTCGTCGAAGAAGATGCTCCCCTTGTCGGCCATGTCGCAGAGGCCCTTCTTCGGGTACACCGCGCCGGTGAAGGCGCCCTTGACGTGGCCGAAGAGCGTGGACTCGAGGAGATCCGACGGCAGATTGCCGGAATTCACGGTCACGAACGACCGCCCGGAGCGCTGCGAGTTGGAGTGAATCGCGCGCGCCACCAGCTCCTTGCCCGTGCCGCTCTCGCCGGTGATGAGGATCGTCGAGCGGCTCGGCGCCGCCTGGATGATCAGGTCGAACACCTGCTTCATCCGCGCGCTGCGGCCGATGATGCCGGCGAACTTCTGCTGCTGGAACTGCAGGTTCTGGCGCAGCGCCGTGTTCTCGGCCATGAGCTGACGGCGCTCGAGCGCGTTGCGCATGACGACGAGCACCTCGTCGTTCTTGAACGGCTTGGTGATGTAGTCGAACGCGCCCTGCTTCATGGCGACGATCGCGTTCTCCACGGACGCGAACGCCGTGATCATCACCACCGGCAGGTCGTCGTCCATCTTCTTCAGCTCGCCGAGCACGGCGATGCCGTCCATGCCGGGCATCATCACGTCCACGATTGCCGCGTCGAGCGGCACCGACCGCGCCAGCTCCAGGCCCTCTTCGCCCGACGAGGCGAGGCGCACGTCGTAGCCCTCCCGCACCAGCAGGGCTTCGAGGATCTCCCGCATGATGTCTTCGTCGTCGATCACGAGGATCGTGCCTGTGCGACGCATGGTCACCTGCTTGCACCCGGAGACGCCGCGCGCGCCGGGATCTCGGCCGGCGGCGGCGGGAAGATCAGCACGAACCGCGTGCCCTGACCGACGGCGCTCTCGCACTCGATGGACCCGTCGTGCTCGCGGACGATGCCGTAGGTGATCGAGAGGCCGAGGCCGGTACCCTGGCCCATCGTCTTGGTGGTGAAGAACGGGTCGTAGATGCGGCCGAGATACTCGGTCGGGATGCCCGACCCGGTGTCCGAGACTTCGGCAACCATGCGCCCGTCCTCGAGGCGCGTCGAGATCGACAGCCAGCCGCCCTTCGGCATGGCGTCCTTCGCGTTGAGGAACAGGTTCAGGAACACCTGCTGCAGCTTGTGCTCCATCCCGAGGACGATGACCGGGTCGCTGTTCAGCTCACGCCGCACCTTCACGTGATGCAGCGAGAACTGGTGCTCGAGGAGCGCCAGCACGTCGTTGATGACGGTGTTGATGTCCACGGGCCCGACCTCGATGGCGCCGGCCGAGGGCGGACGCGACAGGTGCAGCAGCCCGTTGACGATCTTCGCCGCGCGGAACGTCTGCCGCTCGATCTTCTCCAGCAGCCGCGTCCGCGGGTCCTGCGGGTCGGCCCCTTCGAGCAGCATCTGCGTGAAGCTCGAGATGCCGGTCAACGGCGTGTTCACCTCGTGGGCGACGCCGGCGGCGAGCAGGCCGATCGACGCCATCTTCTCGGAAATCTGCAGCTGCTCCTCGAGCTCCACGCGCGTGGTGATGTCCTCGACGATGACGATGGTGCCCGCCGTGGAGGCGTCGGCGTCGTCGTAGGCGCGCAGCGGCACGACCGCGGCGTTGACGATCATCGTGTTGTTCACGTCCTCGGTGCGCCGCTGCACCGGGATGCGCGACAGCGTCGCGCCTTCCGGCGCGTCGCGGCGCGTGGCGCAGATCGCCTCGACGAACGGCGCGTCGAAGACGTCGCGCAGCGTGTGGCCGACCGCGTCGGCGCGCGAAATGCCGTACAGCCGTTCGAGCGCCCGGTTCCACCGCACGATCCGGTCCTCGAGGTCGAGCACGAGCAGGCCGTCGTCGAGCGACTCGAGGATGTTCTCGTTGAAGGCGCGCATGCGATCGAGCTCGAGCGCCTTGACGTGCAGCTGGCGGTAGAGGCGCGCGTTCTCCAGCGCGGTCGCAATCTGCCCGGCTACCGCGACGAGCAGCGCCGTGTCCTCGCTGTTGAGCGGCTCGCCGCTGTCCTTGCGCCCCAGCGCGAGCACGGCGCTCGTGCCCTCCTTCGACGCGCACGGGATGAAGTAGTAGAGGCCGACGTCGCGCCAGAACTCGACCTCCTCGGCCGCGAAGCGGCTGGCCGCGATCGGGTCGTCGAGCGCGACGATGTGCCCGTGGGCGAGACGCTCGCCGATGCCCGACCGCTTCGGCAGCGCCGGCGCGAGCGCGTCGCCAAACCCCGACGCGCGGATGGAGCCGAAGTGCGGCGTCGATTCGTCCTCGAGCATCAGCGCCATGCGGTCCACGAGCAGCGTTTCGACGACGCGCGAGACAAGACGCTGCGAGAGGCGGTTCAGATCGAGGTCGCTGTTCAGGTCGCGCGCGAAGCCGACGAGCGCGCGGCGGTAGTCGTAGCGGTCCTTGTAGAACGCGCGGTCGAGCGCGTTCTGAATCGCCTGCTTCACCGGCGGCGCCAGCAGCAGCGCCACCAGCGTCACGATCAGCGCCAGCATCCAGCTGTAGCCGGCCTCCCCGCGCGAGAACACGCGCTCCACGCCCTGCAGCAGCACCGCGTAGATGGCGACGATGGCGGCGAGCGCCGCCGCGTAGACCAGCGCGCGCTTGACGATCACCTCCACGTCCATCAGCCGGTAGCGGACGATCGCCGAGGCGTAGGCGAGCGGCACGAGGCCGAGCGGAATCGCCGACAGCTGCATGGGCAGCGACGGCTGGACACCCATCGCCCACGGCAGCGCGTAGCCGAACGCAAACGGGGCGACGCCGAGCGCGGTGCCCCAGGCAATCCACCGCAGCTGGCGGCGCGCCGTGATCGAACGGACCTCGGCCAGCGCGCGCGTCAGCGCGACGAGCCCGGCGAGAAAGCAGAGCGAGAGGTAGAGGTACTCGATGCGCTCGAGCGCGGCGAGGATGCCGACGAAGAGCGGCGCGTTCTCCGAGCTGCGCGCGATCGCCACCACCCGCGCCAGGCCGAGCACGACGGCCGGCACGTAGAGCAGCGGCACGGTGATCCGGCCCGCGGTGCCAGCCGTCCAGCGGCGGCCGCGCTCGGGAAAGACGAGCGCGAAGTGCAGGAACAGGGGCGGCAGCACCAGCATCGACATCGCGTCGCCCCAGTAGAAGATCCAGTCGAGCCGATCGAGGTTGCCGCTGAAGGAGAAGGTGAACACGCCGAAGAAGGCGACGGAGAGCCAGAAGAAGTGCAGCGTCGCCGGATCGCGCGGCCGGCGCAGGCGCACGACGCCGCCGATGAGCAGCGTGAAGATCCCGACGGAGGCGAGCAGGAAGTAGAAGGGACCCGAGCCGTTCGGCACCGGCGCGATGCGCAGATCCACGACCTCGCGCGTGCCGAGCCGCAGCACCGTGTAGCGCGCGCTGGCGCCGGCCTCCGCCTCGTGCAGGGCGGCCACCACGTCGGACACCTGCTGCACGGGGCGATCGTCGATGGCGAGCAGCACGTCCCCGGGCTGCAGCCCGACGCGCGCCGCGGGCGTGCCTTCCGCGATCTCGGCGGCCACGACGCCCTCGGGACGCGCGGTCCACAGCACGCCGTCTTCGACCTCGCGGAAGTTCGCGCGCGCCGCCATGTTCGACACGCCCAGGGCGAGCAGCGCCGAGACGACGAGCAGCGGCAACGCCGGACGGCCCCAGCGGACGAACGCGGACGCCGAACTCGACGTGGAGGCCATTCCCCTCATGTGACGCGGACGTGGCGCGGCGAACCTCCCCGGAGGAGCAAACGATATACCACGACGCGGTGCGTTATCCGGCCCGTAAGG
>VFYY01000190.1 GCA_016871375.1 Acidimicrobiia bacterium
GGCGACGGTTGCCCCTTCGGGCGCGGAGGCCACCGGCGCCTGAGCACCGGCTGCGGGCGCGCTGTCGGCGACGTGCTGCGCCTGCTGCGGGCGTCCGGTCGGGCGCGCCTGGTGCAGGCTGCCTTCCATGTGCCGCACGCGCCGCTCGTTGAAGTCGATCTTCGCCGACAGCGACTCGACCCTTGCGGACATGGCCTGCAGGTCGAGACTCGCGCGCGCCACCTCGGTCACCAGCCGCTGCAGGATCTCGTAGTGCAACGCGTTCCACTCCGCCTGCTGGCGCTGGCGCTCGCCGTCGCGCTGCGCGGCCTCGGCGTTCATCCGCACCTGCGCGGCGAGCGCCTGCTCGACCGGCGTCGGGTTGAAGAACAGCATGAGCAGCGGCTTGAACAGACGGCGGAAGAGCCGCACGAGGCCGCGATGGGACTCGTACACGGCGCCTTCGGCGTACGTGTAGGCCGGCTCGCCTGACGCCCGGGCCGGCTCAGGCTGCGCGCCGGCGCCTTTCCGGAGCTGGTCGAGCAGCGCGGGCTTGATGGCCCGCGGATCCAGGATGGCCTCGAGCCGCCGCGCGGCGAGCTCCTGGATCTGCTGCGTGGTGAGATCGATGCCGTGCCGCTGCGCGATCCGCGCGCGGATGTCGCGCATGATCTGCTCGACGTCGACGTGGTCGCGGCTCGGAGGCTGCTCCTGGGGCTGCGGCGTCCGGCGCTCCTGTCCGCGCCGGTCGGGACCGCGGCGGCCGCGGTGGAAATGGCCGCGGCGCCGTTCCTGGTTGTCCATCGCGTCTCAATACTTTCTGAACAGCGCTCCCCACTCGGTCCGCATGAACTCACGTATCCGGGACTGGCCGACCGTCGGGTACCACATCATGTCGTGGTAGACGTTCGACGCGAACGGCGCCCAGACCATGAGCGGCGAATGCAGGAGCAGCCGCTCGAAGGGGCGAAGGAATCCTTTCCGGATCATCTGGTCGCCCCAGATCACCATCGATCGCTTCGTCTGGAACCCGAAGTTCTCCTGCGACACATCGTCGCCCACGAGCTCGATCTCGCGGGGGTCGGCCACGCCGAGCCCGCGCTCGTGCGCCATGCGCAGGAACGGAATCGACATCGGGTCGAAGCCCATCAGCCGCGCCGAGATCGCGTCGATGGCGACCGAGTCGGCGGCGGCGAGAATCAGGTTCTTCACGCGCGGAATCATCGTGCGCGGCCCCGCGCCGTCGCCGGCAACCGTGCCGTCGGTCACCGTGAACACGGCTGGGTGCAGCTCACGCTGCATGTAGAGCAGGTCCACGAGCACCTCGTGCATGTACTTGTGCGCGTAGTGCCGGACCTCGCGGAGCAACCCGCCGAACGAGTTCTTCACCGAGCCGGTCATCACCGCGTGCCCGTGGGTCTTGACCGTCGGCAGGTGCAGGATCTGCTTGCCCGGATAGATCGCCGGAATCTGGATGCCCTCGGGGAAGATCTCGTTCAGCTTCAGGAGCGGGCTCGTGAACCTGTACACCTGCCACTCGACCTCCGGCAGCGGGACGAACGTGAGGCCGTGGCGCTGCAGCACCGGCTCCCACCGGTTGTTGCGGCAGCCTTCGCGCGGGTTGGTCACGACGGTCTTGTTCTCGATCGGGATCAGGCGCTCGCGGCGGAACCCGTCGGCGAGCATCTTCGTCAGCACGCCGTCCACCTGCCACGGCTGCGACGAGCAGGACGGGAAGTACTTCGTCCAGGACAGATTCAGCTTGATGAGCGTGTCGCGGTCGCGCGACAGCGTGTCGCGGTACCCCGCGAGGTCCATCACGCGCGCGTAATCCTCGATGACCGTGTCGGGGCGCGTCCGGACGACCGCCACGCGCGCCGTCCGCGCGCGGCCGGAGGGCGTGGTGACCGCCGGATCTTCGGTCATGACAGGCATGGCGTTCTACCGTCCCAGGGGTGAATACATCAGTACCATCACGCTCAGGGCCCAGAGGCCCACGCAGGCCAGCAGCGGCCGGTCCGTGAGCAGAAGCTCGGCCGGGCTGCCGCCCCCCCGCTTCTGGTGCACCAGATAGAGATATCGGAATATCCCGTACAGCACAAAAGGGATAGTGACGGGCAGCCGGGTGGTCCCCAGCCGTTCGGCCGTTTCCGGGCTGATGGCGAACAGGGTGTAGGCGATGAGCGTGGACGCCGTCACCACGGCAATCATCTGGTCCAGCAGATACGGGGTGTATTCCTCGAGAATCGGGCGGTGGCCGACCGCCCCGTCCCCGAGCAGCACCAGCTCGTGGCGGCGCTTGCTGAAGGCCAGGAAGAGCGCCAGCAGGCTGGTGCAGACCAGCAGCCAGAAGCGGATGGGCACGTCCACGGCCACCGCGCCGGCCACCGCGCGCAGCACGAATCCGGCGGCAATGGTGAGCACGTCGATGATGACGAGGTGCTTCAGCGGGCCGGAGTAGGCCAGGAGCAGCGCCGTGTAGGCGCCGGCAATGGCGGCGAGTGCCGGGCCGATGACGAACGCCGCGAGCACGCCCCCCGCGGCAAGCACGGCCGCCGTCGCACCGGCCGTGCGCACCGCCAGCGCGCCGGAGGCAATGGGCCGTTCGCGCTTCAGCGGATGCTGCTGGTCGGCGTGCCGGTCCGAGATGTCGTTGACGAGATACACCGCGCCGGACAGCGCGCAGAAGATGAAGAACGTCGCGGTCGCGAGCGCGACGGCGTCGGGCTCGAGCAGGCGTCCGCCGAACAGGAGCCCGGCGAAGACGAACAGGTTCTTCGTCCACTGCTCCGGCCGGAGCGAGCGGACGAGCAGCGCGGCGGTCGAGCGGTTAGACGTTGGCCGACGAAGAGAAGCTGCGAACAGCGTCAGCCTCGTTATCGTAGGTCTCGAACACCGTCAGCAGCTTCGTGATTGCCAGCAGGTCGGTGATCCGCTTGGTCAGGCCGAGCAGCTTCAGGCTGCCACCCTGCCGGCTCACGGTGGTGTAGGTGCGGACGATCTCGCCCAGGCCGGCGCTGTCGATGTAGGGCACCTCGGCCAGGTTGAGCACGAGCTTCTTGTGTCCCTGCAGCGCGAGGCTGTTGATCTTGTCCTTCAGGATCTCGTCACCCTCGCCGAGCGTCATCTTCCCTTTGAGGTCCAGAATGGTGACGTCGCCCGCCGAACGTTCCTCGATCTGCATACCAGTCCCCTGTTGAAAGGCCGCGATTCTAGCACACGCAAAAACAAGGGCCAGACGCGGGTCTGGCGCTCAAATGTTGTCGGGAGCGAACGATGGAGTGAAGGACTCCGCTAGACGCCCACGCCGCCGGCGAACTTCCGCTGCTGGAAGCATTCCTTGCAGAAGACCGGTCGCCCCTGGGTCGGCCGGAAGGGCACCGTGGTGTCCTTTCCGCACGCCGAGCAGGTGGTCTGCGTCTCGACGCGTTCACGCATGCTGGGCCCCGCGCTCACGCGGTTGGCGCGCTTGGCCTTGCATGCCTTGCAGCGCTTCGGTTCGTTCTTGAACTGCTTGTCGGCGAAGAAGAGCTGTTCACCGGCCGTCCAGATGAAATCGGTTCCGCAGTCCACGCACCTGAGGCTCTTGTCTTGGAACTCCATCGGTCGCCACCTTTACTCGTCGTTCCAACCCCGGCACCCCGCGCTACTCGGTCTCGCGTCGGAGCTTCTTACGATTGCGCTTGCGCGCCAGGGCCTGCTTGGCCCGGCGCTTGTCACCCGGCTTCAAGTAGAACGAGTGCTTCTTGATGTCCTTGATGATGTCTTCCTGCTGAACCTTGCGCTTGAAGCGGCGGAGGGCGCTCTCGATCGACTCGCCTTCCTGAATCTTGACTTCAGCCACGCGTCGAAACACCCCCTAACCCGTTGTCTGCCGGAACGCCTGACGGCGTTCCTTGGCCGTGGCTCCCTGTGATCCCCGTTGAAAAGTGGCGAATATGCTAGGCTATCACAGGCAGGCGCGGATTCTAGGCGCAAACGCCGCCCCGGTCAACGAATATGTCTGCCGGAACGCCTTGGCGGCGTTCCTTGGACGTCCGCCCGCCAGCGCCTGTCCGACAAGGCAAGATAGCCTGATTTTCCAATGAAAATCCTCGTCGTCGGCAGCGGCGCGCGCGAGCACGCACTTGCATGGAAACTCGCCCGCGAACGTGATGTGTCAGAAGTCCTCTGCGCCCCCGGCAACCCCGGAATCGCAGAGGTCGCCCGGTGCCTCGCGGCCGACCCGGCGCGGCCGCCGGACCTCCTCGGGCTGGCCGTCCGCGAGCAGGTGGACCTCACCGTCGTGGGACCGGAGCTTCCCCTCAGCCTCGGCATCGTCGATCTGTTCAGCGCCCGGGGACGCCCCATCGTCGGGCCGACGAAGGAGGCGGCGGCGCTCGAGTCGAGCAAGGCGTTCGCGAAGGACTTCATGGCGCGTCACGGCGTGCCGTCCGCGCGCTTCCGCGTGTGCGACACGGCCGAGGCGGCGCTGGACGCGATCGCGGGCGGCGAGTTCGGGTTGCCGCTGGTCGTGAAGGCCGACGGCCTTGCCGCCGGCAAGGGCGTGGTCATTGCCGAGGACCGGGCCACCGCGGAGCAGGCGGTGCGCGCCTCGATGATCGAAGGGCGCTTTGGTGCGTCCGGCAGCCGCGTCGTCCTCGAGGAGTTCCTCACCGGCCAGGAAGCGTCGTACTTCGTCCTTGCGGACGGCGTCTCCTGCATGCCGCTCTCGTCCGCGCAGGATCACAAGCGCATCTTTGACGACGACCGGGGTCCGAACACCGGGGGGATGGGCGCGTTCGCGCCGAGCCCGCTGCTCACGCCTGAGGTGGAGAGGCGCGTGCTGGACGAGATCGTGCACCCGGTGCTCGAGGGCATGGCGGCGGAGGGGCGCCCGTACCGCGGGTTCCTGTATGTGGGCCTGATGCTGACCGCCGAGGGGCCCAAGGTGATCGAGTTCAACGTGCGGTTCGGCGATCCGGAGGCGCAGGTCGTGCTCCCGATGCTCGACGAGGAACTCTCCTGGCTGCTGGGCGAGGCCGCCACCGGCGCGCTGCCGTCGCGTCCGGCGCGCTTCCGCAACGAGCCGCACGTCGGGGTCGTCCTTGCCGCGAGGGGGTATCCCGACGCAGTGGAAACCGGAAAGCCGATCAGCGGCGTGGACACGGCGGCGGCCGTCGAGGACGCGCTCGTGTTCCACGCGGGCACGGGCCGCAGGGACGGCCAGCTCGTCACGTCCGGCGGGCGCGTGCTGACCGTCGTCGGCCGCGGCCCCACGTATCGCGATGCGATCGACGTCGCCTATCGCGCGGCGTCACACGTGCACTTCGACGGGATGCAGCTCCGCCGCGACATCGGCCGGAAAGCGTTGCTGGGGTCAGACCCCGGTGATGGATCGACTCAAGGGGTTGATACGAGTCGTATACGGGGTCTGACCCCATGAAGTACGCCCTCGTCACGTTCGGGTGCCGGGTGAACCAGGCCGACTCGCTGGCCCTCGAGGCGCAGCTGCGCGCCAAGGGCGCTACGCAGGCGGCGCCCGAAGACGCCGACGTCGTGGTCGTCAATAGCTGCTCGGTGACGGCGACGGCGGATCAAGGCACGCGGCAGGTGATTCGCCGTATCGTGCGCGCGAACCCGGACGTGCAGGTGGTCGTGACCGGCTGCTACGCGACGCGCGAGCCGGACGAGGTGCGCGCGCTGCCGAACGTGCTGCACGTGGTCCCGAACGACCGGAAAGACTCGCTCGCGGACCTGTTCGTCGATGGTGATGGGCCCTGCGGGCAGCCGATCGGTCCGGGCCTCGGCGGCCGCACCGCGCTGACGCTGCGCGTGCAGACGGGCTGCGAGGAAGCGTGCAGCTACTGCATCATTCCGCGCACGCGCGGCGGGGGCCGCTCCCGGCCGCTCGCCTCGGTACTCGCCGATCTCCACCGCGCCGTCGGCGCCGGCTACAAGGAAATCGTCATCACCGGCGTGCACCTCGGGTCGTATGGACGCGATCTCGGCGACGGCGCCTCGCTGACGGCGCTCGTGCGCGCGCTCGCCGAGTGGCCGGACGACGTGCTGTTCCGGATCAGCTCTCTCGAGCCGATGGACTGCACGGACGCGATCGTCGACCTCGTGGCCTCGTCTCCGCGGCTGGCGCCGCACTTTCACCTTCCGCTGCAGCACGGATCCGACGAGATGCTGAGCGCGATGCGCCGGCCGTACACCGTCTCCTGTTACCGAGGAGTCGTCGATCGCATCCGGACGCTGATGCCGGATGCCTCCATCGGATCTGACATGATCGTCGGCTTCCCCGGCGAGACCGCGGCGCACGTGGACGAGACGCTCGCGGTGCTCGAGCGGCTTCCACTCACGCACCTGCACGTCTTTCCGTATTCGGATCGTCCCGGCACCGCCGCATCCGCCATGCAGCCGAAGGTGGACGGCCGCGACATCCGGGATCGCGGCCGCCAGGTGCGCGCGATTGGTGAGCAGATGACGCGGCGGTTCCGGGAATCGCAGGCAGGGAGAACCCGCCGGGCGCTGACGGTCGATCACGGGTGGTCCGCGGTGACGGACAATTACATCAAGGTGCGGCTCGGCGAGCATCACGAGCGCAACGAGTGGGTTGACGTGACCGTGTAGATGGCGAAGAAGCGCCAGCCGGCACGGCGCAAGAAAGTGGCAGCCGGTTCGATCGGTCTGTCCACCGAGCAGGTGTGCGCCGTCGATCCGCGCACGCGCGAGCTGACCGCGCACGTCGAAGCCGACGGAGGCGCGGTGCTCGGCTCCTACCGCGACCCCTTCGGCGGCACCTGCGTGCTCGTCGTCGTGCTCCCCATCGACAGGGTCGAACCGACGCCATACCAGCGCGATCCGTCGGAGCCGCACGTCACACGGCTGATGAACGTCATCGAGAAGGTGGGCCGCTTCCTCGATCCGATCGTCGTCATCCGCCAGGACGACCGCTACTGGACCCCGAACGGCAACCATCGTCTGCAGGCGATGAAGAAGCTGGGTGCGCAGACGATCGTCGGCCTGCTCGTGCCGGAACCCGAGGTCGCCTTCAAGATTCTCGCGCTCAACACGGAGAAGGCGCACAACGTCAAGGAGAAGTCGCTCGAGACCATCCGCATGGCGCGCGCGCTCGCCGGACAGAAGGCCGGCGCCGAGACCGACTACGCGTTCGAGTTCGAGATGCCGTCCTACCTGACGCTGGGCGCCGCGTACGAGGGACGCCGCAGCCTGAGCGGCGGCGCCTATCTTTCGGTGCTGCGCCGCATCGAGGACTTCCTCGACGAGTCGATGGCGAAGGCGCTGAACCTCGGTGGACACCCAAAACCGACAATTAATCGACACCTCAAAACCGACAATTAACTGACGACGGCCGAGACGTTGACGCCGGCGATGGACGTGTAGTCCCTCGCGGCCATGAGCAACGTCTTGGAG
>VFYY01000191.1 GCA_016871375.1 Acidimicrobiia bacterium
TTCGACACGTCACGGCCGCCACGGCGCCCGACCGAGGCAGCCGGGCGGATTCCACCCGAGGAGATCGTCAAGGCCGTCGAAGGCGCGGCGACGGCGGGGTTCGACTACATCAAGACGGTGATCACGGTGACGCCGGGCGGACCGGAGACGGACACGCTCAAGCTGATCGTCGCCGAGGGCCAGAAGCGCGGGATCCCGACCATTACGCACGCGGTGTCCGTGATCGACACGCTGGCTGCCGTCGAGGCGCGTCCGGCGGCGCTGGTCCACACGCCGCACATCGGCCGTCTCGAGGAAGACCCGAAGGCGGTGCAGACGATCGCGAAGGCCGGCATTCCCATGACGTCCACGCTCGCCGTCTTCGTCCCGCACTTCGGCGACGACAACACGCCGCTCTTCCGCGACGCGCAGCCGTTTCCGTGGGACACGATCTCGAGCGCGGGCCAGGGCGCGGTGAACGCGCGGCTGCTGTGGGAGGCGGGCATCAGCTACGGCTACGGGACCGACACGAGCTGGCATCCGCGCGTGTCACTCGCCGACGAGCTGCGCGCGCTGCGGCTCACGTTCTCGCCGCGGGACGTCGTGACGATCCTGACGAAGAACGCCGCCGCGTCAGTGCTGAAGGCCGATCAGATCGGCACGCTCGAGCCCGGCAAGCTCGCCGACATCGTCCTGCTCGACGGCAATCCGCTCGTGGACAGCAACGCGCTGATGAACGTGCGGATGGTGTTGAAGGGCGGCCGCGTCGTCGTCAACAAGAGGTAGGGGCACGGCGCCGCCGTGCCCTCATTTCATTTCCCGCGGCCGAGCTCGAACGGCGCGCCGGTGCCGGTGGACCCGAGGAACAGCTTCTTGCCGTCGGGCAGCGTCATCTCGCGGCCGTTGGCGCGCCTCGAGCCGTCCTTGGCCTGATAGCCGTCCACGACGATCTCGGTGCCGGCCGCCAGCGACTGCCGCGTGAAGCCGCGGCGGAAGAGCACGTTCGGCGTGCCGCCCTCGATCGCCCACTTCTCCACGCTGCCGTCGGTCTTCTTCACGTCCACGTGGATCCAGACGTGCGGATTCACCCACTCGACGCGGGCGACGGTCCCCTTGAAGTTCACCGGCCTGTTCGCGTCGAACTCCGCGGCGAAGGCGTGGTGGGCGGAGACCGCCGTCGCGCCGAGGAGAAGACTCAATCCAGCGATGGCCACGACCTTCATCACTCCTCCTACTTCCTGAACCATTCGTAGAACCTGTCGCCCGGCGGGACCTTGCGGGTGATGTCCACGATCATCGTCTCGCCTTCCCACCGCGTCACGAGCGGCTTGCGCCGCAGGTTGCCGTACATGAACTCCTCGGCGATGTCGGTGCAGCGGTACTCGAGGAGCTGCATGTTCGGCTCCAGGCGGCGGTAGAGCGGCATGGCGATCGTCCACGGGCGCGTGAACACCTTCGGGTCTTCGATCGTGACCTCGTAGTCGATGACGTCGGGCGTGATCAGCGTGAAGCGCTCCGTCAGCGTGAGCGCCTCACTGTGGAAGTTGCCCGCGCGGTCGAACCACGTCTTGTCGTTGAAGTCCGAGACGGTGACAACCAGCGTGTCGCCGTCCCAGCGGCCCACCGAATGCCCCATCCAGGTCTCGGCCGGCGGCGGATCGACCTCGTCGAGGTGGACGGTCCGCGCGGTCACCGCGAACGCGTACCCGAAATGGATCTTGTTGGTGCTCTGCGTGATCTCGAACGGGTACGGCATGTACATCGCCCGCGGGATGCCCGGCAGGTAGCACTTCAGCTCGGGGTCGCGGTCGATCCAGTTCTCCGCGTTCGCCTTCCTGATCGCGAGCGCTTCGGCGGTGTACGGGATCTGGCCGTCACCCTGGACGACGCCGAGCGAGGCGGGCACGCCGCCCGCCGCGCCGAGCGCGACGACGGGCGCCGCCGCCACGCGCGCGTACTCGAACGGATAGGCGCCTTCCTGCGTCACCGCGCCCGCGCGCGCCTCGTGCGCCTGCAGGTCCCAGTGCGCCTCGTTGTTGGCCTGCCAGATGCCGCTGAAGTTCGGCCGGCCCTCGACACGCGCCGGCCGCGTCGTCTGTCCGGAGGTCGTGGTCCGCGTCACATACATCGAGACCGCCGCGCCCACTGCGCCCGCCAGCACCGCGACGAGAAGCATCTTTCGCATGTGCGGCTCCTATCTCGCGAGGGGGTTGTCTTCGACGCCGACGAAGTCGGTGGCGTTGTCCTTGGTCGCCGGATGCGGCCCCTTGCCTTCGGCGTAGGCCTTCTCCGCGAGGCGCGCCGACAGCAGCAGCGAGGGGAAGCCGTAGTTGCCCTCGTGGCACCGCGGCTCGTAGTAGATGCGGTTCTCCTTCTCGTTCTGCCGCGTGAACTCCTCGCGCATGGTCCACGGCCGCGTCCAGACCGTCGGGTCTTCCACGGTCACCTCGTACTCGAGCGTGACGGGGCCCGTGCGGCGCCACTTCTCGATGAGGTGCAGGTTCTCGCGCGCCCCCATGTAGTCCCACTTCGGGCTGAAGTTGGTGACGTCGATCACCAGGGTGTCGCCCTCCCACCGGCCGCGCGAGTCGCCGAACCACTGCCGCACGGTCGCCGGCAGGTGCGGGCGGCCGTTCATGACGATGTTGCGCTGGAAGGCCTGGCCCTGATCGATGTCGTAGAAGATCGAGACGCCGCCGGGCGTCTGCACGATGCGGCGGAAGTTGCCGCCGTAGGCGCCGCCGAAGCCGGGCAGCCCGCCGGAGAGGCAACGGTCGCCGAGGCTGCCGTCCTCGGGACTGAAGTGGCGGTTCATGCGCGCCGTGTTGTAGCGCGCGAGCGCTTCCTCGCGGCGCGGCGACGGCGTGGCGTCGTACGTGCCGCCGGCGCAGGCGGTCGAGCCCGACTTGCACGTCTGCGTTGATCGCAGCAGATCGATCCGGAACGCGCGGTCGGCGGCCGCGCGCTCGCGCTGCTCGGGCGTGACGTCCGGCAGGCGGCCGTTCGGCGGATCGACGACGAGCGAGGTGCGCCGGCCGGTGCGCTTCATCGACATGAACACCGAACCGTACGCGCCGGCCACGTCGAGCTCGGAGCCGCGCTCCACGCGGCGGTCGCGCCCGAGCAGCTCGGCGCGCTCCTGGTCGAGCTGGACGCGCTCCTCCTCGGTGTACAACTCGCGCGTGCCGAAGCGGGCGGCGCGCTGCAGCGGCGTGTCGAACTCGGTGGTCCAGATGCCCTGCAGGTCGGGCTCGCCCCAGGGTGTGGTGAGCGGGCCGGCTTCCTGCCCGCGGGTCACGACCGCGACGACGATCACGACGGCCACCGCGACGACGATGACCCCCGCCAGCAGCTTGGGAACGCGCGCGCCCATGGGGACCTCCTTCGGACAGCGAGGTTGAACGGCGCGCCTAATTTACTTCTTCAGGACGACAAAGGCGAGCGGGGGAAGCACGAGGGAAATCGACCAGTCGAAGCCGTGCATCGGCACCGCCTCGGCGTGCACGTCGCCGCCGTTGCCCACGTTGCTGCCGCCGTACATGGCGCCGTCGCTGTTCAGCAGCTCGCGGTACGAGCCGCCCTCGGGCACCCCGATGCGGTAGCCGGGCCGCGGCACCGGCGTGAAGTTGACCAGCATGATCGTGTAGTCGTGCGGATCCTGCGAGCGGCGCATCATCGACACGACGCTGTTCTCGTTGTCGTTGCAGTCGATCCAGCGGAAGCCGGCGCCCTCGACGTCGATCTCGTGCAGCGAGCGCTCGCGCCGGTAGAGGTGGTTGAGGTCGCGCACCCAGCGGCGCATCCCGGCGTGCATCGGCTCCGACAGCAGGTGCCAGTCGAGGCTCTGGTCGTAGTTCCACTCGCGCCACTGGCCGAACTCGCTGCCCATGAACATCAGCTTCTTGCCCGGGTGGCCGTACATGTAGCCGTAGAGCGTGCGCAGCGTCGCGTGCTTCTGCCACACGTCGCCCGGCATCTTGTCGAGCAGCGACCCTTTGCCGTGGACCACCTCGTCGTGCGAGAACGGCAGGATGAAGTTCTCGGTGAACGCGTAGAGCATCGAGAACGTGAGCTGCCCGTGGTGCCACCGCCGGTGGATGGGGTTCTCGCGCATGTACCGCAGCGTGTCGTGCATCCAGCCCATGTTCCACTTGTAGCTGAAGCCGAGCCCGCCGACGTACACCGGACGGCTCACCGCCGGCCAGGCGGTGGATTCCTCCGCCACCGTGATGCTGCCGGCCACGCGCCCGTGCGTGAGCATGTTCATCTGCTGCAGGAACGAGACGGCGTCGAGGTTCTCGCGCCCGCCGTACTGGTTCGGGATCCAGTCGCCTTCCCTGCGCGAATAGTCGAGATACAGCATGGACGCAACCGCGTCCACGCGCAGGCCGTCGATGTGGAACTCCTCGAGCCAGAAGAGCGCGTTGCTGAGGAGGAAGGAGCGCACCTCGCTCCGCCCGTAGTTGAAGATCAGCGTGCCCCAGTCGCGGTGCTCGCCCTGCCGCGGGTCCGAGTGCTCGTAGAGCGCGGTGCCGTCGAACTCCGCCAGCCCGTGGCGGTCCTTCGGGAAGTGGCCCGGCACCCAGTCGAGGATGACGCCGATGCCGTGGCGGTGGCACGTGTCCACGAAGTAGCGGAAGTCGTCCGGCGTCCCGAAGCGGCTCGTCGGCGCGAAGAACCCGATCACCTGGTAGCCCCACGAGCCCGAGAACGGGTGCTCCATCACGGGCATCAGCTCGATGTGCGTGTAGCCCATGTCGTGCACGTAGGGGACGAGCGCCTCGGCCAGCTCCCGATACGTCAGATAGCGGCTGCCCTCCTCGGGCACCCGCTGCCACGAGCCGGCGTGCACCTCGTAGACGGCCATCGGCCGCTGGCGCCACCCGTCGAGCGACGGGCGATCGCGCATCCAGTCGTGATCGCTCCACTCGTAGCGATCGGTCCAGATCACCGACGCGGTGTTCGGCGGCACCTCGAAGCGCCGCGCGTACGGATCGATCTTCTGCAGCAGGTGGCCGGCGGTCGTCCGGACCTCGAACTTGTAGCAGGCGCCGTCCGTCACATCCGGGACGAAGATCTCCCAGATGCCCGCGGGCACGAGCCGCCGCATCACGTGCGTCCGGCCGTCCCACCGGTTGAAGTCGCCGATGACGCTGACGCGCTGGGCGTTCGGCGCCCACACGGCGAAGTGGACTCCAGCCACGTGGCCGATAGTCAACCGGCGGGCACCGAGCTTCAGCCACGCATGCGTGTGGGTCCCTTCCCCGAACAGATGGAGATCGAAGTCGGTGAGCACCTGGCCGAATTGATACGGGTCGACAACGTCGCGTGTCTCGTGCCCCTGGCGGACGCGGAAGCGGTAGACGAACCCGGCCGTATCGCCGTCAAAGGGAACAGTTGACTCAAAGAGTCCTTCCGGACGCACGCGCTGCATCCCGTGGACGCGGTCGGGCGTCACGAGCAGCACCTCGGAGGCGGCGGGCTGAAGCGTGCGGATGACGAGCGCGGGCCGGCCGTCGACGATGACGCGGTGACGGCCGAGCAGCGCGAACGGATCGTCGTGCGTGCCGGTCGCCAGCGCGTCGAGGGCGTCGTCCTCTGCCGTTCGAAAGCCGAGGCTCATCGCGGGAATTGTACCTTTGCGCAGTGATATTCTCTGGTGTTCGTACGCAAAGCGCCACAATCTGCACACAAGGAGCCACGTTGGCAGGAGTCTACGCGCAGTTCGTCACGAGCGAGGGGACCTTCACGGTCCGGCTCTTCGATCAGGAGACGCCGCACACGGTGGAGAACTTCGTCGGGCTCGCCGAAGGGACGAAGGAATGGAGCGACCCGCGCACCAACCAGAAAGTCAGGAAGCCGTACTACGACGGCGTCATCTTCCATCGCGTCATCGACGGCTTCATGATCCAGGGCGGCGACCCGCTGGGCCAGGGGATCGGCGGCCCCGGGTACACCTTTGCGGATGAGTTTCATCCGAAGCTGCGCCACAACAAGGCGGGCATCCTGTCGATGGCGAACCGCGGCCCCAACACCAACGGCGGGCAGTTCTTCATCACGCTGGCGCCGACGCCGCATCTCGACGATCGCCACTCGGTGTTCGGCGAGGTCGTCGAGGGGATGGACGTCGTCCGCCACATCGGCAGCACGCCGACCAGCGATCGCGACCGCCCGATGAAGGACATCGTCATCCAGGCGATCAGGATCGAGCGACGGTAATCATGCCGCTCGTCTATGACGAGCTGCGCCGCATCGCGGCGTCGTACCTGAGCCGCGAACGTCCCGGTCAGACACTTCAGGCGGCGTCCTCGAGCAGCAGGGCCGACTAAAGTCGGCCCCTACGGCAGCCCGGAGACGTAGGGGCCGACTTTAGTCGGCCCGGAGATGGAGGGGCTGAAGCGCGGCGGCGACGAGGCGCTCCTTCGCGAAGCCGAATCGCTGTTCGCGTCGCCCGATACGGCAGGCGGCGTCCTCGAGCAGCAGGGCCGACTAAAGTCGGCCCCTACGGCAGCACGGATGTAGGGGCCGACTTTAGTCGGCCCGGAGACCCCACCATCGTCATCACGGCCACGGACGTGACCCACGAGGAACGCGTGGGGCCGAGCCCCGACGCGTGGCTCGAGGAGCCGTTCCGCTTCGACGACCTGCCGACGCTGGTCAAGCGTTACGTGGTGCCCGAGGGCAGCGCGTTGCAACTCGACTTCCAATAACCAACGCCCAACTCCCAATCAGCTTGGAAGTTGGCAGTTGGGAATTGGAAGTTGGAAGTTGGAAGTTCATTCAGCGCCGAGGTGCAGCCGCCGCTCGAAGTGGACGAACTGCTCGTCCGCCTCGGCCGGCTGCAGGAGCGACACCGCCACCGCGACGATGAACGCGAGCGGAATGGTGACGATGCCCGGGTTGCGCAGCGGGAACCAGGCGGCCTCGTTGCGCAGGATGTCGATCTGGATCGTCGGCGAGAGCGCGATCAGCACGAGCGTCGAGAACGTCCCCGCCAGCATGCTCGCCTGCGCGCCGGCGGTCGTCAGACGCCGCCAGAAGATCGAGAGCACGAGCGCCGGGAAGTTCGCGCTCGCGGCAATCGCGAACGCGAGCCCCACCATGTAGGCGACGTTCTGCCCCTTGAACGCGACGCCCAGCGCAATCGACAGCAGCGCCAGCAGCACCGTGGCGACGCGGGCGACGGCCAACTGCTCGCGCTCGTCGGCATGCGCGCCGCGGACGACGTTGACCCAGAGATCGTGTGACAGCGTCGCGGCCCCCGACAGCGTCAAGCCGGCGACCACCGCGAGGATCGTGGCGAAGGCGACCGCCGCGATGAACCCGAGGAGCGGCGTGCCGCCGACGCCCTC
>VFYY01000192.1 GCA_016871375.1 Acidimicrobiia bacterium
CTGACCTCCGCCCTGACCAAGATCCCGGCGCGCCGCGACGTCGCGATGACCGGCGAGATCACGCTGCGCGGCAAGGTGCTGCCGATCGGCGGCGTGAAGGAAAAGGTCCTCGCCGCGCACCGCGCCGGCGTGAAGAACATCATCCTGCCGCGCGACAACGAGAAGGACCTGGCGGACATTCCCAAGAACGTCCTCGACGCGCTCGACCTCCATCTGGTGTCGACGATGGACGAAGTGCTGAAGATTGCGCTGGCGGAGCCACTGCCGGCGCGCATCCCGGCGGCCCCGGTCGTGGCCGAGGTCACCGAAGCCGGAGATACACGGACGACGCACTAATGTCTACCGGAACGGCTTCGCGCCGTTCCTGATATGTGAAAATATCCGCCGAGTTCGTGACCAGCGCCGCGGGGACGGAAGGGTTCCCGCGGGACCGGCTGGGCGAGGTGGCCTTCGTAGGCCGCTCCAATGTCGGCAAATCGAGCCTGATCAACGCGCTGGTGGGCCGGACGCTGGCCCGCACGAGTGCGGCTCCAGGCAAAACGCGGCTGGCCAACTTCTATCGCGTGCAGCGGGGAGCGGCGCCGGCCCTGTATCTGGTCGACCTGCCCGGCTACGGATACGCCCGCGGCGGCGACGCGGCCGCCCGGGACTTCAACCGGCTGGCCGACGAATACTTTGCCAGGAGCGCGGAGGGGAAGGCGATTGGCGTCCTCCTCCTCGTGGACTCCCGGCATCCGGGTCTCGACTCCGACCTGGACGCCTGGAGCTGGCTGAAGGATCTGGGATGCCCGTCCGGCGTCATTGGAACCAAGGTGGACAAGCTGACGCGCGCCGAGCGCGCGCGCCATACGAGAGCCCTCGAATCGTCGTTTGAGCGCCCCGTCCCGCTGATCTCGGCGGCAACGGGCGAAGGATTGGAAGAACTGTGGAAGCTGATCGTCAGACTAACAAAGCCAACGGCGGCGTCGTGACTGCAACAGAGAAGGGGGAAGGAGGACGGGCAAAAGGGGAAACCCCGCCGGCCCAGTCCGCCGCACCCGCCGCACCCGCCGCACCCGCCCAACCCCCTGCACCCGCCCCTGCTCAGAGCATCTCGCTGTCGGCGCTCAAGGAGATGAGCATCTCCGCGCTGACCAAGATCGCGAAGGACCTGGAGATCGCGGGCGCCACCGGCATGCGCAAGCAGGAGCTCATCTTCGAGATCCTGCGCGTGCGCGCGGAGAAGAGCGGCAACATCTTCTCGGAAGGCGTGCTCGAGACGCTGCCCGACGGCTTCGGCTTCCTGCGGGCGCCCGACTACAACTACCTGCCCGGGCCCGACGACATCTACGTGTCGCCGTCGCAGATCCGGAAGTTCGACCTGCACACCGGCGACACGGTGTCGGGCGTCATCCGGCCGCCGAAGGACGGCGAGCGCTACTTCGCGCTCATCAAGGTCGAGGCGATCAACTTCGAGCCGCCCGAGAAGACGAAAGAGAAGATCTTCTTCGAGAACCTCACCCCGCTCTACCCGCAGCAGAAGATCAACCTCGAGACCGACGGCGACAACCTGTCGGGGCGGGTGATGGACCTGCTGACGCCGCTCGGCAAGGGGCAGCGCGGCCTCATCGTCGCGCCGCCGCGCACCGGCAAGACGATGCTGCTGCAGAGCATCGCCAACAGCATCACGAAGAACCACCCCGAGGTCTACCTGATCGTCCTCCTCATCGACGAGCGCCCGGAAGAGGTGACCGACATGCAGCGCTCGGTGAAGGGCGAGGTCATCTCCTCGACGTTCGACGAGCCGGCGCAGCGCCACGTGCAGGTCGCCGAGATGGTGATCGAGAAGGCCAAGCGCCTCATCGAGCACAAGAAGGACGTCGTCATCCTGCTCGACTCGATCACGCGCCTGGCGCGCGCCTACAACACGATCGTGCCGGCCTCCGGCAAGGTGCTCTCGGGCGGCGTGGACAGCAACGCCCTGCAGCGGCCGAAGCGCTTCTTCGGCGCCGCGCGCAACATCGAGGAGGGCGGGTCGCTGACGATCGTCGCCACGGCGCTCGTCGACACCGGCTCGCGCATGGACGAGGTCATCTTCGAGGAGTTCAAGGGGACGGGCAACAGCGAGGTCCATCTGGATCGGAAGCTGACGGACCGCCGCGTGTTCCCGTCGATCGACATCACCAAGAGCGGCACCCGCAAGGAGGAGCTGCTGCTGCCGAAGGAGGAGCTGAACCGGGTGTGGGTCCTGCGCAAGGTCCTGACCCCGCTCTCCCCCACCGAGGCGATGGAGCTGCTGCTCTCGAAGATGAGCAAGACCAAGACGAACGCCGAATTCCTGGCCGCCATGGCCTCCGGGAAATCGTAGGGCTATAATCGAGGTTTCCCGGAGTCGTAAAGGAGCTCGCCGTGAAGGAAGGGATTCACCCCACGTACAAGGACGTCGACGTGCGCTGCGCGTGTGGCAACACGTTCAAGACGCGCTCGACCAAGCCCGAGCTGCACCTCGAAATCTGCTCGGCCTGCCACCCGTTCTTCACCGGGCGCCAGAAGCTGATCGACACCGAAGGGCGCGTCGAGCGGTTCACGAAGAAGTACGGCGCGCAGACGTCCGAGCAGCGCAAGACCGCGGCGAAGGCCGCGAAGGCGAAGACGTCCGGCGCCACCAAGCGGACGAAGAAAGCTCCCGCGTCGGCGTAGTCGCCGTCCCGGCCGTCCCGATCACGTACAGCCGGGCTAGCGCTAATGCCGATCGGAAATTGCCTGAGGTGAGAGCCCTCTTGTACTCTTCGCGCAAAATTGGTACGTACGCTGGGAATGACATATTCCCAGACGTCCAGCCGCGCGAGCGCGGCGCCCGTGGGGTTTCTGGCCTCCTGGCAACGGTTGGTCGGGCCGCGCGGGGTTCCATCGCTGCCACGGCGCCGTGGGCGCAAGCCGCGCGTGCCATTGACCCATCTGCTGGCGGCCCTTACCTTTCACGTCATGCAGGACGCGGGCACGCTGGCCGAGCACTTCGCGCAGTTGTTCGACGAGTCCTTGGCCGACAGTTCGTGGGCCGACCGGCGCGCCCGGGTGCCGTGGGACGTGTTTGCCGAGTTGATGCGGCGCGCGTTGCGGCCGCGAGCCACGCGGCGGCACCCCGAGGCGTTCTGGCGCGGCTGGCGCCTGGTGGCGCTCGATGGCACGCAATTCAGCCTGACCAATACGCCCCAGATCATCGCCACGACCACGAAAGCGCGGACGCGCCGCGGCCGGGCCGCCTTCGCGAAACTCACCACGGCGGTGCTGCTGGAAGTCGGATTGCACAATCCCCTGGCCGCCACGATCGGGCGTCATGGCGAATCGGAGTGGGCGCTGGCGCTCGAGTTGCTGGCCCAGCTACCGAAGCGCGCGCTGCTGCTCGCCGATCGTCTGTATGGCTGTGCGGCCTTTGCCGTCGAGGCGCTGGCCGCCTGCGCGCGCGTGGGCAGTCACTTTCTGATCCGCGCGCGGCCGGATATCAAACCTCAGACTGTGAAGCGGTTCGGGGATGGCAGCCGGCTCATTCGGGTCCGTGTGCGCGAGCGGGGGCGCCCGGCGCACATCGTCGGCGTGTTGGAGGTGCGGGAGATTCGGGTCCGCGTCGGACGTCCGGGACACCGGACGCACGAGTTGCGGCTCTGGACCAGTCTGCTGACGCCGTCGAGCGCGCCCGCGCTGGAGCTCGCGCAGCTGTATGCGCAGCGCTGGGAGCACGAGCTGTATTTCCGCGAGCTGAAACGGCAGGTCCGGACAACCGCGGTGCTCCGCAGCCACACGGTCGACACCGCGGCGCAGGAGGTCGCCGCATTGGTCTTGGTCAGCGCGCTGCTGGCGACCGAGCGCCAGCGGGCGGTCGGTGGCCAGGGCCCCGTCTTGCGCGTGAGCTTCCTCAAGATCTTCGAGCTGGTGGTCAAGCCCCTGTGGCTGATCGTCGCCCTGGGGCAGGGCTTGCTGACCGATCAGCAACTCGACCAGCTCGTGACGCGCGCGTACGAACACATGCGCCGGTTCCGAATCCCGCCGCGCCGCGCGCGCAGCTGTCCGCGGGCCGTCCGCCAGCCCGTGCAGGCATGGCCGCGATTACTCCAGGCGCAGTCCATCACCGGACCCGTGCAGTTTCATCTGGTGTGATGGCGGGGAGCGCATGCGCAATTTCCGAAAGGCATTAGGCTTGAGCCGGACCACACACGGCGGTGCCGATCAACGTGGTCCGGCTAAAGCCGGACACTACGACGTTTCAGAAACCGCTCTAAAGCCGGACACTACGACGTATCAGAAACCGCGCTAAAGCCGGACACTACGACGTGTCAGAAACCGCTCTAGAAAAGCGGGGCGACGTCTGGCGTGGGGGCGCCGAGCTTCCGGTCGAGCCGCGCGAGCCGGTACTGCACGGCTTCGACGCGGCGGCGGCTGATGTTGGACTGCAGCAGCTGCAGCGCGTAGCGCCGCGCGGCGCCGGGGTCGCGCTCGCGGTGTTCGAGGTGAACCGCCAGGGCCTCAGCCGCTTCGCGCGCGATCGGCGGGGGGCAGCGCCGCAGGGCGAGAACGCGCCGCCACGCTGCGGCGGCGTCTACGTGCTGCCGCTCGCGGCGGCAGAGGATCGCGTACACCCGCAGCGCCTCAGGCGCGAGCACCGCATCGTCGAACGCGCGCGCATAGCAGAGCTTCGCGTCGCTGAGCCGGCCGGCACGCTCGTAGAGCCGGCCCAGCCCGTACGCCTCGCGCGCCGTGCGCGCCGCCTGCGGGCCGTCCTCCAGGAGCCGCGCGGCGCGCGCGGTGAGCATCGCGAGCGCCAGCAGGTCCAGGCGGTTGTGTTCGAGCACGGCGTGGAGCGGCCGCGCGTCGGAGGTCCGCACGTAGTGGAAGTAGCGCGCGGGAATCTCGAAGCCCGGAACGTCGCCCTCGCGCACGTGACCGAGGAGCGTCTGCTCGAGCGTCGTGAGCCGGCACGATGTGGCGTCCGCCGGCAGGCGGACGTCATCGCCACGCCACAGCCGCCGCGCCGGATGCAGCATGTCCACGTGCGCAACGCCGGCAAACGGCGTCTCCATCCGGTGGTAGAGGAAGCGCGTTTCGATCAGCGGCAGGTCGAAGCTCTTGCCGTTGTAGGTGACGACGCCCGTCGCGCCTCCGGCCACCTCCGCGACGCCCTCGAGCAGCGCGCGCTCGGCGGCGTGGCTGGCGAGGAAGAACTGGCGCACGCGGAAGCACGCCGCCTGGCCCGCCGAAGCCGACGGCGAAGGCGGCTCGAACCAGCCGCAGCCGACCAGGAACGCGCAGGTCCCCGCGCCGCCGGCCAGTCCCGTCGTCTCGAGGTCCACGAACACGAGCCGCCCGTGTCGCGCCGCCGGCTCCAGGAGCGGCAACATCGGCCACATGCCGTCGTCCGGCGGCAGGCAGTCCGCGACGGCGGTATGGCCGTGGCGGTACCCGGGGGAGAACTTCGTGTCGATGACGAGGTATCTCTGCCCGCGCGCCTCTCGCCACTCGCCGCCGAGCGTGTCCGCGATATCCGTACACGCCGGGTCCGCGGGACCTTCCGCCGACGCGGAACCCGGCCTACGTACCGTCCCGACGACGTCGCGCAATCGTGCAGCCAGATTCATACGGCGCGTACGTAGGGCGGGTTCGGCGTCATCGACGCGTCCGCCGACCCGCCGATCACCAGATCGAGGATGCGCAGCGCCACCGTCTTGGCGAGCGGCCCCGTGTTGCCGACCGGCCCGACGCACGTCGGGCACCCGTGCCGGCAGTCGCAGCCGGCGATGAGCTCGCGGGTGCGCGCCAGCAAGTCCGCGTGCATCGCGAACAGCGGCTCGCTGAACCCGATCCCGCCCGGGTAATTGTCGTAAATGAAGATGCGCGGCTCCTCGTCGTCGCTGCGCGCCTCACCAGCCTCACTCGCCCCACCCGCCCCACCAGCCCCACCCGCCTCACCCGCCCCACCCGCCCCACCCGCCTCAATCGAGATCCCGATGTCGCCGCGGTCGCACATCAACAGCAGCTGCGCGACCTGCCGCATCGCGAACGAGAGGCCCACGACCCCGTCGCGGCGATCGTCGCTGGCGTACGGCAGCGCGGCCAGCACGTCGCGCGGGATCGTCAGCCAGTACGCGGTCGTGTGCATCTGCTGTTCGGGGAGATCCAGCTCGCCGGACCCGACGTTCTCGTTCGTGTAAAACTTGATCTTCTTGAACCCGACGACGCGCGAGGACACGTGGACCTCGCCGTGCGAGCGCTGGTCCCCGGTGGCGAATGTCTCGAGGACGGTCACCTTCGTATAGGTGATCGCGTCGGTGTAGTAGTCGCAGTCGATCTGGCGGACGTACGCCTTCCGGCCCTCGAAGTCGAGCTTCTCCACCTGGTACAGTGCGCCTTCGACGATGTAGATCGCCTTCTCGTGGAGCGTCGGCGGGCCGCTGTTGAAGCTCGTCTCGCCGATGACGTCGGCCCCGCGCGTCGTGTCCACGACGACGAAGTTGTCCGAGGAAATCGACCGCAGGCTGACGGCATCCGCCGGATACGACTCGCTGGTCCATTGCCATTGATCGTCGGCCTGGTGGACGAGCCCGTTCTCGGACAGGATGCCGAGCACCTCCTGGACATCGAGGGACGCCGCGGAGGCGTCCCGGGAGACAGTATGGCGCCCGTACTCCTCCGCGGTGGTGAACGGCAGCTCGAACGCCGCGCACTTCACGTGATCGACGAGGATGTGCAGGTTGTCGGGGTTGATGAGCGCGTGCTCCGGCGGCGCGTCGAAGAAATACGCCGGGTTGCGGACGACGAACTGATCCAGCGGCGCGCTGCTGGCCACGAGCACGGCGGCGGAGCGGCCGCTGCGGCGTCCCGCGCGGCCCGCGCGCTGCCATGTGGCGGCGATGGTCCCGGGATATCCCGCCATCACGCAGACGTCCAGCGCGCCGATGTCGATGCCGAGCTCGAGCGCGTTGGTCGAGACGACCGCGCGCACCGTGCCCTCGCGCAGCCCCTTCTCGATCTCGCGCCTGCGCTGCGGGAGGTAGCCGCCCCGGTAGCCGCGTATCTGATCCGCGGTCCAGGGCGGGCCCTCGCCCCTCGACCTTGCTCGGGGCGACCCTGAGCTCGTCGAAGGGTCGAAGTCGTCCTTCAGGTACGTCGTCAGGATCTCGGTGGACAACCGGCTCTGCGCGAAGACGATGAGCTGAAGCCCCCGTTTCAGGAACTCGGTGGCAACCCGGCGCGTTTCCGCCAGGTACGAGCGCCTGATGCCAAGCTGCTGGTTGACCACCGGCGGGTTGACGAACAGGAA
>VFYY01000193.1 GCA_016871375.1 Acidimicrobiia bacterium
CGCTGCTCGGCAAGTACGGCGACGAGGGCAACAAGCTCATTTTCAAGATCCTCAAGCGCGGCGAGCACGAGGCGACCGGCCAGGCGGACCTGGCGCTCCGCTACGACCTCACCGTGCCGCTCGCGCGCGTCGTCGCCGAGCACCAGGCGAAGCTGCCGCGGCTCTTCAAGCGCTACCAGATTCAGCCGGTGTGGCGCGCCGATCGCCCCGCTCGCGGCCGCTTCCGCGAGTTCTACCAGTGCGACGTCGATTCGATGGGCTCGACGTCGCCCACGGTCGAGGCGGAACTCTGCGCCGCCGTCGCCGACGCGCTGACGGCACTCGGGTTCCACGACTTCGTTATCCGGCTGAACCACCGGCAGCTCCTCACGTCGCTGCTCAACTACCTCGCCGTGTCACCGGACTTACACAGCAGCGCGCTCGTGGCCGTGGACAAGTTGGACAAGGTCGCACCGGATGCGGTGAAGAAGGAGCTCTGTGACCGCGGTGTTCGCGAGGATTCGGCGGCGAGTCTGATCCAGGTCATGCAGGCGCCCATGGATCTGTCGTCGTTACGAGGCTTCGATGATGCCGGGCAGCGGGCGTTTGAGAACCTGCAACGAATCCAGGAGCTCACCGCTGGGACGAGTGCGGGTGACACGATTCGCGTCGATCTGAGTCTCGCCCGGGGCCTGTCGTACTACACGGGCGCGATCATGGAGATCAACGTCGCGAACCTCGCCGGCAGCCTGGGCGGCGGCGGGCGCTACGACAACCTGATCGGCATGTTCCTCGGCCAGGAGGTCCCCGCCTGCGGCTTCTCGCTCGGCCTGGAGCGGATTCTCGTGGTGATGGGGGAGCGCGGCATGTTCCCGCCCACCCTCGCCATGACGCCTGCCGACGTGATGGTGGCCGTCTTCGACGCCGCCGGCCTGCCGCACGCGATGCGGGTGGCCGACACGCTGCGCCGCGCGGGGCTGCGCGTGCTCGTCTACCCGGATCCCGACAAGATCGGCAAGCAGATCAAGTACGCTGACAGCCGGGGCATCCCCTTCGTCGCGCTGCTCGGCGGGAACGAGATCGCGGCCGGCACCGTGACGGTGAAGAACCTGCGCGTCCAGACCCAGCAGACGCACGAACAGGCGGCCGCCGGCGCGGCGATCAAAGAAGCGTTACAGAGGGACTGACACGACGTGGCTGAACAACTCGGAGAGCTGGTCCGGACTCACACCTGCGGCGCGCTGCGGCCCGACGATGTCGGGGCCGAGGTGGTGCTGCTGGGCTGGGTCCATCGCGTCCGCGACCTCGGCGGCGTGCTGTTCGTGGACGTGCGCGACCGCGCCGGCGTCACGCAGGTGGTCTTCGACAAGGACGACGAGACCGTGCTCGCCAAGGCGAAGCGCCTGCGGTCCGAGTTCGTGATTGGCGTCAACGGCCGCGTGCGCCGCCGCTCGGCCGAGACCGTCAACCCGAAGCTCGCCACCGGCGACGTCGAGGTGCTCGTCAGGCAGCTCACGATTCTCAACGAGGCGAAGACGCCGCCGTTCCCCGTCGCCGACGAGACGCCCGTGTCGGAGGACATCCGCCTGAAGTACCGCTATCTCGACCTCCGGCGCCCCCGGCTGCAGAACAACATGATCCTCCGCCACCGGGTGGCGATGATCGTCCGGCAGTTCTTCGATCGGCACGGCTTCCTCGAGATCGAGACGCCGATTCTCGGCAAGTCCACGCCGGAAGGCGCGCGCGACTACCTGGTGCCGAGCCGCGTGCACCCGGGGGAGTTCTACGCGCTGCCGCAGTCGCCGCAGCTCTTCAAGCAGATCCTGATGATTGCGGGCATGGACCGCTACGTCCAGATCGTGAAGTGCTTCCGCGACGAGGACCTGCGCGCCGACCGCCAGCCCGAGTTCACGCAGGTGGACGTCGAGGTCTCCTTCGCGCAGCCGGAGACGATCTTCGGGATCATCGAGCCGCTGATGAAGGACGTTTTTACCGCCATCGGCACGGAGGTTCCGACGCCGTTCCGGCGCATGCCGTACGGCGAGGCGATGGCGAAGTACGGGTCCGACAAGCCCGATCTGCGCCCGGGCATGGAGATTCAGGACGTCCGCGAGCTGTTCCGGGAGTCGGCCTTCGGCGTGTTCAAGAAGATCGTCGGCGAGGGAGGCACCGTCCGCGCGTTTGTCGTGGAGAACGCCGCCGGCTACTCCCGCAGCGCGGTGGACGGCATCGTCAACCAGGAGAAGGCGCAGGGGCGTCACCTGCTGTGGGCGCGGCGGGGAGAGGACGGCGCCATCACCTCGTCGTTCCCGAAGGCGGTCGGCGAGGAGACGGTGCGCCAGCTGCTCGATGCCCTCGGCGCCGGCAACAGCCAGCT
The DNA here is from genome assembly GCA_016871375.1 of Acidimicrobiia bacterium. GTDB lineage: Bacteria > Acidobacteriota > Vicinamibacteria > Vicinamibacterales > UBA2999 > VFYY01. Next base: position 2,357 of record VFYY01000193.1, read on the forward strand.
CGCGTTCGTCGTGGCCGGCCAGCCGGACGTCGTCTCGCAGACGCTCGGCCAGCTGCGGCTGGCGATCGCGAAGAAGGACGGGCTGCTCGACCCCAACCGTTTCGAGTTCCTGTGGGTGGTGGACTTTCCCTTGCTGGAGTGGGATCCGGAGGACAAGCGCTACGTCGCGATGCACCACCCGTTCACGTCGCCGCTCGACGCCGACATCGGCAAGCTCGGGACCGAGCCCGGCGCCGCGCGCGCCAAGGCGTACGACCTCGTGCTGAACGGCAGCGAGATCGGCGGCGGCAGCATCCGGATCCACGACGCGGCGATGCAGAGCCGCATCTTCACCCTGCTCAACATCAGCGAGGAGGAAGCCCGGAACCGGTTCGGCTTCTTCCTGGAGGCGCTCGAGTACGGCACGCCGCCGCACGGCGGCATCGCGCTCGGGCTCGACCGCATCATCGCCATCCTCGCCAACGAGGGCTCGATCCGCGAGGTCATCGCGTTCCCGAAGACCGCGGCCGCTTCCGACCAGATGACGAACGCCCCGTCGCCCGTGGACCCGAAGCAGCTCAAGGAACTGCACTTGAAACTGTAGATGAAGAAGATCGCGCTTCCCGCCGAAGGCATCGAGACGCTCTACGGAGCGCACGACGCCAACCTCAAGCACATCGAATCGTTGCTGAACGTCGACATCCGGACCCAGGGGTCGGAGCTCACCGTCGAAGGGGAGCCGGCGGCGGAGCAGCGCGCGGCGCGCATCTTCGATCAGCTCATCGCGCTGATGGGCGAGGGCTACACGCTGGCCAACGGCGACGTGAAGACCGCGGCGCAGCTCGTGGTGGACGAGCCCGCCGTCGATCTGCGCGATTACTTCCTGAAGGGCGGCCAGCGCCAGGGCACGCGCCGGCGCGTCAACCCGAAGAGCGTCAACCAGCGCAGGTATCTCGACGCCATCGAGCAGCACGACATCGTCTTCGGCGTGGGTCCGGCCGGCACCGGCAAGACGTATCTCGCGATGGCGCAGGCGGTGAACTACCTGGTCGCCAAGAAGGTGAGCCGCATCATCCTGGCGCGGCCGGCCGTGGAGGCGGGGGAGAAGCTCGGCTTCCTGCCCGGCGACCTGCAGGAGAAGGTGAACCCGTACCTGCGGCCGCTGCACGACGCGCTCTTCGACATGATGGACAGCGAGAAGGCGGCGCGGCTGATGGAGCGCGGCGTCATCGAGGTGGCGCCGCTCGCCTTCATGCGCGGCCGCACGCTCAACGACGCGTTCGTCATCCTCGACGAGGCGCAGAACACCACCTCCGAGCAGATGAAGATGTTCCTGACGCGGCTCGGCTTCGGGTCGAAGGCGGTCGTCACCGGCGACATCACGCAGATCGACCTGCCGACCGCGCGCCTCTCGGGGCTCGTCGAAGCGCTGAAGATCGTCAAGGACGTCGAGGGCATCGGCTTCGTCTACTTCGACGACAAGGACGTGGTGCGCCACAAGCTGGTGCAGCAGATCGTCAAGGCGTACGACGCGCACTCCAACGGCTCGCGGCCGGGCTCGAATGGCTGACGGAGACCCTCCGTCGCGGCGGTTGCGCGTCGCGGTCGTGGCGAGCGGCGCCGTCCGGGCGCCGGGCCTCGGGCGGTGGCTCTCCTCGGTGGCCCCCGCCCGCGCACGCGGCGACGTCACGATCGCCATCGTCCCCGACCAGCGCGTGCGCCTGCTGAACCGGCAGTACCGGCGCACGGACGCGCCCACCGACGTCCTCTCGTTTCCCGCCGCAGAACGCGGAAACCTGGGGGATATCGTGATTGCCGCGGGGGTGGCGCGGCGCCAGGCCGCCGACGCGGGCCATTCGCTGCGGACCGAGCTGCGCGTGCTGGCGCTGCATGGCCTGTTGCACCTGCTCGGCTATGATCACGAGCACGATGACGGCCGCATGGCCCGCCTCGAAGCCCGGCTGCGCCGACGCGGCGGCCTCCGTGAAGGGCTGATCGAGCGCGCGAGGTAGTGCTGCCGTGACCCCGCTCGCCCTCTTCCTCCTTGCCTGCGCGCTCGTGTTCCTGGGCTCGATCCAGGCCGCGTTCAGCGCGCTCATGCGGCTGTCGCTGCGCCTGATGGCCGAGCGCGGCGGCCGCAGCGACCGGCTCGGCCGGTACCTCGACGATCCGCTCAAGCTGTTCATCCCGGTCCGCATCCTCATCGGCCTGTGCACGGTCCTGGCCGGCGTCCTGATCGCGAGCCTGAGCACCGTCAACGACGCACGCTCGGTGGCGACGTTCTTCATCTCGCTCGTCGCCTTCGTCGTCGTCTGCGAGCACCTGCTGCCGATGGTGGTCGTGCGGCGCGATCCCGAGCAGGTGCTCGACGTGCTGCTGCCGGCGTTTCAGCCGGTCGCCCGGCTCATGCGGCCGATGACGCGCATGTTGATCGACATCGCCGAGCGCGGGGAGGCGGAGCAGCCCGAGGCCGGCGCGCCCGCCACCGACGCGGCGCCCGCGGCGGCGGACAACGGCGCCGAGGAGAGCACCATCTCGGAAGAAGAAGGCCGCGAGCTGCTGAAGTCGATGATCGACTTCACGGAGACCGTCGTGCGCGAGGTCATGACGCCGCGCCCCGACATCGTCGCCATCCGCGCCGACTCGACGCTCGACCAGCTCCGCACGCTCTTCCGCGAGGAGCAGTACTCGCGGATTCCGGTCTACCGCGGGAATCTCGACAACGTCATCGGCATCGTGTTCGTGAAGGATCTCGTCGCGCTGCCGCCCGGCGCGGAGCCCCCGCTGACGACGCTGATGCGGTCGGCCTACATGGTGCCCGAGAGCAAGCGCGTGTCCGAGCTGCTGAAGGAGATGCAGATCCGCCAGGCGCAGATGGCGATCGTCGTCGACGAGTACGGCGGCACCGCCGGGCTGGCGACCGTCGAGGACCTGCTCGAGGAGATCGTCGGGGAGATCCGCGACGAATACGACGTCGAGAGCGAGACGGTCATCGACGAGGGCAACGGGCTGTTCGTCTTCAGCGGGAAGGTGAGCGTGGACGAAGTGCGCGACCGCCTTGGCGTCGAGATCGAGCGCGAGGGCTTCGAGACGCTCGGCGGCTACCTGCTGTCACACCTCGGGCGCATGCCGTACGTCGGGGAGACGTTCGACGCGGGTGATCTGTCGGTGGAGGTGCTCGAGGTCGAGCGGCGGCGGATTACGAAGGTACGCGTCCGCCGGCGCGAGGGCGCGCCGGCGGACGAATGAACGGGAACGGGAACAGTCAGTCATTCGCTCTCTGGTACCCTCCTTTCAGCGGCGCCGGCGTGAGGCCGGACCTTGCCGTCGCTCGACAGCCCCAGCACATCCTCGTGCGCGGCGAGCGTCAGCAGACGATCGCTGCGCACCAACGCGACGAGCGAGCTGGCGCCCAGTCCGCTGATCGCCTGATCGCCCGCCTCGGCGATCGCGGCGCGGACCGTGTCACGCGCACCGGCGCGGACACGGACGATGACGCGCTGGGTCGTCTGCTCTGGAGCGCTAGCCGCCGCCCGGAGATATGCGTCGAGGCGCGGGCGGGGCTGCGCTGCGTCCTGGGCCGCGGCCAAAGGCGGGTTCATGACCAGGACGCAGAGCAGCAAGAGGAATAACGGACGCGTATGAGCCATGCGCCCATCAAGGAAGCAAGAGCGGCGCCAGCCCGTTCCGCTGGCGTCGAGACGGCGAATGCGGGGGAAAACCGGTGGAATCTCGCGCTGCCGGCCTCCCGGCGGCCCGGGCGGCGAGGGTCAGATTGTCTGAGGCGGCTCAGAATTTTGCAGGCCGGTCAGAGAATCTGCCGGGGCGGCTATCATGACCCCGCGGGCAGCAGATGAAGTCGGGGTTCGTGTCCTTTCTCGGACGGCCCAACGCCGGCAAGTCCACCCTCCTCAACCGCATCGTCGGCCACAAGCTGGCCATCGTGTCCGACAAGCCGCAGACCACGCGCACGCGCATCGTCGGGGTGAAGAACTACGATGACGGCCAGGTGGTGTTCGTGGACACGCCCGGCGTCCACAAGCCGACGCATCGCATGAACGTGCGCATGGTGGATGTGGCGCTCGAGGCTATGCGCGAGGTGGACGTGCTGACGCTCGTGGTGGACGCGTCGGTGAAGCCGGGGCCGGGCGACCGCTACATGCTGGACTTGTTGAAGGACGTGAAGACGCCGGCCATCCTCGTCCTCAACAAGGTGGGCCTGATCGCCAAGCACAGGCTGCTGCCCCTGATCGACCACTATCGCCGGGCGCACCCGTTCGTCGAGCTCGTGCCCGTGTCCGCGGTCGACGGCACCAACGTCGATGTGCTCGAGAAGCTGTTCCTGCAGTACCTGCCGGAGGGGGAGCCGCTCTATCCGGCCGACTACGTCACCGACCAGCCGGAGCGGTTCTTCGTCTCGGAGATCGTGCGCGAGCAGGTGCTGCAGCTCACGCACGACGAGCTGCCGTTCTCCACGGCGGTGATGGTCGATCGGCTCGAGGACGCCGAGGGCAGCGAGCCGATGCGCATCTACTGCACCATCCTCGTCGAGCGGGAATCGCAGAAGCCGATCGTCATCGGGAAGGCCGGCGCGATGATCAAGCAGATCGGCACCGCCGCGCGCGCGGAGCTCGAGAAGTACTTCGACCGCCGCGTCTTTCTGGACCTGCACGTGAAGGTGAAGTCGGAGTGGCGCGACGACGAGCGCCTGCTCGACGAGTTGGGGTTACAGGGCAGGGATCGCGGCTAGTCCCCTGGATCGGTGATTACTGACAAAAGTCTGGTCACTGCGCATGCACCTGTTGAGTACGCAGACCAAACCGTCGCATCTTGTCGAGGATCTCGTCTGCGGTCTTTGTCCATTTGAA
>VFYY01000194.1 GCA_016871375.1 Acidimicrobiia bacterium
CCGGCGCCGGAGCCGCGGGTGCGCCGACCGGCGCCCTGCCGCCGACAACCGATCCGGGCCCGCGCTGGCCGACGAGGCCCAGCACCAGCGCGCCGACGATGAACAGCACCGCGAGCACCGTGGTCGCGCGCGAGAGCACCGTGGCCCCGCTGCGCGCGCCGAACGCCGCCTGGCTGCTGCCGCCGCCGAAGGCGTTGGCGATGTCGCCGCCCTTGCCCTGCTGGAGCAGGATCACCAGCATCAGCACGAAGCAGACGAGCACGTAGAGAATCGCGGTCAGGTAGTACAGCATCGAATTAGCTCGCCCTTCGACTCGCTTCGCTCGCTCAGGGCCATTCGACTGGCCTGCCATGAGCGAGGCGTTCCGTACGGCAGACGCCGAGTCGAATGGAGCAACACCCTATTATACAGGCCCTCCGACGGCGGCCGTCCGGCTGCGGCTGATGATCTCCTGGAACGCGCGGACGTCGAGGCTGGCCCCCCCCACGAGCGCGCCGTCCACGTCCGGCTGCGACACCAGATCGCGCGCGTTTTCGGGCTTCACGCTCCCGCCGTAGATGACGTGGCAGAGCTCGGCGGCCTCGGCGCCGAACCACTGCACGAGGCGCTTCCGGATGTGCGCGTGGGCCTCCTGCGCCTGCGCGGGCGTGGCGTTGCGCCCGGTGCCGATGGCCCAGACCGGCTCGTAGGCGATGACGAGCTCCGGGATCTGCTGCCCGGTGAGCCCGTCGAGCCCCTGCTTGATCTGCCGATCGAGCACGTCGAAGGTCTCGTTGCGGTCGCGCTGATCGAGCGTCTCGCCGATGCACACGATGGGGATGAGCCCCGCCGCAATCGCCGCCTGCGCCTTCCGGTTGACTGCGTCGTCGGTCTCCCCGAAGAGCGTGCGCCGCTCCGAGTGCCCGATGATCACGTACTCGGCGCCCGCCTCGCGGATCATCGCCCCGCTGATCTCGCCCGTGAACGCCCCCTCGCGTTCCCAGTAGAGATCCTGCGCGGCGACGCCGACGTTGCTGTTGCGGAGCGCCTCGGCGGCGGCATGGACGGCGGTGAAGGGCGGCGCGACGACGATCTCCACGCCGGTCACGTCCTTCACGAGGCCGCGGAACTCCTTCACGTACCTGACGGTGTCCGCCACACTCTTGAACATCTTCCAGTTGCCGGCGATGAGCGGCGTACGCATGGCGGAATTCTACGCGTCGGGAAGGACGGCGACGCCGGGAAGCGTCCGGCCGCCGAGAAATTCCAGGGACGCGCCGCCGCCGGTCGAAATGTGCGTGATCCGGCCGGCCACGCCCGCCTTGTTGACGGCCGCGATCGAGTCCCCGCCGCCGATAATCGTCGTCCCCTGCACGCCCGCCACCTCGCGGGCGACGGCCATCGTGCCGGCAGCGAAGGCGTCCAGCTCGAACACCCCCATCGGGCCGTTCCAGACCACGGTCTTCGCGGTCCGCAGGACGTCGCGGTAGGCGGCGATCGTCTTCGGGCCGATGTCGAGCCCCATCCGCGCCCCGACCGCCTCATCGTCGACCGACAGCGTCTCCGTCGGGACGCCTGCGTCGATCTCCTCCGCGACCACGTGATCGACGGGCAGCATCAACCGGCCGGCGCTGCGCGCGAGCACGTCGCGCGCCACGTCCAGCTTGTCGTCCTCGACGAGCGAACGTCCAACGGGCTTCCCCGTGGCCTTGAAGAACGTGTAGGTCATGGCGCCGCCGATGAGCAGGCGATCCACGCGCGGCAGGAGGTTGTCGATGACCTCGATCTTGTCGGACACTTTCGCGCCGCCGAGCACGGCCACGAACGGCCGCTGCGGGTCGCCGAGCGCCTCGCCGAGGTAGCGCAGCTCCTTCTCCATGAGCAGCCCGGCGCCGGCCTCGGGCAGGAACGTCACGATGGCGTGGACGGACGCGTGCGCGCGGTGCGCGGCGCCGAACGCGTCGTTGACGTAGACATCCGCGTTGGCCGCGAGCTGCCTGGCGAACGCGGCGGCGTCGTTTTCTTCCCCGGGGTGAAAGCGCAGGTTCTCGAGCAGGATGACGCCGGAACCGGATGCCTGCACCGATTCCGCGAACGCGACAGGCTTGCCGAGCAGCTCGCCCGTGCGCGCGGCCACCGGCCGGAGGCTCATCTCAGGGCGCGGTTTGCCTTTCGGCCGTCCCAGATGCGACGCGAGGACGACGGTCGTGGCGCCCGCGTCCAGCGCGTACTGAATGGTCGGCAGCGACGCGCGAATCCGCGTGTCGTCGCCAATGACGCCATCTTTCAGCGGAACGTTGAAATCGACGCGAATGAAGACGCGCCGGCCCTTCAGGTTCAGGTCGCGGATTGTCTTCTTCACAACCCGGGCGCCACCACCTTCACGAGCAGGTCCACGCAGCGGCTGGAGTAGCCCCACTCGTTGTCGTACCAGGACAGGACCTTGGCGAAGTCGCCGTCCATGACCTTCGTGTACGGCCCGTCCACGATCGACGAGTGCGGGTTGCCCCTGAAGTCGATCGACACGAGCTCGTCGTCCGAGACGGCGAGGATCCCCTTCATCGGACCCGCCGCCGCCTCGCGCAGCGCGGCGTTGATCTCTTCGCCCGTGGCCTTCTTGTCGAGGATCGCGTTGAGATCGACGACCGAGACGTTCGGCGTCGGCACGCGCATCGCGAACCCGTCGAGCTTGCCCTTCAGGTCCGGCAGCACCTCGCCGACCGCGGTGGCGGCGCCCGTCGTCGTGGGAATCATCGACATCGCGGCGGCGCGGGCGCGGCGCAGGTCCTTGTGCGGCAGGTCGAGCAGGTTCTGATCGTTGGTGTACGAGTGCACCGTCGTCATCCATCCCTTGCGGATGCCGAAGCGGTCGTGCAGCACCTTGGCCAGCGGCGCCAGGCAGTTCGTGGTGCACGACGCGTTGGAGATGATGTGGTGCTGCGACCCGTTGTACTTGCCCTCGTTCACGCCGAGGACGACGGTGATGTCGGGGCCCTTGGCGGGCGCGGTGATGATGACCTTCTTCGCGCCCGCGGCAAGGTGCTTCGCCGCGACGTCGCGGTTCGTGAAGATGCCGGTGGACTCGAACACGACGTCCACGCCGAGGTCCTTCCACGGCAGCTGCGCGGGGTCCTTCACCGACAGCACCTTGAACTCGTCGCCGTCCACGGTGATCCCGTCGGTCGTCGCGGTGACGGTCTGTTCGAGGTTGCCGAGGACCGAGTCGTACTTCAGGAGGTGGGCGAGTGTCTTCGCGCTGGTGAGGTCGTTGACCGCGACGAAGTCGATGTCCTTGTTCCCCAGTGCGGCGCGCATGATGTTGCGCCCGATCCGACCGAACCCGTTGATCCCGACCTTCACCGCCATCGCCCGTCTCCTTGGCGCGCACGGCTCTCGTACGCCCAACCCCGCATTGTACTGAGATATACTGCGTGATTGTAAGACGCACATTCCCTACAACTTAGCGTGTATTTCCTCTACAGCTTCCTGATGCTGCTCGTGCTCGTGGCGCTGTCGCCGTACTTCGTGTACCAGGCGCTGCGGCACAACAAGTACGTCGGCAGCCTGGGGCAGCGGCTCGGCTACCTGCCGGTCTCCTTCAACCTCGACGGTGACGAGTCGATCTGGGTGCACGCGGTGTCGGTGGGCGAGGTGCTCGCCGCGCGGCCGCTCATCTCCGAGCTGCGGCGGCGCTACCCGAAGCTCCGCCTCTTTCTGTCGACGACCACGCTGACGGGACAGCAGCTGGCGCGCCGCAACGTGTCGGACGTGGATGCCGTGTTCTATTTTCCGTTCGACTGGGCGTTCACCGCGCGCCGCACGCTGAACCTCGTCAAGCCGCGGCTGTTCGTGATGGTCGACACCGAGATCTGGCCGAACCTGCTCCGCGAATGCCGGCGCCGCGGCGTCAGGACGGTCCTCGTCAACGGACGCATCTCCTATCGATCGTTTCCGCGCTACCGGCTGATCCGTCCGTTCTTCCGCCGCGTCCTCGCCGACGTCGATCGCTTCTGCGTCCAGGGTGATGAAACCGCGCGCCGTCTGGAGTATCTCGGCGCCGATCCCTCGCGCATCGTCGTCACCGGCAGCGTGAAGTTCGATGCGCTCGACGCGCTGCCGACGCCGGGCCGCGGCCCCGAGCGCGTGCTGCGGTTCTTCCGCATGTCGCCGGGCCGCCCGGTCCTCGTCGCGGGCAGCACGCTGAAGGGCGAGGAAGACGCGATCGTCCACGCCTTCAACGGCCTGCGCCGCCGCGGGACCAACGCGCTGCTGATTCTGGCGCCGCGCCAGCCGCAGCGGTTCGCCGAGGTCGAGCGGCTGTGCCGCCACGAGGGACTGCTGACCGTGCGCCGCAGCGAGCTGCCGATCGACGCGGAGCCGCGCGCCGACGCGGTCGTGCTCGACAGCATCGGCGAGCTCGCGCAGCTCTATCAGGTGGCGACCGTGGTGTTCGTCGGCGGAAGCCTCGCGCCCTCCGGCGGCCACAACATCCTCGAGCCCGCGGTCTTCGGCCGGCCGATCGTGTTCGGCGCGCACATGGAAAACTTCGCGGAGATCGCGTCCGCGTTCATCGCCAACGGCGCCGCCGTGCAGGTGCGTTCCGAGCGCGAGCTCGACGAGACCATCGTCTCGCTGATGGACGATCCGGTCCGCCGCGCCCGGCTCGGCGCCGCCGCCCGCGCGCTTGTCGACGCCAACCGCGGGGCGAAAGACAAGACCCTTGCCGTGATCACCAGCCTGCTGCCGCCGCAGCAGCGGCAGCATCCCGCCGTGGTCCCGTTCCGCGTGATCCATTGACCCTTCGACAACCAGAAGATCCTCAGCTCAGGGTCACCGCGAGCGGAGTCGAGCGGTGAATCCCCTGAGTCGGCTCTACGGGCGCGTGGCGTTGCTCCGCCGTGCCTGGTACGAGCGGCATCCCGACCGGCGGCGGCGCCTGTCGCGGCCCGTCATCAGCGTCGGCAACCTGACGCTCGGCGGCAGCGGCAAGACGCCGATTGTCGCCGCGCTGGCGCAGCTGCTGATGGAGCACGGCGAGCGCCCCGCGATTCTCAGCCGCGGCTACGGTCGGCGCCGGACAGCCGACGGGGTCGTGGTGGTGAGCAACGGCGCGCAGGTGCTGGTGGAGGCGGAGCAATCGGGAGACGAGCCGCAGATGCTGGCGCGGGCGCTTCCGGGCGTCGCGGTGGTCGTGGCTGCCGATCGCTTCCTTGCGGGCAGGCTGGCCGAGCGGCGGTTCGGGTGCACCGTCCACCTCCTGGACGACGGGTTTCAGCACGTGCAGCTGGCGCGGCAGGTCGATCTGCTCGCGGTGTCGCGCGCGGATCTGCAGGACCGCGTGGTGCCGGCCGGTCGCCTGCGCGAGCCGCTGGACGCCGCCGCCGGCGCCCACGCCGTCCTCGTCGCGGGCGACGAGGAGGATGCGCGCGCAGTGGAGGCCGCGCTTCATCCGCCCGCGGTGTTCCGCGTCGTGCAGAGCCTTCAGGACCCGCGACTCGTGCAGCCGTTCGGCGACCCCTTGCAGGCGAACGGCACCAGGCGCGTCGTCGCGCTTGCGGCCATCGCGCGGCCGGAACGGTTCTTTGCCGCGCTCCGCGCGCGGGGCTGGGACGTCGCCCGGGAGATGACGTTCCGCGACCATCACTGGTTCACGGCAAAGGATCTGCGGCGGGTCTCCGCGGCGGCGGAGGAGACCGGCGCGTCGCTCGTATTGACGACCGAGAAGGACGCGATGCGCCTTGGCCCGCTCGCAGGGCGGGGCCTTGCGTCCCGCCAGGCAGGCCGTAAAGACCTGCCCTACGCCTATCTGCCGATGAGCGTGACGATCGAGCCGGCGGACGGCTTCGCCGCGTGGCTGCAGGAGCGGCTGATCGCATGAAGAGCTGGCTGGAGTTCCTGCCGGTCCGCATCTTCCGCCACCTGGTGCGGTTCCTCCCGATGCCGGTCGTGCGGCGCTGCGGGCGTGTGCTCGGCCGCTGCGCGTACCTCATCGACGGCGAGCGCCGGCACGTCGCGCTCGAAAACCTCGCCTACGCGTTCCCGAATCGGCCCGAGGCCGAGCGCGTGGCGCTGGCGCGGTCGATGTTCGCGCACTTCGGCAGCCTGCTCCTCGAGCTGATCAAGTTCGGGATGTACACGCCGCAGCGGATGCTCGCCGCCAGCGAGACCGAAGGCGAGGAGCGCGTCCGCCAGGCGCACCAGCAGGGCAACGGCGTGCTGTTCTTCACCGGCCACTTCGGGTACTGGGAGATCCACGCGGTCGCGCACGCGCTGCGCATCGGGCCGATCTCGGTGCTGGCACGGCCGCTCGACAACCCGAAGCTGCACGTCATGCTCGAGCAGATCCGGATGTCGACCGGGAATACCGTCATCTACCGGCAGGGCGCCGTGCGCCGCATGCTGCGCGATCTCTCCGCCAACAAGGGCATCGCGCTGTTGATTGATCAGCACCTCCACTCCGCCGACGCCGTCTCCGTCGATTTCTTCCGGCGGCCGGCGGCGACGACATCGGCGCTGGCGGCGCTGGCGCTGCGCACCGGCGCGCCCGTGATCCCGGTGTTCGCGGTGCCGCTGCCGCGCGGCCGCTACAAGTTCATCTACGAGCACCCGGTCGATCCGCCGCGGGCGGACACGCCCGACGCCGTTCGCGAGTTCACGCAGCGCTGCACGGACGTGCTGGAGATGTACGTCCGTCGCTATCCCGCCATGTGGCTCTGGATGCACCGGCGGTGGCGCGACCGCGGCGCGCAGGAGATGGCGGTGGACGAGACCTCCGACGCCGAGGCCGATGCCTGACCTGCGGACGGTGCTGGTCGTCGCGCCGAACTGGCTTGGCGACGCCGTGATGGCGCTGCCGGCCATTGCCGACGTGCGGCGCGCGTTGTCATCCGCGCGGCTGCTCGTCGCGGCCAGAAGGCCGGTCGCCGAGCTGTTTCGTCTCGTGCCGCAGGTGGACGACGTCGTCGCTGCCGACGTGCCGGCGGTGCAGGAGGCCGGCGCGGACGTCGCGATCCTGTTGCCCAACTCGTTCGCGGCGGCGTGGCTGGTCTGGCGCGCGGGCGTGCCCGAACGGTGGGGCTACGCCACCGATCTGCGGCGGCCGCTGCTCACGCGCACCGCGCCGCGGCCGGGTGGCAGCGTGCACCAGGCCGCGTACTACCAGCACCTCACGCGCACGTTCGGCATCGAGCCCGGCCCGCTCGA
>VFYY01000195.1 GCA_016871375.1 Acidimicrobiia bacterium
CAGGACGTCGAGAACGTCGTGGCGGCGCGCGCCGACACACCCTACCCCGTGCTGGGGCTGACCGAGACGGTTGCATCGGCCGTGCTCCTGCAGCAGTGCGTCGAGCAGGGCGACCTCGAGCTGACCGACACGGCGCGCCGCTGGAACTCGGACTTTCCCGACGCCGCGAGCACGGTCGGCGACGTGCTTCGCCACCGTTCAGGCGGAAGCTTCCGGTACGACCCTGCGCGGTACGCCGCACTGACGGATGTCATCACGCAGTGCGCGCGCGAGCGGTACCAGCGGCTGGTGGCCTTCGAAGTGCTCAACCGGCTCGGCATGCGCAGCTCGGTCCCGGGTCACAACCTCGATCCCGATCGCTCGCTCTTCACCGAGAGCATGTTGTCGGACTACGCCGCTGTTCTTCGCCGCGTGGCCGTGCCGTACCGCATCGACAACAATCGTCCGTCTCGATCGACCTACGCGCCGGGCCGTCTCGACGCCTCCACGGGGCTCGTCTCGACCGCCCGCGATCTCGCGCAGCTCGATCGCTCGTGGAACGTGCTCCTCTCCTCCAGCACGCTGTCGCAGGCCTGGTCCGCCGGCAGCGGCGCGCCGACCGGTCTCGGCTGGTTCGTGCAGCCGTACAACGGTGAAAGCGTCGTGTGGCACTTCGGCGTCGCGCGTGGCGCCTATTCGTCGCTCATCCTCAAGGTTCCCAACAAGCACGTCACGCTCATCCTGCTCGCCAACAGCGACCGCCTCAGTGCGCCGTACACGCTCGAGAACGGCGACGTCACGCAGTCGGTGTTCGCGCGGCTCTTCCTCAGACTCGTTCTCCCGTAACGTGGTCCGCGTCGTTGCGGGCGTGCTCGTCCTGATCCTGGCGGGCGCCTCGCGCGCCGATGCCGACTGGCTGATCACGCCGTATCTCGCCATGGGGTTCGCCGGCGAGACGACGTTCCTCGTGCCCGAACGCGGGGCCGGCGAAAGCAAGCTGACGGTTGGCGCCTCGGTGGCGCTTCTCGGCGACGGCCTCCTGGGCCTGGAGGCCGACATCGCGCACACCGCGGGCTTCTTTCAGGGTGACGACCCGCTCGGCCTGATTCAGTCGAGCCGGGTGACGACGATGGGCGGGAACGTGATCGTGGCGGCGCCGCTGGTGGTGACGCGCGAGTCGCTGCGGCCCTATCTCGTCGGCGGCCTGGGGCTGATCCAGGCGCGGAGCGACGACGTCATCAGCATCTTTCCGCTGGACCGGGATCTGCTGGGGCTGACGCTCGGGGGCGGCGCGATCGGCATGCTGGGCGGTCGCACCGGTGTGCGGTTCGACCTGCGGCACCTGAAGGCGATCAGCGGCGAGGACGGGCCGCTGGCCCGGGACGGCGTGTCGCGCCTCAGTTTCTGGCGCGCCAGCCTTGGCGTGGTGGTTCGCTACTAGCGCGGTTTCGACTTCTTCGTAGTGTCCGGCTTTGCCCGGACCACGTTGATCGGCACCGCCGTGTGTGGTCCGGCTAAAGCCGGACACTACGAAGAAGTCGGAACCGCGCTAGCCACCCTGCGGCAGGCGCATCACGAACGATGCGCCGGCGGGCTTCTCTTCGATCGTCAGCGTTCCCTTGTGCGCTTCGGCGATCGCGCGGGCGGCCCAGAGGCCCAGGCCCGCACCCTGCCACGGATCCTTCGTCGACACGAACGGCTCGAACGCGCGCTCGCGCGGCTCCACCTGCACCCCTGGTCCTTCATCCGACACGCGCACCTCGACGTGCGGGCCGCTCTTGCGGAGCTCGACGTCGATCGTCGAGCGCGTGCCGGCCAGCGCCTGCTCGCTGTTGACGATCATGTTCAGGATGGCCTGCTGCAGGAGGCTGCTCGTCCCCGGCGCGACGTAGCTCTCGTCCGGGTCGGCTTCGAAGCGGACGGCGAGGCCGGCGCGATGAATCGCGAAGCGGCGTACGCCCAGGCAATACGTGACCGTCTCGCGGAGGTCCACCGGGGTGGTCTCGTGCACCGACCCCTTCGTGAAGACGAGCACGTCGGCCAGCGCGGTGGCGGCGCGCGCGCTCTGCGCCCGCACGCGCTCGAGCGCGCGGGTCACCGGCTCGCCGAGGTCGGTCCGCCCCTGGAGGATCTCAACCGTGCCGGAGATGACCTGCAGCGCGTTGTTGACCTCGTGTACGGCACCCGACAGCAGGCGCGCGGCGGTGGCCGAGCGGTTGAGCGCGATGAGCACGTCCTTCGGGGGGAGGTCGCCTGCCATATATATCCATAGTGTAGGGGCACGGTTATATCTACTGCGGAAACCGTCCGCTCGCCGCCAACAGCTCCAGCCTCGCACGGCGGACGGCGTCCTCTGCGATGGCGGCCGCCGTCTCCGCATCCCGCGCGCGGCGCTGCGCGTCAATCACTTCGATATTCGTCGTCGCTCCCTCGCGGAAGGCGACGTCGGTAATCTGCACGACCTCGCCGGCCTGCTGCGCGGCCCGGCGCGCGTACTCGAGCGCGCGCTCGCTGGCGCTGACGGCTTCGCGCGCCGCGCGAATCTCCGAGGCCGCCTGGCGCTCCGCCTGCGTCCGCTCCGTGCGCACGAGGTCGAGCAGCGTCTGCCGCTCGCGCGCGAGGCCGCGCCGCTGGCCCGAGTCGAACACGGGGACCGAGAACTGAATCGAGGCGCGCCACGACCGGGCATCCGCGAAGAGCCCCGACGGGGCGAGCACCTGCGGGCTGAACAGGGCCGTCACCGACGGCAGGCTGTCCTTCCACGCATCGTCGGCGACACGCTGCGCGGCGGTTTGCCGGGCGACGATGGCCTGGAGATCCCGCCTGTTCTGCACGAGCTCCTGATCCGGCACTGTCGGCGGCGGCACCGCGAAGACCGGCTCCGCTCCCGCGTCGACGGGTCCGTCGGCGGCCACGAGCACGCCGAGCGCCTCCTGGGCGCGGGTGATCAGCAGGCGCGCGGTCTCGACGCGCGCTTCGTCGCTCGACAGCTCCTGCTGCGCGCGGAGCGCATTGAGCCGGCTGCCCAGGCCGCCCTCGTAGCGCTGGTTGGCGAACTCGAAGTGCGCGCGCGCGTTGTCGCGCGCCTGCTCGTTGAGCTCGAGCTGCCGCCGCACGGCGATGATCTGGAGATAGGCCTCCCCCGCCGCCAGGGCGACCTGCCGGCGCGCATCTTCGGCCGCGCGCCCGGAGACCAGCACCTGGTCGGCCGCCTGGTTCCGCTGCGCCCAGCTCACCGGCGTCAGCAGCGGCACGGCGAGGTTGGCGGAAGTCACCGTCTGCGTCCGCGGGAAGATGCTCTGCCCGCCGAACTCGGTGACGGGGCCGATGGTGTTCGTCGTGAAGCTCGCGTCCACCGTGGGCCGGCTGCGCGAGCGCACCTGCTGCAGGATGGTCTCGGCGCGCAGGATGTTGATCGCCGCCTGCTGCACGGTCGGATGGCTGGCGATGGCCCGCTGCACGGCCTCGTCGAACGTCAGGCGCTGCGGCGGCTGCTGCGCGGACGGGCCGGCCTGCAGGCCGGCCCCTGCACAAATCAGCGTCATCACCAGCACATGTAGGGGCCGACCTTCGGGTCGGCCCGGCATGTTATGCATGCGCGGTCTCCGCATCGCGGCCGTGGCGCCCGCCGGGAACGATCGTCCGTACGATCACATACAGAACCGGGATGAAGACCACGTTGAGGAACGTGGCGAAGAACATCCCGCCCGCCACCGCCGTGCCGACCGAGTGGCGTCCTTCCATGCCCGCGCCCGTGGCAAACACCAGCGGCATGACGCCGAGGATGAATGCCAGCGACGTCATGAGAATCGGCCGGAGCCGGATGCGCGCCGCCTCGATCGCCGCGTCGCGGATCGACATCCCGCGGTGCCGCAACTGCTCCGCGAACTCGACGATCAGAATCGAGTTCTTCGCGGCCAGGCCGATGAGCATGACGAGCCCGATCTGGCAGTAGAGATCGTTCTGCAGCCCGCGCGCCCACTGCGCCGAGAGGGCGCCGAGCACCGCGAGCGGCACGCCCAGCAGCACGATGAACGGCAGCACGAGCGACTCGTACTGCGCCGCCAGCGTCAGATAGACGAGCAGCAGCGCGATGGCGAAGATCGCCGCCGACTGGCCGCCCGCCTCGATTTCCTCGCGCGACAGGCCGCTCCAGGCGAAGCCGAAGCCCTGCGGCAGCGCGGTGGCGGCGAGGCGCTCCATTTCCTCGAGCGCCTGGCCCGAGCTGACGCCGGGCGCGGCTGCTCCGCTCAGCGACGCCGATCGGAACAGATTGAAGTGGTTGATCACCTGCGGCGACGTCGTCTCCCGCACGCGCACGACGTTGGAGAGCGGGACCATGTCGCCGTTGACCGTGCGGGCGTAGTACTGCCCCAGGTTGTCCGGCTGCGAGCGGTAGTTCTGGTCCGCCTGCACGTAGACGCGATACGCGCGGTTGTTGAAGTCGAAGTCGTTGACGTACGCCGAGCCCAGGTAGATCTGCATGGCGTCGGTGATCTCGTTGATCGGCAGCCCCAGGCTCCTCGCCTTCTCGCGGTCGATCTCCACGGCGAGCTGGGGATCGTTCGCCGTGAACTGGCTGAACACGCCGACCACGCGCTGCGACTGCGCGGCTGCCCCCATCATGGCGAACACCGCGTTCCCGAGGTTCTGGATGTCGGTGGCGCCGCCCTGGTCGAGCACCTCCATGGAGAAGCCGCCGACGTTGCCGATGTTGAGCCCCGGCGGCGCAATCGGGATCACGAGGCCGCCCTGGATGCCGAAGAGCGGCCCGCGCAGCCGCCCCAGGACCGCCTGTACGCGTTCCTCCGCCGCTTCGCGCTCGTCGAACGGCTTCATCAGCGTGAACATGAGCCCCTGGTTGGGCGCGCTGCCGGCGAAGCTGAAGCCGACGATCGTGAACACCGTGGACACTTCGGGCGCGGCCATGATGATCTTCTCGGCCTCGGCGGCGACCGTGGTGGTGTACTCGAGTGAGGCGCCGGGCGGGGCCTGGACGATCGTGATGAAGTAGCCGGCGTCTTCGTCGGGCACGAACGCGCTCGGCACGCGGTTGTAGACGTCGTAGGTGGCGCCGAGCAGCGCGACGAAGACGACCGCCATCGCCCAGCGCGCCCGCATGAGACCTCCGACGACGCGGACGTACACGACGGTTCCCGCGTGAATCATGCGCTCGATCGGGGCGAAGAAGCCGACGCCGAGCGTGGCGCCGTGCTTCAGCAGCAGCGCCGACAGGGCCGGCGTCAGCGTCAACGCGTTGAACGCGGAGATCGCCACCGAGAACGCAATGGTCAGCGCGAACTGCTGATACAGGCGCCCGGTCGTCCCCGGGAAGAACGCGACCGGCACGAACACGGCGATCAACACGAGGGCCGTGGCGATCACGGCGCCGAACACTTCGCGCATCGCGTCCGACGACGCCTGCCCCGCCGGCTTTCCGTAGTCCTGGATGTGGCGCTCGATGTTCTCAATCACCACGATCGCGTCGTCCACGACGATGCCCGTGGCGAGGACGATGGCGAAGAGCGTCAGCGTGTTGATCGAGAAGCCGAACAGGTTGACGAACGCGAACGCGCCGATGAGCGATACCGGCATCGTCAGCGTCGGGATGAGCGTCGCGCGCCAGCTCTGGAGGAACACGAACATCACCAGCACGACCAGCAGGACGGCGATGCCCAGCGTCTCGACCACTTCGTTGATGGACTCCTGGACGACGATGGTCGTGTCGAACGCCACGCTGTACTTCAGGCCCGGGGGGAACGACTGCGCCAGGCGGGCCATCTCCGCCGTGACCCCGCGCTGCACGTCGAGCGCGTTGGCGGTGGGCAGGGCCAGGATGCCCACCCCGACCGCGTCCCCGCCCTGGAACCGCAGGAGCGACGAGTAGCTCTCGGCGCCGAGCTCCACCCGGCCGACGTCGCCCAGGCGCACCAGCGTGCCGTCGCGCCCGGCCTTGACGATGACGTCCTCGAACTCGGATCTCTCCCGCAGGCGGCCGGCGGCCCGCACGCTGATCTGATAGGTCTGCCCGGCGCGCGCCGGCGCGTCGCCGACGCTGCCCGCCGCGACGTTGACGTTCTGCTCCCGCAGCGCGTTGACGACGTCGCCCGCCGTCAGCTCGCGCGCGGCCAGCCGGACCGGATCGAGCCAGACGCGCATCGAGTAGCGTCCGACGCCGAAGACCTGCACGTCGGCCACGCCGGGGACCCGCTTCAGCGAGTCGCGGATGTAGACGTCGATGTAGTTCGAGATGAACAGGCCGTCGTACGTGTTGGCCCCCTCCGGGTACATCGCGACGGCCGACACGAAGTTCGTGCTGACCTTCTGCACCGTGACGCCGAGCTGGCGCACCTCCGCCGGCAGCCGGCCGATGGCCTGGTTGACGCGGTTCTGCACGTCCACGGCGGCGATGTCGGGGTCGCGCGTGACGTCGAACGTCACCGTGATCTGACTGAAGCCGCTGTTCGTGCTGCTCGAGGTCATGTAGCGCATGCCCTCGATCCCGTTGATCGCCTGCTCGAGCGGCGTCGTGACGGCCGTTTCGACGGTCTCGGCGTTGGCGCCCGTGTACACCGCGGCCACCGACACGGTCGGCGGGGTCACCTCGGGATACCACGCGATCGGCATCGTCGGAATCGTCAGCGCGCCCGCCAGCACGATGACGAGCGAACAGACCGTCGCGAGGATGGGGCGGCGGATGAAGGTATCGACGAACATGCGGTCTGCCGGTTACGAGGGGTTCACGGGCGCGCCGTCGCCGATCTTCTGCACGTTGGAGACGATGAGCCGCTCACCCGGCTTCAGGCCGGCCTGCAGGATGTATCGATCCCCGACCACCTCGCCGAGCCTCACCGGTTTCTGCCGCGCGACGAAGCCCTTCCCGGCCTGCTCCGCGACGTAGACGAAGTACTGGCCGGCGAGCCGGGTGACGGCGACCACCGGGACCGCCAGCGTCGGATCGTCGCTCCAGACGATGCGCGCCCGCACGTACTGCATGATGCGGACGCCGGGCGGCGGCCGTCGCAGCGTCGCCTTGACGAGCACGGTCTGCGTGGCGTCG
>VFYY01000196.1 GCA_016871375.1 Acidimicrobiia bacterium
CCCCGGTCCGGGCGCGAGCGTCCGGAAGATCGGCGTGAGACGCGCGACGAGCGGCGCGTCGCCGCCAATCATCAGGCAGTAGCCGCGTTCGGCACCCCAGACTCCGCCGCTCGTCCCGACGTCCAAGTAGCCGATCCCGTGCTCCGCCAGCGTCGCGGCGCGCCGGATGTCGTCCCTGAAGTGACTGTTGCCGCCGTCCACGATCGCGTCGCCCGCCTGGAGGCGCCCGGCCAGCGCGGCGATCGTCTGTTCGGTGGGGTCTCCCGCCGGCACCATGATCCACACGTGGCGCGGGGGAGAGAGGCGCGCCACGACATCCTCGAGCGACTGCGCGCCGGCCGCGCCGTCACCCGCCACCGCCTGGACGGCTTCGGGGCTGCGATCCCAGGCGACGATCGCGTGGCCGCCGGCGGTGAGGCGCCGGGCCATGTTGCCGCCCATGCGGCCGAGGCCGATAAGCCCGAGCTGCATCGATCAGGCGCGCACGAAGCGCGACTCGATGGCGAGAATCTTGTTCAGGCGCCGGGTGTGGCGCTCCTCGCCCGAGAAGCGCGCGGCGAGGAACGTCGTGGCGATCTCCTGCGCCAGCGCGAAGCCGATCACGCGCGCGCCCACGCACAGGACGTTCATGTCGTCGTGCTCCACGGCCTGGTGCGCCGTGTAGGTGTCGTGGCACACGGCGGCGCGGATGCCGGGGAACTTGTTGGCGGCGATCGAGACGCCGGCGCCGCTGCCGCAGACGATGATGCCGCGCTCGGCGTGGCCGTCGCGCAGTGCCTCGGCCACCGATTCGGCACAGTCCGGGTAGTCCACGGCGGCGGTGGAGTGGGTGCCGAGATCGAGGACTTCGTGGCCCGATGTGGCGAGCGCGGCCGCCAGGTCGCGCTTCATTTCAAAGCCGGCGTGGTCGGCGGCGAGGGCGATGCGCATGTGCAAGGCTAACTATACCTATGCTGCTATACTGGCGACCATGCGAAACAGCGCTAAGTTCCTGTTGGCAGGGGCGTTCGCGTCGCTGGCGGCGGCGGGTCTCGTTGCGCAGGGGCCGGCCCCGCAGCCCGCGCAGGGCCAGCAGCAGCAGCCGACGTTCCGGCTCAGCGTTGACCTCGTCACCACCGATCTCATCGTCCGTGACTCGCGGAGCGATCAATTCGTCTCCGACCTCAAGGCGGAGGAGATCGAGGTGCTGGAGGACGGCGTCCGCCAGGAGGTCGTCTCGTTCACGATGGTCCAGGGCGGCCGCGTGTTCAACGTGCAGGAGCCGCCGCCCGCGCCGGCGCCGGAAGGCATCATTCTGCCGGCCGTGCGGCCGACCAACACGGCGTCGGGCCGCGTGTTCCTGATCTTCATCGACGACCTGCACCTGGACTTCCGCCAGACGCCGCGCACGCGCGACCTGATGACGCGCATGCTGCGGAACCTCATTCACGAAGGCGACATGTTCGGGATGGTCTCGACGGGCACCTCGTCGATTTCCGAGCAGCTCACCTACGACCGCCAGGTGCTCGAGTCGGCCATCAAGCGCGTGACCGGCGGCGGCCTGCGTCCCGACGACATCATCAAGGGGATGCAGAGCTCGCAGGGGCCAACCGAGCTGCGCTATCGCGCGCACGTCGCGTTCTCCACCGCCTACGACCTGATGAAGAACCTCGAGCAGCTCCGCAACCGGCGCAAGGCGGTCATCTACATCAGCAGCGGCTACGACTTCAACCCGTTCGAGACCTCGCGCCTGAAGTATCAGGCGGAGATGGTGGGCGCCAGCCCCGACGAGCTCGAGAACGATCCGTTCATCCGCACCCAGCAGCAGGGGACCCAGTTCGCCGAGGCGGATCTGATCCGCGAGCTCGCCGAGCTGACGCGCGCCGCCAACCGCGCCAACGCGACCTTCTACACGATCGATCCGCGCGGCCTCGTGGCGGGCCCCGAGATCGACGAGACGCTGGAAACCGCGGAGTGGCAGACCTACGTGCGGGAGACCCAGGACAGCCTGCGCGTGCTCGCCGAGGAAACCGGCGGCATCGCGGTGGTGAACCAGAACGACTTCGACAAGGCGCTGAAGCGCATCGACGCCGAGACCAGCGACTACTACGTGCTCGGCTACTACTCGTCGAACCCCGACCCGCTGAAGCGGACGCGCCGCATCGAGGTGCGGACCAAGCGGCAGGGCGTCAACGTCTGGTCGCGGACGTCGTACTCGCTGCGCCCGCTCCCGCCGCCGCAGTAGGGGCGCGGCATGCCGCGCCCGTAAGCTGTCGGTTTACGGGCGACGCATGCGTCGCCCCTACCGTCTGGTGACGCATGCGTCGGCCCTACCGTCGGGTGACGCATGCGTCGCCTCTACCGTCGGGTAACGCATGCGTCGCCTCTACCGTCGGGTAACGCATGCGTCGCCTCTACCGTCGGGTAACGCATGCGTCGCCTCTACCGTCGGGTGACGCATGCGTCGCCTCTACCGTCGGGTGACGCATGCGTCGCCCCTACCGTGGGGCCACGGCTGCTTCGAACCGTGGCCTCACGGTCTCGAAGATCCTGATCACCTCCGACACGGTCCGCGGCAGCCGGCTCATCTTCGGATAGAGCCAGCCCGTCTGCCGGTGCAGCGGGTGCCCGGCGATGCGGCTGCAGAACAGCTGCTTGCTGCGCACGTCCGCCGCCGCGGCCTGCCACGGGATGATGCTGATGCCCAGCCCGTTGCGCACCATCGCCTTGATGATCTCGACGTTCTCGGTCTCCATCACGATGTCGGTCTCGATGCGCTCGCGCGTGAAGAACTCGTCGACCAGCCGGCGCGTGATCGATCCCGTCTCGAACAGGACGAACGGCTGACGGTTCAGGTCGGCCGGGACGATCTGTTTCTTCTTGGCGATCGGATGCGTCGGCGGCGCAATCAGCAGCAGCTCTTCCTGCAGCACGGGGACCGCCACGAGGTCCGCGGCCTCGGCGGGCAGCGTGACCAGCCCGAGATCGCCGGCACCGGAGCGGAGCATCGCGATCGACCGGTCGGCGCTGCCGACCGTCACCTTCAGATCCAGGTTCGGGTGCACGCGCCGTACTTCCGCGAGCAGGGCAGGAAAAACGTAGAGGCACACCGTCATCCCGCCCACCAGCCGCATCGTGCCGCGCAGCGACTCCTGGCGGTCGCTGAGCGCGGCCACGGTGTCGTCGAGATCCTGGAAGACGCGGTGGCTCAGCTGCAGCAGCGCTTCACCGGCCGGCGTGATGCGGATGCGGCGGCCGATGCGGTGAAACACCGCCTCGCCGAGCTCGTCCTCGAGCAGCAGGATCTGCCGGCTGATCGCCGACTGCGAGACGTGGAGCTTCTCGCCCGCGGCCGTGAACGACCCGGTGTCGGCGATGGCGCGAATGATCTCGAGCTGGCGGAGATCCATGGCTCAGCAGGATCATACCCTGCCGGCATGGATTCAGTGCGATCGATGCGCGCGGCGGGTGGCCGGTTCCAACGCCGCCTGGGTCCGCGCGAGCGCTTCCTTCAGATACCCCTCGTCCATCTCGATGCCGATGAAGCTGACCCCGAGCTGTGCACAGGCGACCGCCGTCGATCCAAGGCCGAGGAAGGGATCCGCCACGGTCCCCACCCGGTCCAGGCCATGGAGCCGCAGGCACATCTCCGGCAGCCGCGGCGGGAAGGTTGCCGGGTGCGGGCGGTCCTTCTCGCGGTTCTGGATGGTCTCGTACGGGATGAACCACGTGTTGCCGCGGCAGCGCACGCCGGAGGACGCCACCTGCCATCGGCCGATGTTCGACGGATCCTGGTAGCGGACGCCGATCGCCTGCCGGTCCAGCGGCGTCGTGCCGTCGGGCGTGAAGTGGAAGATGAACTCGTGGCAGTCGTGCAGGAACCGGCGGCTGTTGATCGGCTTGTAATGCCCGACCGCCAGGTCTTTCTGATCGATGGCGATCGACTTGATCCAGTGGATCGTGTTCTGGAGCTGCAGGTACGGCCGGGCCGCCTGCGCGATGTCGATCGCGGTCCACGGGTCGGTCGGCTTGCCCCCGACGTTCAGGAACAGCGAGCCGCCCGGCGTCAACGCCGCCGCCGCACGCGCCACCCAGTCACCGGTCCACTTCAGGTACTGCTCGCGGGGAATCGTGTCGTCGTAGCTGCGATACCGGATCCCCAGGTTGTAGGGCGGCGAGGTGACGATGGCGTCGATGGACCGGCGGGGGAGCCGCTCGAGGATGTCGAGGCAGTCACCGAGGTAGAAACGAAAGGTCGCGCGGCCGGCTTTGAGGGTGGTGTGGGGTTCGGGAAGACTGGGCACCGCCGGGGATTGTACCGTGGCGGCACATCCCCGAACGTTTCGAAACGTGCTTAAGACGCCTTGACGGCGGCGAGCGCCGGCGCGACCACGGGAACGGGCACGCGTTCGGCGGCGATGGTGTGGTTGCGACGATGTCCGTACGTCTCGCAGGCCTGGCCTTTCTCCTCGACGTAGGTGACTTCGCGGCTCGTGGCGATCTCGCGATAGCGTCCGATGACGCAGCCACAAGTGAGTGTCCGGAATCCCAGGAGACGAACCAGACTCATTGTCGTGCCCCTCCGCGTCAGCGAGTTAGCAAAGTCTGTACCGCTGAGCTGCCGTCATTGTTCCCATCTGCTTTATCGGATCAACGCGGAATTGGCCCCAATCGAACCACGCGATTGGTGGCCTGGCCCACCAAGTGTGGTGATCGCGCCGCGCCGGTGTGGCGCGGACGCGATCGAACTTGGATCGTCTTTCAACCGATTGGATGTAGAGTCTGCGAAATGCGGAATGCAGCCCTCGTGCGTCCCGTTCCGGTGCTCTTCGTGGTTCTCTTCGCTGTCAGCGCGGCGTCCGCCCGCGGCCAGACCGCCGACATCGGGAGCCGCCTGCTGCAGGACCCCGCCGTTCGCGCCGCCGTCGATTCCGCGCGCGCCGACGAGGCCCGCACCATCGAGGATCAGATTCGGCTCTGCGAGGTGCCGGCGCCGCCGTTCAAGGAAGCAGCCCGCGCGACGGTCTACGCCGACGCGTTCCGCGCCGCCGGGCTGCAGAACGTTCGCATCGACCGCGAAGGCAACGTCCTTGGCGTGCGTCCCGGGCGCAGTGCACGCCCGAATCTCGTGTTCAGCGCCCATCTGGACACCGTCTTTCCCGAGGACACGCGGGTCACCGTCACCCGGAAGGGCAACGTGCTCCACGGGCCCGGTATCGGCGACGACTGCCGCGGCCTCGCCGTCCTCCTGTCCATCGTCCGCGCGCTCGACCGCGCCAAGGTGCAAACGCCGGGAACCATCACGTTCGTCGGCACCGTGGGCGAAGAGGGCCTGGGCGACCTGCGCGGCGTCAAGGCCCTGTTCAACGAGACGCTCAAGGGACAGATCGACCGCTTCGTGTCCATTGACGGCACCGGCCTCGGCATTTCGCACATCGCCGTCGGGAGCCTGCGCTACCGGGTCGCGTTCAAGGGGCCGGGGGGCCATAGCTATGGCGCGTTCGGGATCGCGAACCCGATTCATGCCCTCGGGCGGGCCATGGCGGCGATTGCCGACCTGCAGGTTCCGGCAAGCCCGAAGACCACGTTCAACGTGGGGCGGATCGGCGGCGGCACGTCGGTGAACGCGATCGCGTTCGAGGCCTGGATGGAAGTCGACATGCGCTCGATCGACGAGAAGGAGCTCCGGGCGCTCGACGCGCGGTTCCGGCGGGCGGTGGAGCAGGCGGTCGTGGCGGAGAACGCCCGCTGGAATCAGAACAGTCCGGTGACGGTCGAGATGACGCTGGTCGGCGACCGTCCGGCGGGGTCCACACCGGCCGGCTCGGCGATTGTCGAAGCGGCGGTCTCGGTGACCCGGGCGCTCGGCCTCGCGGCCAGGCTGGACGAAGGGTCCACCGACTCGAACGTGCCGATGAGCCTGAAGATCCCCGCCGTCACCATCGACGGCGGCGGCCGCGGCACCGGGTCTCACTCGCTGGAGGAGACCTTCGACACGACCAATTCCTGGCAGGGCACGCAGCGCGCGCTGCTACTGGCCGTCGCGCTGGCGCAGTAAGAGCGCCTTGAAGCTCTCCAGCTCCACCGCCCTCTGACGGGACGCGGCGAGACGGCCGCGGATGGCCCGCACGAGCACCACGATGTGCGGTCCAGCCAGGACTGCGACTTCAACCGGGCTCGGGTCCAGCATGAGTCCCGGGAGCATGTTCAGGAACACGCCGCAGATGAACGGGACCGTGAAGAGCGGGTCGATGCCGCCGCCTGGCAGCGCCGGCCCCACGGCCATCGCCGTCGTTTCCCACCGCGGGCCGTCGGCGTCCGCCTCGTAATAGACCTGCAGGTACCGGCCGATCCGCTCCGTCCCCACATGGAGCGCGTGGATCGCCTCATACCCCGCACCCAGTACGAGCAGCGTCAGGAGCGACGAGAACGGATGACCGCCCCAGGTCGCCAGAATCAAGCTCAAGGCCGCCCAGCCGATGAACGTAACAGGGACCAATACCATTCGCGCGGTGCCTCGCCGCGCGATGGTTTGTCTGAGGACGGAGTACTCGATGTCGGAGCGCGTGTCGGCCATCTGATCTGTGACCTCTACTGGCAGCCTTCTTGTAGTTGCCGAGCGCGAAGGCGGCTGAGGTGACGGGTTTGAGTACGCGCAGGGTAACCGTGGTGCCCCCGGTCGTGTCAAAAAGGGTTGCACGCTACAGTTTTCTTGCTACAATGCCGACACACCTCCTAACAAGTTGTTTCGCAAGGGGTTGCCAGTGATCCGAGCCCGGCTGTTCTGGAACGCGCGACTGATCTGTGCGCTCGCTGTCTCAACAGCAGCCGCACTGCCTGTCGTCACGTCTGCCCAGACCGCGACCGCATCCCAGGCGTCGTCCAGCCGACAGACGACCGCCGCGCCGGCCGCGAAGTCCACCCCGGCCACGCTCCCCGCGAAGAAGACGACGACGTCAACGGCCGCGGCGCGCCGTGCGCGCCTGGCGCGGGCACGCGCCGCCCGGGCCGCCGCGCAGGCTCGCGCGCTCAAG
>VFYY01000197.1 GCA_016871375.1 Acidimicrobiia bacterium
TGGTCATCGTTGGTGTCGAAGACACGCCGCGTGCGGCCGGCGCGCGGCAGGCGCTGGCGTCGGTGCCCGGCGTGACGCTGCGCACGGTTGCGCCCGGCGACCAACAGCGCGCCGTGCGCGAGGGAGACGTGCACGTGGTGCTGGTCCCCGCGGAGCCGCCGACTTACCGGTTCGATCCCGCGCGCGAGGAAAGCCGCATCGCGCGGCTCGTCGTGGACGACGCGTTGAAGCGGGCGGCCGGCCGCGGGGATCCGTGGCAGGCGCGGGAGGAGCCGGTGGAGGTGGCCGGCTCGCGTTACGTGGACTGGCTGATTCCCGGCCTCGTCGGCCTGGGCATCATGTCCACCGGGATGTGGGGCATCGGCTTCTCGATCGTGCAGGCGCGCATGCGGAAGCTGCTCAAGCGCCTCGTGGCGAGCCCGATGCGCAAGCGCGAGTACCTGCTCGCGCAGCTGGGTGCACGCCTGGTCTTCCTTGCGCCGGAGGTGATCCTGCCGCTTGCCTTCGGCGCGCTGGCGCTCGGCATGCCGGTGGCCGGTTCGTGGGCGGCGATCGCGGCGGTCTCGCTCGCGGGCGCGCTGGCATTCGGGGCGCTGGGCCTGCTGACCGCCAGCCGGGCCAGGACGTTCGAAGCCATCAACGGCCTGCTCAACCTGGCGATGCTGCCGATGTGGATTCTT
This sequence comes from Acidimicrobiia bacterium, assembly GCA_016871375.1. GTDB lineage: Bacteria > Acidobacteriota > Vicinamibacteria > Vicinamibacterales > UBA2999 > VFYY01. The sequence continues at coordinate 681 of VFYY01000197.1, forward strand.
GGCGGCGTCTTCTTTTCGGCAGCGAACTTCCCCGATGCCGTGCAGCCGTTCATCCAGGTGCTGCCGCTGACGGCGCTCATTGATGCGCTTCGGGACGTCGTGCTGGAGGGACGCTCGCTCGCGCAGGTGCGCGGAGACCTGGCGATTCTGGCCGTGTGGACGGTGGTCCCGTTTCCGCTGGCGCTCAAGCTCTTCCGTTGGAGATAGACGGCCCCGCGCTTGCACTCTTGCCTGGCGCGTGGCCGCGCTGGGTATTCATCGGGCGATCGAACAGCACGCCGCTTCTCATCCCGACGCCACCGCGCTCGCCGACGGTGACCGCTCGCTCACGTACCGTGAGCTGAATCGACGCGCCAACGTCGTCGCGCAGCGGCGCGGGCGCGGCCGAGGTGCTCGTGCCGCACGAGGCGATCACGTCGCTGCGCGAGCGTCCCGTCGATCCCGTCGCGATGTGGGGAAACGAGCCGGGTGCGCTCGATCTGTGGCTGACGCTGATGGCGGGCGCGCCCGCCGTGGTGGCGGCCGCCCGGCTGGCTGCCTAGAGCGGTTTCTGAAACGTCGTAGTGTCCGGCTTTAGCCGGACCACGTTGATCGGCACCGCCGTGTGTGGTCCGGCTAAAGCCGGACACTACGAAGAAGTCGAAACCGCGCTAGGGCTGCGGCCCGGGCCGTTCCTCCCCAGCCGTCCCGAGGACGTACCACATTCCGGCGACGCCCGCGGCTGACGCCGGCACGTCCTTCAGCTCGACAGGCTCGACGCTGTTGGGCGGGTTCTGCGGAGCGTAGGTGTCTTCGCGATTCTCCGGGGCCAGAGCCCATCTGCGATTGCTGATTTGCGATTTGTGAACTTTGGCTCATCATTACGATCGCAAATCACAAATCACAAATCGCAAATCACAAATGTATTGGACACACCCGAAGCGTGGCTGCGCGGCCCGGTGGAGGGCATCGATCCGATCCTGATGCCGGTGGCGCACGCTCTGATCCAGGCTCGTGAAGATGTGGAAGCGCTCGTGGGACGCGTGCCCGAGAGCGCCGTGTGGGAGCGCCCCGGCGGCGCCGCGTCGATAGGATTTCACGTCCGCCATCTCGGCGGCGCGCTCGACAGGCTGTTCACCTATGCACGCGGGGAGAGCTTGTCCGATGCGCAGCGCGCCGCGCTGAAAGGGGAAGCCGCGCCGGGCGACCCTGCCGCGTCGCTCGGCGACGTCGTTCGCGAGACCGGCGCGATCATCGACCAGTCGCTCGCGCATCTCCGCGCGCTGACGCGCGATCGGCTCCTCGAGCATCGCGCGGTCGGCCGCGCGGCGCTGCCGTCGAACGTCCTCGGCCTGCTGTTTCACGCCGCCGAGCACTGCACGCGCCACGCAGGGCAGGCGATTACCACGGCAAAGGTGCTCGGCGGCCGGTAGGGGCGCGGCGCCGCCGTGCCCCTACGCGGGACGACGCCGGGCGGATTGGTCCCGCTCGCGCGCGGCGCGCACCTTCTGCAGCGCGCGGCTCTCGATCTGCCGGACGCGCTCCCGCGACACCGAGAGGCGCTGGCCGATCTCCTCGAGCGTGTACTCGCGGTCGGCGCCCAGCCCGTAGCGGAGCCGCAGGACCTCCTTCTCGCGGTCGGAGAGCGGCGCCAGCGCGCGCTCGACCTCGTTGGACAGGTCGCTTTCCAGGGCGGCTTCTTCCGGCGAGCGGATCGTGCTGTCCTCGAGGATGTCGCCCAGCTCGGTGCCTTCGTCCTCGCCGATCTTCATCTCCAGCGAGGAGGGCGTCTTCTGCGCGTCCAGCAGCAGGCGGACCTTGCTCGCCGGGATGTTGAGACGGCGCGCCAGGTCCTCGGGCGTCGGCTCCCGGCCGCGCTCCACGCGCAGCGCCTTGCGCTCCTTCTCGAGCTTGTTCAGCGACTCGATGACGTGGACGGGGAGGCGGATCGTCCGGCCGTAATCGGCCACGGCGCGGGTGATTGCCTGGCGAATCCACCACGTCGCGTAGGTCGAGAACTTGAAGCCGCGGCGGAACTGGAAGCGGTCCACGGCCTTCATGAGGCCGATGTTCCCTTCCTGAATGACGTCGAGGAACGACAGGCCTCGGTTCAGGTACCGCTTCGCGATGGAGACGACCAGCCGGAGGTTGGCCTCCATCAACTGGCGCTTCTCTTCGCGGACGACGTCCTCGGCCGCCTTGACGCGGGCGAACCGGCGCCGGAAGTCGGCCTTCGGCAGGCCCGCGCGCGCCTCGAGCGCGCGGCGGCGCTCGGCGCGCTCGCCGCGCGGCAGCTCCTCGAGGCGCGAGAACTCGTTGTCGATCTGCTGCAGCTCGATGACCACGTCGTCGATGAGCGAGGGACGAATCGGCTGCGCGGCCAGCCCCGCCCTGATGGCGTCGCGCGCGCGGTCGATGCGCTTCTCGATGTCCGCGCGGGCGCGCACGCCGAGGCGCGGCTGCTCCAGCTCCTCGCGCAGCGTGTCGAGCTGCGCACGGCGGCGCTTGATCCGCGCGAACGCCTCGAGCACCGGCCCCGTGGTCTCGTCGCGCAGCTCGCCGCCCTCGGGCAGCAGGATCAGCTCCGCCGCCGGGTCGCCCTTGACCCTGATTCGATCGGCGAGGGACAGCAGCGTCTGTACGGCGCCCGGAATGTCGCCGAGCGCGTGGACGAGATCCTGCTGCGCGCGCTCGATCCGTTCGCCGATCGCGACCTCTTCGTGCTTCTTCAGCAGCTTGCGGCGGCCGACGTGCTGCAGGTAGACGCGGACGAGATCCACGTCCTCGCGCGGGCCTGTGAGGCCTGGCGTCCGATCCTCGTCCTCGTCGACGGCGACATCCTCGTCGTCGCCGTTGACCGGTTGAGGCGCGAACGCTTCAGGCTCGTCCTCGAGGAGCAGCTGCTCAGGGGGGGCGAACGCCTCACTCCGGTCGCCGTCCTCCCGCTCGTGGACGTCGAGGCCGAAGCCGTGCGCCCGCTGCCGCCAGTCGAGCACGTGGGCCTGAGTTGACGGATCGTTCCAATCGATGAGCGGCTTGCGTCCCCGCCGTGACGGGGCGAATGCCAGAGTGTTCGACGTGGTGGTCTTCTTGGCCATCGGGTCCACTGTTGAATTGCAACCGGGCTGCCCGTACCGGGGCCCCATAAGGTTGAGACGTCACAGCTGATTCGCTGGTTGCAGGCGCTTGCATCGAGCGCGTCGGGAGTCAGCCTGCGAAATATTCCGCGCCGCGCGCGACCGTGGGCGAACCTCGCTGACGTGTACGTCGCTTGCGACGCTGGGAATGTGTCGACATCCCCAGTGTAAGTACCGATTTCTCGCAAAGAGTACAAGAGGATTCTCACGTCAGCGAATTTCCGAATGGCATTAACGCTAGCTCGACCGTGGGATAATCCTGCGCGGCCGGTGGCCGCGCAGGATGTCCCAGACCATTCCGACGATTGCGCTCGGCCTCGCATTGACGGTGGCCCTGGCGGGAGCCCGCGGGTCGCGCGTCCCCTTCACCGATCCGCCACTCGGCGCGCACTGCAACTGCGCCGGCGGGGTCTGTCCGCTCGACGCCTACGGGCGCCGGTGTTCGTGCGGGTGCTCGCGCGCGGCAGACGCGCAGTCGGTGCAGGCGGTCGCCGCCGAGACGGACGTGCCGTGCGCGGGCGGCATCGCGGCGGGATATCCGTGCGGCGACGTTGACCTGTCCGCTCTGGTGCCACACGCCGACATCGGCGGCGGCAGCGGCAACGACGTCTGGGGCTGGACCGATCCGGTCACGGGACGCGAGTACGCGCTCGTCGGCCGATCCACGGGAACCGCCTTCGTCGACATTTCCACTCCGACGCGTCCCGTCTACATCGGCAACCTGCCCACGAAGACCGCCGAGTCCATCTGGCGCGGCATCAAGGTCTACGCCGACCACGCCTTCATCGTCAGCGAAGCCGCCAACCACGGGATGCAGGTGTTCGACCTGCGGCGACTCAGGAGCGTGACGACGCCGCCGGTGACCCTCGCGGAGACGGCGCACTACTCGGGATTCGGATCGACGCACACGCTCGCCGTCAACAGCCAGACGGGCTTTGCGTATGCGACGGGCACGCGCACGTGCGAAGGCGGCCTGCACGCGGTGGACGTGCGGACGCCCGCCGCGCCGCGGACGGCCGGCTGCTTCAGCCTCGACGGCTACTCGCACGAGACGCAGTGCGTGATTTACGAAGGGCCGGACGCGCTGTACCGCGGCCGCGAGGTGTGCTTCAGCTCGAACGAAGACACGCTGACGATCGTCGACGCCGGCGACAAGCACGAGATGGTGCAGCTCTCGCGCACCGGCTACGGCGGCAGCGCGTACACGCACCAGGGATGGCTGACCGGCGACCATCGGTTCTTCCTCGTCAACGACGAGGGCGACGAGCGCGCCTTCAGGCACCCGACGCGCACCTGGATCTGGGACGTCTCCGATCTCGACGCGCCGGTGATTGCCAGCCACTATGACGGTCCGACGCCGGCCACCGACCACAACCTGTTCATCCGCGGCGACCTCGTCTACGAGGCGAACTACCGCAGCGGCCTGCGCGTGCTCGACGCGAGCGACCTCGCGCAGGGCGTCCTGCGCGAGGTCGGCTTCTTCGACGTCTACCCCGCCGACGACGCGGCGGAGTACAACGGCGCGTGGTCGGTGTATCCGTTCTTCGCGAGCGGGTCGGTGGCGGTGAACGGCATCGAACAGGGCCTGTTCGTCCTCAACCCGCGCACGCGTCCGCGCCTGCAGGCGACCGGCCTCACGATGAGCCTGTCGGGCCCCGCGGCTGCGTCCCCGGATGAGGACTGGGTGTACGTCGCGCGGGTGGCGAACGAGGGGCCCGGCGCCCTCGCCGACGTTCGCGTGATGGAGCAGCCACCTTCCGGCGCGCGCCTCGTCGCGGCTCGCGCCTCACAGGGACAGTGTTCCACCGGCGCCGCCGTCGCGTGCGAGCTGGGCTCCCTGGCCGCGGGTGCCGAGGCGTTCGTCACGGTCACGATTCGCACCGACGGGGAACGCGACTTCATCAGCACCGCGATTGCCGCCGCGCGCGGAAGCGACGGCGCCAGCCGGGAGGTCTCGGCGCGCGCGGTGACGCGCGGGCTGCGCGACGCGCCCGCGTTGACGCTGCACCGGCCGGGCGCAGGCACGACGTTCCGAACCGGCCGCAACAACACCGTGCAGTGGACGCTGCGTGGCGTGACCGGCGGCGTCAGCGTCGAGCTGTCGCGCGACGACGGCGGCACGTGGGCGACGCTTGCCGAGGACGCCGAGAACGTCGGCTTCTACGACTGGACGGGCACAGGCGCCGCGGCGACGAGGGCGCGGGTCCGCGTGACCAGCCTCGCGCGGCCGGAGCTGACGCGCACCTCGGCGGCGTTCTCGATCGCGGTGCCGCCCGCGCGGTAGGCGTCTCAGAAGATCGCGAGCGGGTTGACCGGCGAGCCCGTTCCGCCTTCGACCGGCAGCGGCGCGAACGTGATCGCGAACTCGTAGCGATTCAGCGTGCGCGCGGTGGCCGCCACCGCCTCCAGATCCAGGTTCTCGACGATGTTGATCCCGATCCAGTTGAGGACGGCCACGTGGATCGGGTTGCGCATGCCCTCCCAGCCGGGCCGCGGATTCCAGTCGATGTTGAAGTCGTGCCCGAGGAACGCGGGCAGCCGCTCGTACATCCACGGGATCGTGTCGGGGTAGAAGCCGGCGACCTGCCCGGTCCATGGGCCCAGCGCGGCGCGCCGCTTCCAGCGGCCGATGTAGAGCAGGGGAATGTCGCCGGGACCGATCCGCACGCCCACCTTCTTCTCCCACGCCTCGAGGTCCGCGCGGCGAATCGGCGTGAGCGGATCGACCCAGTCCACACCCTTCAGCTGCGCGATGTCGTAGAGCACCGCGCGCGTGGTGACGCCGTCGCGCCAGTTCATCACGCTGCCTTTCGCGCAGCCGGTCTCGCTGGAGAGGTTCTCCTTGACGGGCACGCCGTTGTACATCAGCCCGTTCTCGAAGAAGTGGCACCAGGTGTCGATGTGCGCCACCGTCTGCCCGTGGTAGCTGACCTGATAGGTGTCGGTCGTGCCGCCGTCGGTGATGTTGTTCGTGGTGCGCCGGAAGAGGCCGTTCTCGTTCACGTCGGCCGCGGCCACGCGCGGCTCGGCATGTGCCAGGGAGACGACGATGCCGCTGCGCGCCAGGCGGAGGGCGCTGGCGACCTTCTGCGGCGTGATGAGGCTGGACGTGCCGCGGCTGTCCTCGCCGACCGGCGCCCAGCGGCCCCACGTCTTGAAGTCCTTGCGCCACTGCTCGTACTGCGCGCGCAGGGCGGCCG
>VFYY01000198.1 GCA_016871375.1 Acidimicrobiia bacterium
TCAGAATCCGGACGCTGCCCACGATGTAAAGGTCAATCTGCTCGGTGACCTGGCGCGCGACGTTCAGGTTGCCCTCGATGACCGCCTGCTGCGCGCCTCTCGTCAGGGAGACGATCGAGAGGATGCCGTACGCCACGAGCGGCACCACGGCGGCCGCGGCGAGCAGTAGGGCGAATCGCGTCGTGATCTTCTTCACTGCGTCGCGACGGTGCGCCTACTGCTGTTCTCGGTCCACTGCCAGATCGTCAGCAGAGGATCGTGCCCGGGCTTTTCCGCCACGTGGAATCGGCTGCTGATCGCCCGTGCCCGCTGATTCCAGGCCAGGAAGAGCGCCGGCGGATCCTCGAGCATCACACGCTGCAGGCGTCCCACGGCGCTGCGGATGGCCCCCTCGTTCGTCGACCTTCGGAGGAGCTCGAAGAGGCGCCCAGCCTCGGCGTTCTCGTACCCGAATGCATGCAGACCTTCGCGTCGTGGAAGCGCCCAGAAGAGGTGAGGTCGAGCCAGCGTCGGGCCGCTGATCATATCCACCAGCACCGCCTCGAAGTCCCCTTCGCGAATCCGCCTGTCCCACTCCTGAAACGCTACCACCTCGAATCGGGCGTCGACCCCGATGTCATAGAGCTGTTTCTGCACCTCGAGGCCGATCCGCTCGAGGAGGCTGAACCCTTCGGGCAACAGGCACGTGAACCGTAGGCGCGCCGGTGGCCGGTCAGGTCCCTTGGGCACCGTGCCCGGCCGCAGGCCGGCGCCATCGAGCAACGTCACTGCAAACTGGGGTTCGAATCCAAAGGGCAGCACCGATGCGTCATACGCCCAGTGCCGGGGCCACAGCGGACCCGTGGATGGCTGGCCCTGCCCCTGCAGCACCTTCGCGATGAGCGCCTCACGATCGACGGCGAAATTCATCGCGCGTCGGACGACCGCAGATCTAAAGGGATCCCGCTGGCCGTTGAAGACGATCAGGAACTGATACCAGCGGGCAAAAAGCTTCACTTGGACATCGTCGTTCCGAATGAAGTCGACGGCTTCCGGCGGCACGTCCGTGACCATATCGACGTCGCCCCGCAACAGACTGCTCCACGCGGTGCGCAGCGTATCGAAAGGACGGATAAGGATCTGGTGGATGTCGGTTGTCCCGAGATAGTACCGGTCGAATCGCTCGAGCACGGCACCGTCCGTGTCCCTGCTGACAACACGGAACGGGCCGGTCCCCATGCCGTTCTCAGTCGTGAGCGGCAGATCGAGTTCCTCCGGCAGGAGTGCCGATGCCTTTGAGAGGTCGAGCACGAGTTCGAGCTCGCCATTCGGGCGCACGGCCTTGATGTCCGCGAGAGAGGGATACACGGCTTGATTCTCGGGCTGACCGATCGCGCGGCGCAGCGCATCGGCCGCGACCGTTGACGAGAACACCGTCCCGTCGTGAAAGATGACGTTTGGACGCAGACTGAGACGAAGCCGCCGTCCCTCGTCCTCCCATGTCCAGCGCTCCGCCAGTCGCGGAACTGCACGTCCATCCGTACCGATGTTGACCTGGGTCAGACCTTCGAGGGTGGATTGCCGGATCAGCGAGCCGATGCCGACATCGCGGCCATTGATGAAGCTTTCTGGTACTCCGATCGTCAGGACGGGCCGGGAGAGGGGGCCGTCGGTGTCAGGGGTTATGCATCCGCCCAGCCCGGACAACAGAACAACGCCGCACCAGACCCGCAGGGCGGTGCGGCGTTGACAGCGCTGCGACCGGGCGGGAGCCCGGAGCGACCCGGCTACTTCTTGTCCTGCGGAGCGTCCTCCTGCACCCATGGGCAAAAGTTCTGCGGTTTCCTGTTCGTCGACGCCTTCTTGATGACCGTGATCTTCATCGAGTTTACTCCGTTTCTGGTGAATGGCCGATTGATGGACTCATGCAACGGCGGCGGCAGTGCGCTCGGCCAAGCTGACAACAGCTGACTCGAAGGCACCCTTGTGACATGACGGCTGATGCATGTCGCCAAGCTCGGTGTGCGCGGCGACGGAACATCCGCCGCCGCAGACGGGAACGTACGAGCAGTCGCCACACTCGCTCTTGTGCGGAGTGAGCCGCTCGAAGCGCGCGGCCGCGGCCCCGCGCCAGGCCTCGTCGCGCCCGTCGATGTGACCGGTCGATTCGGTCTTGGAGCCCGTGAAGCCCGGGCACACGTAGATCGACCCGTCCGGTCCGAGCGTGTGCGCGTGGCGCCGGTGGATCTCGCACGGGCCCATGTGGACGCCGTCGGGCGTCGGGAAGCCGCGCCTGCGCGTCTCGCTCCGCAGGAACGCCATCTTCTCGTCGACGAAGTGGCAGGAGTCGCAGACGCTCGAGGTCTGGGTCGACCCGGCGCCCGCGCTCGACATGCAGGTGCCGGCCAGCGGCTTGCCTTGTGCGCCGATCGCCGTCAGCGGAATGATGCCCTTCGGCTTGTCGGCCTGCTCGAACGGCTTGATGATCGGCTTGAAATTGATCTTCGCGATCTTGTCGGCGAACTCCTGCTCGCGCAGGAAATCGAGCAGCGCGGGGTAGCTGTCGACGGACGACTCGTCGAAATTGCCGCCGATCGTGATCGGCACCAGGTCCGCCACCTGACGCACGTTCTCGATGATCCGGTCGAACGTGCCCTGGCGCCCGCGCAGCGGCCGCATGCGGTTGTGCGTGTCGCGGTCGCCGTCGAGCGTGACCTTGACGCCGATCAGTCCATGCGCATTGAGACGCTCGACGACCTCGGGCGAGAGCAGCAGCGCGTTCGTGATCAGGCTGATCACCTGGCGCACGCCGCGGCGTTCGCATTCGGCGTGGCAGCGCTCGGCGAGGTAGTAGGCCACCGGCAGGTTCAGCAGCGGCTCGCCACCGAAGAGGGTCAGCACGAACTTCTGGGGGCGCACCTCGTCGAGCCGCTGCGCGATCCAGGCCACGACCCGGGCGGCCGTCTCGAGCGACATCTTCTCGGCAAACTTGTTGTAGTCGCCGTGATCGCCCTGAAAGCAGTAGTCGCAGGCGAAGTTGCACTGGAGCGTCGTGAGCACGGTCACGCGCAGCTGGTCGGTGTCCTCGCGCAGGTTGAGGAAGTACTGGTCCAGCTCGGCGTGCTCGCGCTCGCGGCTCTCGACGATGAAGCCGTTCTCGACGAGCGTGTCGATGGTCTCGCGCTCGTCCGCGCTGAAGGCGGATTCGCCGCGCCCGACCCGTCCCAGCAGATCGGCCACGTCGGCCGAGGCGACGAGCTGCGCGTCCGACAGCGTGTTCATCAGGAACACTTCGTTCCGGTCCGCGAGCGGTACCTGGACGTTGAACTTCGACAGCTGCATGCCTCTCCCGTCGCGATGAGATGGATTGGCCGTACGAAACGAATAGCCCTGCGATGATCGCTCCAAGAGCAACGGACGTGCCGCAGCGGTTCGCGCGGGCGCTGCGACGAAAACGGTCGGAATTACGTAGAGAACGGAGATGGGCCGGCAGTCCGCTGGCTGTCGCGCCGCGTGGGGCGCCGGCCAACTGATTGGCGGCTGGTCCGCCCGCCGCGCGCGGGCGGCCGCCCGCGCGCGGCGATGCGAAAGGTTTCACGGAAAGGGGGGCGCCGGAGGAGCGGCCAAGAAGTTGGCCGCGCGAACAAGGTCTTGGCGGGCGACGCGGGCCGTCTCAGCCGCCGCGGATCTTGCGAGCGAGCTCCCGAATCTCGAGGCGATCCATCTTGAACTTGAGCGTGCTGAGCGGGATGCCGAGCGTCCGGGCGGTGGCCGTGACGTTCCAGCCGGCCTTCTCCAGGGCCCGGATGATGAAATTCCGCTCGAAGGTCGAGACCGCGCGCTCGAGCAGGTTCTCGGCGGTGGGGCCCTGGGCGTCGAGCTGGGCGACGTGGAACTCGTACGGGAGGTCCTCGTCGGTGAGCCAGTCCTTGTCGGAGACGGCGACAAGGCGCTCGATGAGGTTCTCGAGCTCGCGGATGTTACCCGGCCACCAGTACGCCCTGAGGATCCGCAGCGTCGAGTCGGCGATCCCCTGAATGTTCTTGTGAAACCTGACGTTGTACCGGCGCAGGAAGAACGTGACCAGGTCGGGCAGGTCCTCGATGCGGTCGCGGAGCGCAGGCATCTTCAGCGGAATCACGTTGAGCCGGTAGAACAGGTCTTCGCGGAACCGGCCCTCTTTGACGACTTTCTCCAGGTCGGTGTTGGTGGCGGCGATGAGCCGGAAGTCGGTCTTGATGGGGTGCGTGCCGCCGACGCGCTCGATTTCGCCCTCCTGGAGCGCCCGCAGCAGCTTCGCCTGCAGCTCGTGGCGGAGGTCGCCGATCTCGTCGAGAAAGAGCGTGCCGCCCGCGGCGAGCTCGAACTTCCCGAGCTGCTGGCGGATGGCCCCCGTGAAGGCGCCCTTCTCGTGGCCGAACAGGGTGCTCTCCACGAGCTCGCGCGGAATCGCCGCAAGGTTCACCGCGACGAAGGGCGCCTCGGGGCGGCCCGACTCGCGGTGAACGAGGCGCGCCAACAGCTCCTTGCCGGTGCCGCTCTCGCCGAGGATCAGGACCGTCGCCGAGAGCCTGGCGACCTTTCGCGCCGTCTCGATGACGTCTCGCGTGGCGCGGCTCTGGCCGACGACGAACTCGCGGTCGAAATGCTCGGCCACCTCGGCGCGCAGCTGCATGACGTGGCGGCTCAGGTCCTGCCGCTCGCTGGCATTGCCGACCAGCGTCGGCACGCCCTCGAGTTCGAAGTCCTTGGAGATGTAGTGATACGCCCCGTGCCGCATCGCCTCGATCGCCGCCTCGAGCTCCTTCACCACGGAGATCACGATCACTTCCACGTAGGGGTAGTTCTCCTTCGCGATCTTCAGGACCTCGAAGCCGTTGATGCCCGGGAGCCGAACGTCGAGCAGCATCAGGTCGATGTCCTCTTTCTCCATCATCTGGAGCGCGGCCTCGCCGGTCGCCGCGCGGAGCACGCGGTAGTCGCGCTTGAGGATCGCCGTGAGCATGTCGCGCATCCCCTCGTCATCGTCGACGACGAGCACCGTTTTTCTGCGTTCGGCCATACGCGCCGCGAGTATAGTTGATCACGGTCCTTCCACCCATCGCGCAGGCGTGCGCGACGGGGGCCCCGGACTCAGGAGTCCACACGTGCCAGCCTCCTACGACGTCGTGGTCATCGGCGCGGGCACCGGTGGGTACGTCGCCGCCATCCGCGCCGCGCAGCTCGGCAAGGCCGTCGCGGTCGTCGAGAAGCAGCCGTCGCTCGGCGGGACGTGCCTCATCTGGGGCTGCATTCCCACCAAGGCCCTGCTCGAGCACGCCCACGCCCTCAAGGTGATTCGGGCGGCCGCCGAGTGGGGCGTGACGATGCCGGCGGATGCCCCGGCGATCGACATGCGGCGGGTCCACGCGCGCAAGGACAAGGTGGTTGCCGGCCTCGCGCGCGGGATCGAGTACCTGTTCAAGAAGAACACGATCGCCTGGATCAAGGGGACGGCCCGGCTTGCCGGCGACGGGCGCGTCGAGGTCGTCGACGGCGACACGCAGACGATTCAGGCGTCCGAGATCATCGTGGCGACCGGCTCCACGCCGCGCGGCGTGCCCGGCATCGACATCGACCGTACCCGGATCGTCACGAGTGACGAGGCGATTCACCTCCCCGCGGTGCCGCGCTCGCTCGTCATTCTGGGGAGCGGCGCGGTCGGCGTGGAGTTCGCCTCGATTTACCGGCGCTTCGGCAGCGACGTCACGATCGTCGAGCTGCTGCCCCGGCTCGTGCCGCTCGAGGACGAAGCGATCTCCGCTGAGCTGGAGAAGTCGTTCAAGAAGCAGGGCATCACGGTCCTCACGGGCACGCGCGTGACGCGCGCCGCCGCGACGGCGGACGGCGTGACGGTCGACGCCCAGACGCCGGACGGCCGAAACGAGTCGCTCTCCGCCGACCTGCTCCTCGTCGCGACCGGACGCGCGCCGGTGACGGACGGCCTTGGCGCCGAGGATCTCGGCATCCGCATGGAGAAGGGCTACATCCGGGTCGACCCGCTGTATCGCACCTCCGTGCCCCATGTCTCCGCCATCGGCGACGTCATCACGGTCGACGGCGCCGCCCATCCCCAGCTCGCGCACGTGTCGTCGGCCGAAGGGATTCTCGTGGCGGAGCGCCTGGCCGGCCGCGAGGTGCGTCCGTTGAACTACGATCACGTACCGAGCTGCACGTACTGCGATCCCGAGATCGGCAGCGTCGGCCTGACCGAGTCCGAGGCGCGGGCCCGGGGGTACGACGTCCGCGTCGGGTCCTTTCCCTTCGGCGTGCTCGGCCGCGCGAAGATGGCCGGCGAGACGGAGGGCTTCGTCAAGATCGTGGCCGACGCGCGCTACGATGAGATCCTGGGTGTGCACATGATCGGGCCGCGTTCGACCGAGCTCGTGGCCGAAGCCGTGGTGGCGCTCAGACTGGAATGCACGGTCGAGGAGCTCATCCGGACCATGCACGCACACCCGACGTTCTCGGAGGCGCTTGGCGAGGCGGCGCACGCCGCCCACGGCGCGGCGATACATTTGTGAAACCCCTCGTCTGGTCTCTGGTCTCTCGTCTCTCGTGAACGACGGTCAAGAGACCAGAGACGAGAGACCAGAGACGAGAGACCAGAGACCAGAGACCCAGAGACTGCGAAATGCCGACGCCCATCGTGATGCCCCAGATGGGGGAGTCGATCGCCGAAGGCACGATCGTCCGGTGGATGAAAAAGGTCGGCGACCCGGTCGAGCGCGACGAGCCGCTCTTCGAGATCACGACCGACAAGGTGGACGCGGAGATTCCGTCGCCCGCCGCCGGCGTGCTGACGGAGATCGCGGTCAAAGAAGGCGAGACGGTCGCCGTCAACAGCGTCGTCGGGACGATCGGGCAGCCGGGCGAGGAGCCGGCTCGCGCGCCGCAGCCTCCCGCGCCGCCGCAGCCTCCCGCGCC
>VFYY01000199.1 GCA_016871375.1 Acidimicrobiia bacterium
CTCCAGCGCCACGCCGGCGGACAGGCGATAGTCGAGCGCCGGGAAGCGGAAGAACTCGTTGTAGATCCCGATGAACACCGACCCGAGCCAGGCGCCCACGGCAACCCCGGCGGCCGCGCCCGCCGCCGCGATCGCGAGCGCCCACTTGACGTAGTGCCAGGCGAGCTCCCCATTCGAGTAGCCGAGCGCCTTGAGCGCCGCCACCTGCGTGCGCTGCAGCGCGAGCGCGCGTGAGAGCGCCAGGTGCAGGACGAAGGCGGCCACCCCGAAGAAGATGAGCGGAATCACGACGCCGAACGTCTCGAGTTGCGCCAGCTCGTTCTCGAGCATCCACGCCGAGGTCTGCAGCGACTGCGGGACGGCGCCGCGCCCGCCGTACGGCGCGAGCAGGCGGTCGAGGCCGGCCAGCACGTCGGGCAGCGACGCGCCGGGAGCCAGCGCCAGCGCCACGTCGTTGAACGCCCCCTCCATGTCGTAGGCGGACGCGAGCGCGCGGCGATCCATCCAGAAGATGCCGAAGCGGCGCGCGTCGGGGAACATCTCGCCCGGCCGGATGCCGTACACGTACTCGGGCGAGATGACGACGCCGACGATGGTCAGCGTGCGGCGGCGCCCGTTGATGAGCGCGCCGACGGTGTCACCAGGGCCGAACCCGTGCGCCTCGCAGAACATCTCGCTCGCCAGCACCTCGTCGGCCCGCGCCGGATCGACCCAGCGGCCGCGGCGCAGATACACGCCGTTCAGGGAGGCCCCGCCGGGGTCGGGCGCCGAGATGAGCCGCCCGGCGGCGGGATCCTCCAGGCCCGGCACGTCGAGCGTCACGTCGGCCACGACGCGGGTGGACGCCACGGCCACGCCCGGGAGCGCCGCCAGCCGCGCCTCGAGCCGCGCCGGCGCGCGCGTCACGCCGGCGAACACGTCGGCGAACCGCGCCGTGCGGTAGAAGTCCGTGCGCGTGCGCTGCAGTGAATCGAAGTTCGAGAAGTAGGCGACGAACATCGTCACGCCGGCCGCCACGACCAGCGCGATGGCGGCGGCCTGGCTCTTCATCGCCCACAGGTCCCGCACCAGCTTGCGGTCGAGCGCGGTGAGCCGCGACGGAAGCCTCACCATCGCAGGTCTCCCGGCGCGACTTTCGTCGCGTTGCGCTCGATGCGGGCGACGCGGCCGTCGGCGAGGCGGACGACGCGATCGGCCATGCCCGCGATGGCGGCGTTGTGCGTGATGACGACGGTGGCCGTCCCCACCTCGCGGTTGACGCGGGCGAGCGCCTCGAGCACGACCACGCCGGTCGTGATGTCGAGCGCGCCGGTCGGCTCGTCGCACAGCAGCACCGACGGCTGCTTGGCGATGGCGCGCGCGATGGCCACCCGCTGCTGCTCGCCGCCGGAGAGCTGGGCCGGAAAGTGATCGAGGCGGTGTGACAGCCCGACGAGATCCAGCGCGCGCTCCGGCGTCATCGGCCGCTGGGCGATCTCGGTCACGAGCGCCACGTTCTCGCGCGCGGTCAGGCTCGGAATCAGGTTGTAGAACTGGAAGACGAAGCCGACGTGCTCGCGCCGGTACGCGGTGAGGGCCGCTTCACCGGCGGTCGTGAGGTTGTGGTCCTCGTAGATCACCTCGCCGGCGGTCGGGACGTCGAGGCCGCCGAGGATGTTCAGCAGCGTGGACTTGCCCGAGCCGGACGGCCCGAGCAGGACGACGAACTCCCCCGGCCCGAGGTCGAAGTCCACGCCGCGGAGCGCCTCCACGGTGACGTCGCCCATCCGGTAGACCTTGGTGAGACCGCGCGCGGTGAAGACCGCGGGCGCACTGACGGGCACGGCGTCCTCCGCCCGCCACCAGAGGCACGCCCGGTGCCAACGGGAAAATCACGCGGCGCGGTGAACTATTCCGCGCGCCGCCGCGGCAGCGCTGTTGCTTCGGCAATCCGCGGAGACATCACCACGCGCAGCTTCCCGTATGTCGTCGGCACCGTGCTGGCGGCAGGCTTCGTCGTCTTCATGGCGATGCAGGCCGTCCCGTACGGCCACGACCGGCTCAATCCGCCGGTCGTCCGCGAGCCGCCATGGGCCTCGGCGGAGACGCGCGCGCTGGCGCGCCGCGCCTGCTTCGATTGCCACAGCAACGAGACGGAGTGGCCGGGCCATGCCCGCGTCGCGCCGATGTCGTGGCTCGTGCAGCGCGACGTGACTGCCGGGCGCGCGGTCCTGAACTTCTCGGAGTGGCAACGGCCGCAGGAAGAGGCGGGGGACGCGGCCGAAGCGGTGCTCCAGGGCGAGATGCCGATGCGGCTCTATACGGTGATGCACGCGCACGCGCGGCTGACCGAGGCGGAGCGCTGGGCGCTCGCCACCGGGCTGGCCAGGACGATGGGCGCCAACGGGAGGCCCTACCCGGACAGCAACTAGCGCGGTTTCGACTTCTTCGTAGTGTCCGGCTTTAGCCGGACCACGCACGGCGGTGCCGATCAACTTGGTCCGGCTAAAGCCGGACACTACGACGTTTCAGAAACCGCTCTAGCGCCGGCTCCGGGTTCCTGCGTGTCGCGCCGGAACTCACCACCCGCGGATCATTTCACGACCGCACGAACATTTCCGCGCTCGACGTGCGCCGGCGGTCCGCTGCCGCCGGCGGCCGCGGGGCATGCCGTGGCACGCGTTTCGCGGTCGTTCCACCAATGCCATGGCCTGGCGTGTTGTTCCTCTTGCGCTCGTCGTGTGGATCGCCGCCCACGGTGCACGCGCGCAAGTGCTCACGCTCGACGACGCGGTTGCCGCGGCGTTGAGCGCCAATCCGGAGATCTTCCAGGGGCTCGCCATCTGGCTGATGGCGGGCGAGGTCGCGTCGCTCCTGCTCTCGCGCATGGCGGTGCCCGTCATGTATCACCTGAGCCGGGCGCACCAGCACAAGGAGGCTGTGTCATGACCACCACAATGACGGTCGAGCGGGGGCTGCGCCTCGTCGCCGGCGCGTTGGTCCTCGCCAGCGTGATCCTCGGCGTGTACGTGAACCCGTGGTTCCTGGCACTCACTGCGTTCGTCGGGGCCAACCTGCTGCAGTGGGCGTTCACCAACTGGTGCCCGATGATGGCGATCCTGCGGCGGATCGGGTTCCAGGTTGCGGCAGTCGTGGTGCTGGCGGCAGTCGCCGCGGCGCCCGCGCAGGCGCAGGGCAGCGAGCCCGGCGGCACGGCGAGCACGATCGCCTTCATCGGCGGCGGGGCCGCGACCGCCTCCACGGCCGGCGCGCTCATCGGCGGCACGGTCGTATACGACCTCACTCGCCGCCTGGCGCTCGAGGGACAGGGCGCCTGGTTCGACCGCGGCGCGCGCGCGGAGGCATTCATGGCGAGCGCCAGTCTGCTGGCGAACCTCGTACCGCGCGGCCGGCCGGCCGTGCCGTACCTGGCAGGCGGTCTGGGCGTCTACCGTGCCTCGTTCGACGTGCCGTCCTTCGACGGCAGGTGGGCGCTCGACGGCATGCCGCGCTTCTACGCGCGGCGGCTCGCGATGATGCCGTTCCGCCCCGCCGTCGCCTTCGAAGCGCGGACCTTCACCGATCCGGCGGTGACGATGGGCGGCGGCGTACGGGTGACACTCGCCACGCACCTCGAGCTGCGTCCCGATGCGCGGGCGCTGGTCGTCCTCGACGGCGGCAACAGCCACACGATCGGCATCTTCGGCCTGAACGTCGGCTATCGGTTCTAGCGCGGTTTCTGAAACGTCGTAGTGTCCGGCTTTAGCCGGACCACGTTGATCGGCACCGCCGTATGTGGTCCGGCTAAAGCCGGACACTACGAAGAAGTCGAAACCGCGCTAGGCGAGGAACTTGCGGAGGTACGGATCCGTCGAGGCCCGCAGCTCGGCGGCGGAGCCCTCGAAATGGATCCGTCCGTCCTTGAGCATCAGGAACTCCGCCTCGTCCGCCTTCGCGGGCGAGGCGGGCACGATCCGGATCGCGCCGTTGTCGCGCACCGCCTCGTGCGTGGCGATGTGGAAGGCGTCCTGGAGCTGGTGGGTCACGACGATCGACGTGACGCGCTCGAGGTCGCGCAGCTTGATGATCTCGTGGTCCACGGTCTTCGAGGTAATCGGGTCGAGGCCGGAGACCGGCTCGTCGAAGAGCACCAGCCGCGCCCGCGCCGCGATCGCGCGGGCGATCGCCACGCGCCGCCGCTGTCCGCCCGAGAGCTCCGAGGGCATGCGGTCCACGTATTCCCCGAGCCCGATGAAGCCGAGCACCTCCTCGACGCGCGCCCGCACGTCGGCGGGCGGGAGCCGCGTCTCCTCGGCCAGCCGGTAGCCGACGTTCTCCGCCACGGTCAGCGAGTCGAAGAGCGCGCTCTCCTGGAACAGCATGCCGATGTCGGCGCGCACGCGCATCAGTTCCGGCTCGCGCATGGCGTCGATGCGCTCGCCGTTGACGAGGACCGCGCCCGCATCCGGCCTGAGCAGGCCGAGCACCAGCTTCAGCACCACGGACTTGCCGGACCCGCTGGCGCCGAGCAGGACCTTCGTGTGCCCGGTGTGCAGCGAGAAGCTGATCTCGCGCAGGACGACGTTGTCGTCGAAGGCGAGCGAGACACGGTCGAAGACGACGGCGGCGGAGGTCACGCGGCCGGCGCCGGGACCTCGTCCTCGTCGGTGAGGTCGTAGCGCGCGCGCACGGCACCCGCCATCTCGGGAATGGTGTCGCGGTCGAGCGCGCCGCGGTAGCCCTGCTCCTGGCGGCGCAGCTCGCCGGCGAGCGCGTGGTCGCCGAACACGTCGCCGATCCAGCGCGAGAAGTCGCCGCGCCGGATGAACGGCTCGAGCGCGCCGGGCCGGGTGTGCTCCAGGACGTCCACGAACTCGCGCAGCGTTCGCACACGCTGCGCGCCGGCGCCGCCGCCGCCGAACACGAACGCGCGCGCCTCGGTGACGGGCACGTCCACGTATTTCTGCCGGTGCCGCACGTGCGGCGTGAGCCGCTGCCCGATCGTGAACATCCTGAGCTCGCCCCCCGCCTCCTCCGTCACCGGGAGCGCCACCGCCTGGCCGAGTGCCAGGCGGCCCAGCAGCGACCAGCGGCTCCGCGCCCCTGGCGTCTGGCACGACGCGCACCGCTCGCGCAGCGCCTCGATCTCGGCGCGGTTCGACTCGCAGGTGGAGATCATCACCTCGGTGGCGTCGAGCAGCTTCCGGGGAAGCCGCGAAGCGAAGTATGTCACGACGATGTAGCCGTTGCGCTCGAAGTCGAGCAGGGCGTCGGCGTCCGCGTCGTGCAGAAAGTAATGCGCCTCGTCGAGCAGGATGCGGTGCGGGAGTCCGGTCCGCTGCCGCATCACGTTCAGCGCGGGCAGCACGGCGCGGATATACGCCAGCTTCTCCTCCTGCGCCATGTGCGCGAGGTCGATGACGACGCTGCGGTCCGGGTAGCGCAGCGCGCGCAGCAGCGCGCGCGGGCTCGGCGGCGGGTCCTCGCCGCCGAGCACGGTCACGCCCGGCAGCGCCTCGAGCGAGCGGTAATCGCCCTCGGGGTCGATGACGCAGACGCAATAGCCGTGCAGGATCAGCTGCTCGCAGAGCAGTCCGGCGAGCAACGACTTGCCGGACTTCGGATCGCCGGCCACGAGCACGTTGCGGCCGCGGACCGCGAGCGAGAACTCCCGGCCGTCCTCGGTGTGGCCGAGCCGCAGCCGCCGGCGCGCCTTCGGAGGCACGGGCAGCGCGCCCGTCTCCGAGACGGCGCGCAGGTAGCCCGCGACATCCGGGGGGCCGCCGCCCGCGACGACAAGGTCGGCGACCGCGCGCAGCGCCGCGCTCCCCCATTCCACCGCCGCGCCGACCTCCGCCAACTGCAGCAGCGTATGGTCGTTCTCGGCGTCGCCGACCGCGAGCATGTTGCGCGGCGAGAGGCGCAGCATCTCGAGCGCGCTGTGCAGGCCCGTGGCCTTGCTGACGCCCTGCGGCAGCGTCATCACGCGCCCCCTGTTGAACAGCAGGACGAGCGGCAGCTCGAGCGTGCGAATCACGTCGAGCAGATGCGGCGCCTCCTGCGCGTCGGCGTCCACCAGGCAGGCGCCGGCCGTGTGTGGAATGCCTCGGCGGCGGAGCTCGGCGACGAAATGATCGAGGATCGGCGGTGCGAGGAGTGACGTGTGCCCGCCGTCGGGGAAATGGACGACCGCGCCGTTCTCCGCGACGACCCCGTCGACGAAGTGGAGGTCGCCCGCGACCCGCCGCAGCTCGTCGAGGATGCGGCCGGTGACGAGCAACACGGTCACGCCGGCGATGCGGGCGCCGGCAACGGCGTCGCGCACCGCCGGCTCGAGCCGGTCGCGCTGGGCGATGGTCCCGTCGTAGTCGAGCGCGAGGACGGACAGCTTCATGGACCTCGCCCCGGGGGCGTCGGCTACCGGGTCAGCCTGAACGACAGCACGACCGTGAGCTGGAACGGCGCCGGCCGGCCGTTCAGCATGAGCGGCGCGTAGCGCCACCGCAGCACCGCGTCGATGGCCGCCTTGTCCAGCACGCCGCCCGACCGCAGCACCTTCACGTCGGTCACCTCACCCTCTTCGTCCACGACGGCGTCGAGGATGACGGTCGCCTCGATGTTGGCCGCCACCGCGAGCGGCGGGTACACCGGCTCCACGCGCTTCAGCAGCGCCGGCGCCTTGATGTCGCCGCCGACGCGCGTGATGCGCGGCGGGGGAGGAGGAGGCGGGGGAGGTGCCGCGTCCAGGCCGCCGACGATGCCGGCGATGACGCCGCCAGGCACGCCGCCGGGAACGCCCCCCGGCACCCCCTCCTCGCCGCTGTCGTAAGCAGGCTCGGGCCGGATGCCCGTCGGTGCTTCGATCGGGATCTGCGCGCTCGTCGTCGGCACCGGCCGCT
>VFYY01000200.1 GCA_016871375.1 Acidimicrobiia bacterium
AGCGTGGCCCGCACACCCTCCGGCGAGAGTGACTCGGCCGCACAACGCGCCACCATGTGGCGCTCCCACGCGGAGTAGGCGTCGCCGTCCATGAGCATCGAAGGATGCAGCAGCGGCGGCCATTGGTCGGCGGCGACGGTCAGGCCGTCGTAGTCCGCGGGCGGAAACGCGGCCGGGCTCTCCACAATCTCGAGCGGCACGTCGTCGCGAAACAGCATCCCCGCAGCCGTCGGGCAGTAGTGCGAGAGCGAGATGAACGTGCCGCGGCGGTCGCTCACCGCCAGCCGCGGGAAGTACCGGCACGTCGCGGGCAGGTACGGCTCGCCGAGATCGCGCTGAATCACGCACAGGCCGGAATGCCGGTGGTAGAAGACGCAGTCGCCGGTCGAGGTCCGCGACACCATCGCGCCCGCATCGTCCGGCAGGTCGGGCCCCGAGACGAGCGGCGGCTCGTCGTCCGCGGCGGCGGCCGCCGCCGCGAGCTGCTGTCCGCGCAGTGCGTCATCCAGCGAGCGGTAGAGCGGCAGCTCGACCGGCACATCCCAATCCGACGAGCAGCACACGCCCGACCGCTGGCACCGGTAGTCGGCGTGGATGCTCAACGAGTAAATCAACTTCCAACTCCCAACTCCCAACTTCCAAGTCCCAAAGCGCCCGATTCCGATCCCAATATCCCACAGCTCAACTTGGGTGTTGGGAATTGGGAGTTGGGAGTTGCTCTTGCAGCCCGCGCCTGCTGCGCGAGCTCAACCCGAAGGCGGCGTTCGAGCGCGCGGGCGAGGAGATCCCGGTGGAGGGCGTTGACGCCGGCGACTCGACATCATGGCGCCGCATCACTCGATCGCCGCCGGTGGCAGGGCGACCCAGTCAACCCGTATCTAATTCTCAAATCAGCACTTACAGCTATTACACAAGTATTACAGTCGCCTGCGGTCGAGGCTGCTATCGTCACTACCGCGATGGCTACTCCGCTGCTTGCCTACGGGCGCAAACACCAGTCCGGCGTCAACTGGATCACGACGATCGCCATGACCGCGTTCCATATCGGCGCGATTGCGGCGTTCTTCTACATCGACCTTGGCGCGATCGTGACCTCGATGCTGCTCTGGTGGGTCGCCGGCAGCCTCGGCATCGGCATGGCGTATCACCGCCTGCTGACGCACCGCGGCTACAAGACGCCGAAATCGGTCGAGTACTTCCTGACCGCGTGCGGCACGCTGGCGCTCGAGGGCGGCCCGATCTTCTGGGTCGCGACGCACCGCATCCATCACCAGAAGTCCGACCGCGAAGGCGACCCGCATTCGCCGCGCGAGGGCAGGTGGTGGTCGCACATGGGGTGGATCATCACCGGCAAGGGGATGCACCACGACGCGACGGTGCTCGGCCGTTACGTGCCGGACCTCGCCCGCGACCCGTTCCACGTCGCACTCTCGAAGTGGCACTGGACCTCGAACGTCGTCGTCGGCCTGCTGCTGCTCGCCTTCGGCGGCATCCCGTACGTGCTCTGGGGCATCTTCTTCCGCGTCACCTTCGGCCTGCACTGCACGTGGCTCGTCAACTCCGCCACGCACCTGTGGGGCTCGCGCCGGTTCCTGACGCGCGACGACTCGACCAACAACTGGTGGGTGGCGCTCCTCACCTTCGGCGAGGGCTGGCACAACAACCACCACGCCCACCCGACGTCGGCCCGCCACGGCCTGGCCTGGTATGAGCTGGACATGAACTGGATGGGGATCAGCGTCCTGAAGGCGCTCGGCCTGGCGTGGGACGTCAAGCTGGCGACGATCGCCCAGGCGGTGCCCCACGACGAGAACGACCAGCCCGTGCTCGTCGAGACGGAAGAAGCCGTCGCCTGATTCCTGGGCCCCTGGGCCCGGGGCCTATTAAGATCGCCTTGTGACCCGGCGTCAGAAGGCGATCGCGTTCTTCGTCGGCCTCTGCGTCCTGCTCGTAGGGGCCGCGATCACCCTCAACATCAGCTGGATCGTGATGAACGCGCGGCAGTCCACGCCGCTCGTGCTCGGGATCATCACCTTCGCGCTGATCATCGCCGGCCTCATCGTCTACACGGTCTTCCTCGTCCTCGAGATCAAGCGCAACGAAGACCACGACACCTTCATCAACGCCGTCACCCACGAGCTGAAGACGCCGATCGCCTCGATGCGGCTGTACCTGCAGACGCTGCAGTCGCGCGAGGTGGACGACGAGCGGCGGCGCCAGTTCTACGACATCATGCTCGCCGACGCCGACCGCCTCCATCGCACGGTGGAGCAGGTCCTCAAGGCCGGCGCGGTCGCGCAGAAGCCGAAGATCGTCGCGCGCACGCCGGTGGACATGGCCGCGCTGAGCGGCGAATGCGTCCGTCTCGCGCACGTGCGCCATCACCTGCCGGAGCATGCCGTCGCGCTGGAGGCGCACGCCGGCAGCCCGCTGATCGTCTCGGGCGACGCCGAGGAGCTGCGGACGGTGATCACCAACCTCCTCGACAACGCGGTGAAGTACTCCGGCGAGCAGGTGCGCGTCACGGTGTCGGTGGCCGCGCCGTCGCCCGACACCGTCTGGGTGCGCGTGCAGGACCGCGGCGTCGGCATCCCGCGCAAGCAGCTGAAGCGCATCTTCAACCGCTTCTACCGCGTGCAGGCGCGCGGCCTGAAGCAGATCAAGGGCACCGGCCTCGGCCTCTACATCGTCCGCGCCATCGCGCGGGCGCACGGCGGGCGCGTCTTCGCGCAGAGCGAGGGCGAGGGGCGCGGTGCCACGTTCACGCTGGAACTGCCCCGCGTGGCGTCTTGAGCAGAATCCTCATCGTCGAGGACGAGCCGCACATCGCGGACGGACTCAGGTACAACCTGGAAGCGGAGGGGCACGAGGCGTCGGTCGCGCCCGACGGCGAGCGCGCGCTCGACATCGTCCTGCGCGAGAAGCGCCCCTTCGACGTGGTCGTCCTCGACGTCATGCTGCCCGGCAAGGACGGCTTCACGGTGGCGCGCGAGCTGCGCGAGGCCGGCGAGTACGTGCCCATCCTGATGCTGACCGCCCGGAGCCGTCCCGAGGACGTGCTCAACGGGTTCGAGGCCGGCGCGGACGACTACCTGCCGAAGCCCTTCGAGCTCACCATCCTCATCGCGCGTCTCAACGGGCTCCTGCGCCGTCAGCGCTGGAACGAGCAGCCCGATGTGTATGCGTTCGCCGGCCGGACGCTCGACTTCCGGACGATGGAGGTACGCTCCGCCGGCAAGTCGTACCGCCTGACGCAGATGGAGTGCGACCTGCTCCGCTACCTGGTGAAGAAGGCGGGACAGCCGGTCTCACGGCGCGCGATTCTCGAGGAGGTGTGGGGGTTGCACGAGGAGACCGACACACGCGCCATCGACAACTTCATCGTGCGGCTGCGGCGCTACCTCGAGGATCGGCCGGCCGCGCCGAAGTTTCTGCAGACCGTTCGCGGCGTCGGCTACAAGTTCGTTCCGGACGCGTAGGCGCCAAACACGTCCATCCCCCGCAGGCGAAGGCGCGGGAACACGGCCGACCGCACCCACTGACGCTCGAGGAAGACACGCACGGTGTACTCGGCCGGCGTCAGATCGAGAACGTCGATCATCCGGTTGTCCGGGTCCACCAGCCAGCACTCCCGCACGCCGTACTTCTTGTACCACTGCACCTTCGTGGTGCTGTCGTGGCGGCGGTTCGTCTTCGAGAGCACCTCGACGACCATGTCGGGCGCGCCCCAGACGCGCTGGGTCGCGATGCCGAGACGGCCACGCGAGATGAACACGAGGTCCGGCTGCACGACCAGCGCGTTCTGCATGTCGAGCACCACGTCAACCGGCGAGAGCACCACTCGTCCCAGCTTGCGCCGGCGCACGTGACGCATCAGCCGCTCGTATAACTCCCCAACAATGATCTGGTGGTGGTACCCCGGTGCCGGCGGCTCGCGCAGGACGCCGAAGCGCAGCTCCTGCGGCCGATTGGTCTCCGGAAGGTCGAAATACTCGTCGACGCCGATCCGGTACGGCACCCTGGTCTCCACGATGTCGTCCTCCACGCTGCCGACGACGATGGCATCGTCGGCGGCGGGAAGTCAATCGTGTCATCAGCGCAATGCGGCGCGTCCTGGACAAGTAGGGGTACGGCGGGCCATCGGCCCGCCTGTACAATGGCAGCCGCCCATGGCTGCCAGCGACACCATCGAGGCCGAGGGGCACCTGATCGACTCAGGGCTCCTCTCGGCGATCTTCGACAAGATCATCGAGCACAAGGCCTCGTACGAGATCCTCACGTTCGACATCGGCCGCACCAACGACGATGCCTCCCGCATCGAGATGCGGATCAACGCGTCCGATCAGGCCATCCTCGACGAGATTCTCCAGGAACTCACGACCTTCGGCGCGCACCCGGTGCGGGAGCGCAACGTGCTCGTCAGGCCTGCGGACAAGGACCGCTGCGTCCCCGACGACTTCTACTCGACGACCAACCACCGCACGCACGTGCGCCTCGGCGGCGCGTGGGTGGAGGTCGGGCACCAGCGCATGGACGCGGTGATCGTCGTCGGCGGCACGCAGGCGTCGTGCCGCAAGCTGCGCGACGTGAAGGCGGGCGACTCGATCGTCTGCGGGCACGACGGCATTCGCGTCACGCCCGAGTTCCGCGAGCGCGACCGCCTCGGCTTCGCGTTCATGAGCAACGACGTCTCATCGGAGCGACGGGTCGAAGGGTCCGTCGCGCGCATCGCCGAGATGATGCGCCACGTGAAGAAGGGCGGCGGCCGCATCGCGGTGGTGGCCGGGCCGGTCGTCGTGCACACCGGTGGCGTGGAGCACTTCAGCGAGCTGATCCGTCTCGGCTTCGTCGACACGGTGCTCGCGGGCAACGCGCTCGCCGTCCACGACATCGAGTTCGCGCTCTCGGGGACGTCGCTCGGCATCGATCTCATCGCCGGTGCCGCCGTCGAGCAGGGCCACCGCAATCACATGGCGGCCATCAATACCATCAACCGCGCCGGCGGCATCCGCCAGGCGGTCGAGAGCGGTGTGCTCACGTCGGGCGTCATGTACGAGTGCGTCACGCACGGCGTGGAGTTCATCCTCGCCGGCAGCATCAGGGACGACGGCCCGCTGCCCGAGACGGAGATGAACCTGATCGAGGCGCAGGAGCGCTACGCGGCGGCGCTGTCGAACAACGTGCAGCTCGTGCTGATGCTGTCGTCGATGCTGCACAGCATCGGCGTCGGCAACATGCTGCCGTCGTGGGTGCGCGTGGTGTGCGTGGACATCAACCCCGCGGTCGTCACCAAGCTGAGCGACCGCGGGTCACAGCAAACGGTCGGCGTCGTCACCGACGTCGGCCTGTTCCTCCACCGGCTCGCCGAGCGACTGCGTAACTGAGCCTGCGTCCGGAGGGCGGCCCTTGACGGGCCGCCTAGCGCGGTTTCGACTTCTTCGTAGACGTTTCAGAAACCGCTCTAGACCACGGCGCGCGCGGGCACCGGTCTCTCCGCGAGCGTGTGCGCGATGCGCGTCAGCGCCTGCTCGAGGCCCGGGCGCGTGCGCGGCGTGCCGAGACAGAGCCTGACGCCGCGCGGCGCCTGCGTGCCCACCGTGAACTCCGCCGACGGGTTCAGGATCACGCCCCGCGCGCGGACCGCCTCGACGAACGCGTTCGACGTCCAGCCGTTCGGCAGGTGCAGCCAGATGTGCGAGCTCCACGACTGCGTCTGCAGGCGCTGGCCCTCGAGGAGGCGCCGCGCCATCACCTGCCGCGCCGTCGTCTCGTGACGCTTCCAGGAGGCGATGCGCGCCGCGGTGCCGTCCTCGATCCAGCCGCACAGCAGGTCGGCGCCAATCGGCGACGGCATGATCGTCGTGGCCCAGACGCTGCTGGTGATCTTGTCGAGCAGGGCCGGCGGCGCCACGGCACACCCGAGCCGCAGGCCCGGGAACAGGCTCTTGGAAAGGCCCGTCACGAGAATCGTCTGCTCCGGCAGGAGCGGCATCAGCACCGGGCGATCGGGCGCGTGGAACCCGTAGGTGTCGTCCTCGATCACCGTCAGGCGATAGCGCTGCGCGACGGCGGCGATCTGCCGCAGGCGCTTGTCCGACATGCCGGCGGAGGTCGGGTTGTGGAGACGCGGCATGCAGTAGAGCACGCGCGCGCGCGACGCGCGGCAGGCGTTCTCGAGCGCGTCGGGGCGCAGTCCTTCGGCGTCGAGCGCGACCCCGCGCACCTTGAAGTGCATGTGCTCGGCGAGGTTCTTCATGCCCGCGTAGGTCAACTCCTCGACGAGCACCGTGTCGCCCGGCTTGACGCAGGCGGAGAGCGCCGCGTGCAGCGCGTGCTGCGCGCCGGCGGTGAAGGCAATGCGCTCCGCGCGCGCCCGGATGCCCAGGTGGCCCAGCCACGCCGACATGGCCTGGCGGTGCCGCAGATGCCCGGGCGGCCGCACGTAGCCGAGCAGCTGCGTCCACGGCAGCACCCGGCGCTGGAAGAGCCGCGACTCCAGCACGGCCACTTCCTTGTCGGGCATCAGGATGTTGAGGCTCAGGTCGAACGGACCCTCGTCGCTCGTCTCCTCGACCTCGGTGCCGCGGATGAACGTGCCGCGCCCGACGTGGCCCGAGATGAGCCCGCGGCGCGCCGCTTCCGTGTAGGCGCGGGTAATGGTGGTGACCGTCACGCCGAGGTGGTCCGCCAGGTCGCGGTGCGGCGGCAGCTTCACGCCCGCGCGCAGCGCGCCGTTCTGCACGTCCTGGTCGATCGCATCCGCGATGGCGCGGTACTTCGGCCCGCGGCGGCCGTCAAGGTTGGGCAGCCACATTGTCATGCCGCAATGTA
>VFYY01000201.1 GCA_016871375.1 Acidimicrobiia bacterium
CACCAAGCACCTCGGGCTTGACGACCCGACCTCACCTGGGGCATCAGATCCACCGGCCAGAATTTCCGGAATCCAGCGGCCAGAATTTCCGGAACCCACATCGGCCTCAGACGGCAGGCGGCACATGCTGCACTGGGGAGCTGTGTTGTCTGCCGTCGCTCTATTCGTCTTGGCCCGTGCGCGAAGCGGAATGCCATCCGAACAACTCCACGCGGTGATCCTGCTGGTGCTCGCTCTGGGTCATGTCACCGCCGGACTGCATCTTGATCGAGCCTTCTTGTGGGTGGGCTTTCTGATGGCGGCTGGATACGTCTTGGTGACGCTGGTGTCTTGGTATGCATGGACCGCAGTCGGCGTTGTCCTGGCGACAGCCCTGGCGGTCGCTGGCATTAGGGAAGGACGTCGCCGTGAAGCGACGAGTTGAGGCAAGCCCTGCTCAACTCCCAGTCGCCGAGTTGGACGACCTCCTGCAACATCGCGCGCGACTCGGAGCCGCCGTCCTGCTGGCTCGGCACGAACAGTTGTCCTTCAGTCGACTCAGCGATTTTGGTTTCCGCACTGGCTGGCAATTGCCGGATTGGCCGTCCTAGCTATAGCTAGGGAGGCTTACTGGCGACGTAGAGGCGGTTCAGCCCCAGTTGGAAGGGGACTTCCTGCACGAGTTCGAGACCTGCCCG
The DNA here is from genome assembly GCA_016871375.1 of Acidimicrobiia bacterium. Taxonomy (GTDB): domain Bacteria; phylum Acidobacteriota; class Vicinamibacteria; order Vicinamibacterales; family UBA2999; genus VFYY01. Next base: position 678 of record VFYY01000201.1, read on the forward strand.
CTGGAGCAGCGCCCTCATCGCCTGAGGAGGTATCCCGTCGACCTCGCCCGGTCGCATTCCACCGCGCCGGTTTTCATCCTGGTGAAAGAGCACATGCGCGAGACGGCCCGTCCACGGTCCGATCATCGTCGCCAGGAAGAATCCTCCCGGCCGGAGCACGCGCATCACCGCAAGGAGCGCCGCTTCCCGGTTTGGGATGTGGTTGAGCGCCGCGATCACGCTGACGGTGTCGAACGAACCATCGCGGAATGGGAGCCGGGCCGCATCCCCGATGCGGACGTCGATACCCTCCCAGGGAAATACGTCGGCGCCGACGCCGCGTCCGTGGGCGCGGGTAAGGTTGTTGTACCCGCAGGCAAGGTCGAGAAGGCGCCCGCGGACGAAGGGGAGCACCACGCGGCGCCGCCATGGCTCGAGAAGGTCCATCCTGTGCGCCGCGGCCGCGGGTGTGGCCCGCTTGGCGGGCAACTGGATGGAGGGCCTCGTCTCGACCTCAGCGACCGTGACGCCTGCCAGCTCTTCGAGCACGCCGCAGGGTACAACTACTTGAGCCTGAATGACGATTCGAACGTTGCGTTCACGCGCACCGGGCATCCCTGCGCCTGCCCGGGGCTGAAGCGCCAGAGGCCGAATGCGAGTTGAGCAGAGGTGACGAATGAGCGCGGCGCATCCGCCGGTTCAGTCATCGTCGGGTTGACGAGCGTGCCGTGCTCCGTGATTTGACCGTGAAACGCGATCAACCCGCTTTCCTTGCCAACCTCGGCTCAAGGCATTTCAGGCACCTTGGGCACCTTGGGCACCCTTGGGCACCCCAGGCACCCTAGATCTCCCGCGCGGTGATCTCGTAGCGGAAGCGATCCGGGTCGAGGCTGTCGATCCTGCCCGCAGCCGTTTCCGCCTGCGGATACATCAGGAAAGGGATTGCCGCGCCCGTCGAGCCGGGCAGCGCGACGTCGTGCGCGAAGTTGAACGCCATCCAGTTCATTTCCCAGGCGCCGAACAGCCGCTCGCGGGCCGTCCGCACCACTGCGTCCGTCATCGGACGGTTCCCGGGCGGCTCCTCGAGCGCGACCTTCCGCACGTCGGCCGGATCCACCGGCACCCAGCCGTAGCCGTCGAGATGGACCTCGGCGCGGCAGTGCTGTGCCCTCGTCACGTTCGGCGACGACGCGCCGAGGCTCGAGTAGCCGAGATCCGATTTCGCGACGCGGATGCCGTAGACGTCGCGCGCCGGTATCCCTGCCGCGCGCGCGAGCCCGACGTAGAGCGCGTTGAGATCCGCGCACTTGCCGCCGAGGTTCTTCGATTCCAGCATGAAGCGGATGTCGCCGACGCCGCAGCCCTGCACCTTCGCGTCCCGGAACGTGTGCTCGACGACCCAGTCGTAGATCGCCCGCGCCTTCTGCAGGTCGGTCTTCGCGCCGCGTGTGATGTTCGCCGCGGTGAGCCTCACGATACCGTCGGTCGGCAGCAGCTTCGTCGGCCGGAGGAAATGCGCCAGCTCGCCCGCATCGACTCGCGATCCGCGGCCCGCCCCGAGCCGGGTCGAGGGGCCCGGCGACGACACGTCCACCGCATGCGTGCGTGTCGCCACGCGGCTCGTGACCACGAGCTGCGGCGTCACGCCCGCCCGGTAATCGGCGACGACGACCGCGAGCGCGTCGGCCTGGCTCCGCGCGATGCGCGCGCGGCCCTCGCCGGCATTGAACAGGTTGTCGAGCGTCCGCTGATAGGGCGTGTCGGCGGCGAGCGCGGCGGGCACCCACACGCGCGTGGGGCCGGCCGGCTTGAGCACCTCGACGCGCGTGGTGACCTCGAACGTGCGCCAGGCGGCGGGCACGCGCAGCTGCGCGAGGCCGAGCGCGGCCGACTGCAGGAACTCCCGGCGGTGCATGGAACCGCCGTAGTGTAGATCGCGCAGGGTCTACTCGTACCGCAGCGCTTCGATCGGGTCGAGCCGCGACGCCCGGAACGCCGGCAGGAACGAGCTGACGATGCCGACCACCATCAGGATGGCCGTGCAGGTGGCGAGCAGCTCGAAGGACAGAATGAGGTGGATGTCCACGGTGCGCGAGGTGTCATCCATGATCTCGGACAGGAAGGGCCGCGGACTGAAGACCCAGACGAGCAGGTACGACATCGCCACGCCGGCGGCGCCGCCGGCAAAGGTCGTGGCGAGCCCTTCCATCAGGAACTGCAGCAGGATGGCGCGGCGCCGGGCGCCAAGCGCCTTGCGCAGCCCGATCTCGCGCGTCCGCTCGTTCACCGACACGAACATGATGTTCATGACGCCGACGCCGCCGATGGCCAGCGTCAGCACGCCGATGAACCCGAGCACGATCTTCAGCCCGAGCACGATGCCCGAGACGATCTGTGTCGACTGCGCGGACCCGAACGTGCGCACGGCGCGAGCGTCGGTCGGTATGAACCGCAGGCGCTTGCCGAGCACCTGCTTGACCTGCGTGGTCGCTTCCGCGTCGAACGTCGGGTCGATCGCCTGGTAGATCAGGACGTTCAGGAACTCGGTGTTGAACATCTGCCCGGCGGTGGTGTGCGGGATGAAAATCGACTCGCGGTCGGGCCGGTTGTAGTTCGAGAGCTGCACCTTCTCCTTGCCGACGCCGATCACCTCGAACAGCATCCCTTTCAGCCGGATGTGCTCGCCGACCGCCGGCTGGGCGCCGAACAGCTTCTCGGCCACCGTCGCGCCGATGAAGGCCACGCGCCGCTGCAGGCGTACGTCCTCGGCATCGAAGAAGCGGCCCGCCGCCGGCTGCTGGTTGCGCATCACGCCGTACTCGGGCGACACCGCGCGAATGAGATAGCTGGCCTGCCGCGTGCCCCATGCCACGGGCACCTGCTGCATGTACTCGGGGCTCCACGCTTTCACCAGCGGCAGCTCGCCGACGGCCTCGGCGTCCGCCAGCCTCATGCGCACGCGCCGGCCCGAGCGCTCCCCGCCCGCCTGCATACTCGTCTGACCGGGGAACATGATCGTGACGCCGTCGCCGAATGCGCCCTTGAAGCCGCGATCGAGCGCCAGGCGGAACCCGTCGCCGTAGGCCAGCAGCATGACCACGGAGACGATGCCCCAGGAGATGCCGAGCATCGAGAGCGCCGCCCGCATCCGGTTGCGGAGGAGGCCGGTGAGCGCCTCACGCGCGATGAGCTCGAGCTGCTCCATCAGGCCTCGAATCGCAGCGCCTCGACCGGCGGCAGCTGCGCGGCGCGGCGCGCCGGGTAGGTGCACGTCACGACGCCGATGAAGACGAGCGACAGGACGGCGCCGAGGCCGGCCTGCCACGTGAGGATCATCCCCTGGAAGCGCGTGGGCAGCGGGAGCTGATTGACGAGCGCGCACAGCGTCAGCGCCACGGCAAACCCGATCGCCCCGCTCAGCATCGTGAGCACGAAGCCCTCGAGGAAGAACTGCCGCTGGATCTGCGCCGTCGTCGCGCCGAGCGCCTTGCGCAGGCCGATCTCGCGCGTGCGCTCGCGCACCGACACGAGCATGATGTTCATCACGCCGAGCCCGCCGAGCGCCAGCGTCACCACGCCGACGATGGCGAAGAACTGCTTCATCTTCTCGACCATGCGGCCCATCATCAGCGACTGCACGTTCGTATCCCACAGGGTCACCGCGTCGCGGTCGTCCACGGAGAAGCCGTGCCGCCGCGCGAGGATGCGGCGGATGTCGCCCTCGAGCGGCCAGCGAACGTCGCGCACCGGCCCCGTCCGTGCGTTCATCGCCGCCGGCAGCAGGTCGAGGACGTACGGCTCCGGCGCGAGGATCACCTGCGAGACGACGCCGGCCGCGGCGTCGGTGCGCGGGAAGTCGCGCGCCATCGCCGAGTACGGGATGAAGACCTTGTCGTTGTCGGGGCCGCTGTAGTTGCTGTCCTGCTCTTTCTTGCGGATCGTGCCGATGACGGTGAACGGCAGCCCGTTCAGCTCGATCGGCTCGCCGATCACCTCGCGCGTGCCGAACAGCTGCGTGGCGGCGTCGGCGCCGACGATCGCGACGCGGTGCGACGACTCCTCGTCGCTGAAACGAATCTGCCGTCCCCGCTCGAGATCGATCGTGCGGACGCTCTGATACTGCGGCTCGATGCCGTGGACGGTGAGGGCGGCGGCGTTGTACGCGGACTTCACCCGCACCGCGGGGCGCTGCACTTCGGCGCTGGCGAACGCAATCATCCCGGACTCGCGCTCCAGCGCACGCACGTCTTCGAGCGTGAGGAAGATGCGGCGGCCCGCGCGCTCGCCGCCCGCCTGCAGCGCGGTACGCCCGCCCCAGACGATGACCACGTTGCGGCCGAGCTCCTGCAGGACGTGCTCGTTCCCGCGGCGGAAGCCTTCCCCGGTGGCCGACAGCACCACGACCGAGATCACGCCCCACAGGATCCCGAACATGGTCAGGAAGCTGCGCAGCTTGTTGGCGCGCAGGTTGGCGACGACCTGGGAGAAGACCTCGCCCATGGCTAGCCGGGCAGCACGACCTTGTCGCCGGCCTCGAGCCCGCTGGTGATCTGGATGCGCGTGCCGTTGCCGATGCCGACCTTCACCGGCACGCGGCGGCGGCCGTTGCGCGCGCCCGCGTCGGCGACGTCCACGAACGCGTTCCGCTGGTTGTCGTAGGTCACCGCCGCCTCGGGCACGAGCAGCGAGCCCGGGAACTCCTCGAGGATGATCTCGGCGTTGGCGGTCATGTTCGCCTTGAGCTCCTTGCCCGGGTTCTCGATGGAGACCTCGACCTCGAAGGTGGTGACGTTGTCGCGCTCGACGCCAATCGGCGAAATCTGCGTGACGCGCCCTTCGAAGACGCGGTCGCGGAACGTCTCGGTCGTGATCTTCGCCGCCTGGCCGAGGCGGACCTGGCCGATGTCGGCTTCGTCCACGCGGCCGCGGACGAACACGCGCTCGATGTCGCCGAGCGTCATGACGAGGCTGGCGTTGGCGCCGAGGTTCAGGATCGACGAGACCGGGCTGCCGATCTCGACGTCACGCGTGAGGACGGTGGCGCGGATCGGCGCCTTGATCGTGGCGTTGGCCAGCTCCTCGTCCGCGCGCTCGACGGCCGCGCGCGCCTGGGCGACGTTCGCCGACGCTTCCGCCACACGTGCGCGCGCGATCACGAGCTGGCCGCTGGCCGCCCGCTGGCGGTTCAGCGCCTGGTCGAGCGTCGTCTTCGCCTCGTCGAGCTGCGACTGGGAGACGAGCTTCTGCTCGAAGAGCTGCTGCGCGCGCGCGGTGCTGCGCTTCGCATACTCGAGCTCCGGAGCCTCCGCCTCGATCTCGTTCTTCTTCAGCGACGCGACCGCCGCCTCGTGGGCCGCTTCCGCCGCCTGCAGGTTGGCCCGCGCCTCGCGCATGCGCGCGGTCAGGTTCTCCTTGTCCAGCTCCGCCAGCACCTGCCCCGGCGCGACGACCTGATCGACGTCCACGAGCAGGCGCTCGATGATGCCGTTGGCTTTCGACTTGATCTCGACCTTGGTAATCGGCTCGACCTTGCCGGTGGCGACCACCGACCGCAGCATCACGCCGGTTTCAGCGGTGGCCAGCCGCGCCGGGTCGATGTTCGACGAGGCGCCGTTCAGCGTGGACAGGCCCCACACGCCTCCCACGCCCACGATGACGACGGCAGCGGCGATCAGGCCGATCTTTCGCGATTTCTTCATGGAGACCTCGGATACCTCTGAAAAGACGAGGGCAACCCGGAAAAAGTTGCCCGGGATTAAGATGACGGCCGACTTCATGTGGATCTTACGGACGGTAAATGAAGGCGAGCCCGAACAGACCTTCCGCATCCTGCCAGGCGGCATCCGCACGCTCGGGCGGGCGGTGGGTGCCGACTTCATCGTGGACGCTCCGCTGGTCTCGCGCGTGCACTGCCGGCTGACCGCGCTCCCGAGCGACGAGCTGGAAGTGCGGGATCTGGACAGCACCAACGGCACGTTCGTCAACGGCTCCCGCGTAGACTCGGCGCGCCTGTCGTCCGGCGACCGGATTCAGGTCGGCCGCCTCGAGCTGGTCGCGCTCCGCGACGTCGACTAGGAGCGTGTCCGAGTAATCGCCTGTGACATGTGTCTGTTCGTGCTGCGCGCTGGTGCCACAGATGTACTACACTGCCGGCGATGGCGAAAACCTATCG
>VFYY01000202.1 GCA_016871375.1 Acidimicrobiia bacterium
CCCGCGGCCGGCGCGATCTACCGCATCACGCCGAACGGCGACACGGATCTGCTGTGGCAGATGCGCGAGGACACGCCGTACGACATCGCCATCGAGCGCGAGGGCGCGCTGCTCGTCGCCACCGGCAACAAGGGAAAGATCTACCGCCTGGCCGGGGACCCGTTCCAGCCGACGCTGGTGACGCGGGTGACCGCCCAGCAGGTCACGGCGCTCCTCGCCGATCAGTCCGGGCGCATGCTCTTCGCGACCTCGAACCCCGGCAAGGTCTTCCGCCTCTCGACCACACGCGCCGAGCGCGGCACCTATACCTCGGACGTGCGCGACGCGATCACCGTCGCCACGTGGGGCGCCATCAAGTGGCAGGCCACGGTGCCGGCCGGGACGCGGGTGGAGATCGCCACGCGGTCCGGCAACACGCGAACGCCGGACGAGACCTGGAGCAACTGGAGCACGGCCTACCCCGACGCCGAGGGCAGCGCGATCGCGAGCCCGCGCGCGCGGTACCTGCAGTGGCGCGCCGTGCTGGCGGCCAGCCGCACGGACGCGCCCGTGCTGACGTCGGTCGTCGCCGCGTATCTGCCCCGCAACCTCCGGCCCCGCGTGACGGGGGTCACGATCCATCCGCCCGGCACGGTGTTCCAGCGTCCCTTCCCCACGGGGGAGCCCGAGATCGCCGGCTTCGAGGGTGAGACGCCGGAGCGCCGCGCCGCCGCGGCCAATGCCGGCGCCGCGGCGGGCGGGTCACCGAGCCTCGGGCGCCGCACCTACCAGCGCGGCCTGCTGACGTTCGTCTGGCGCGCGGAGGACGAGAACCGCGACGAGCTGCGCTACGACGTGATGTACCGCCGCGAGGGCGACACGGCCTGGAAGGAATTGCGGCGGGACCTGATGGACGAAATCCTCGTCTGGGACACGACCTCGGTGCCGAACGGGCGCTACGTCATCCAGGTGCTCGCCTCCGATGCGCCGTCCAACTCACCGGCGACCGCGCTGGCCGGCTCGATGGAGAGCACGGCGTTCGAGATCGACAACATGCCGCCGACGGTGACCGTCACCTCCGTCCGCCGCGACGGCCCGCGCGCCATCCTCGCGTTCGACGTGCGGGATGAGCATTCCTCGGTGCAGAAGGTCGAGTACTCGCTCGACGGCGACCGCTGGCAGGCGATTTATCCGAAGGACGGGATCGCGGATTCGCGGAGCGAGCAGTTCGAGCTGACGCTCGAGGGCGAGGCGGCGACGCGCGGCGTGATCATCCGCGCGATCGACGCGCTGAACAACGTTACGAGCGCGCGGGGCGAGGCGCCGGCCGCGGCACCAGCGCGTCGCTGATCGGCTTGGCGACCACGTCGGCCTGCGCCTTGACGGTGGTGCGGGCCAGGACCCAGACCATGCGCACCGTCACCGCGCCGCCGCCGGCTCCCTGAGCCGGCTCGAAGCGCGACTCCTTCACCGAATCCAGCACCGCATCGACCTGCTCACGATGGTTCGCCGTCCGGCGCGCGCGCGCCGTCGCCACGCGACGCTCCGAGGGCAGCACCTCGTAGGCGGCGACACGTCCTTCACGCGTCACCACGGCTGACACCGCGAAGACGGCCTCGTCCTCGCCGATGGCATAGAGCGCGGGGCCCGCGTCGAGCGCGCGCGGGGCGAGGATGGTCTCGTCCAGCGCCACCGGGTAATACGACGTCAGCGGCTCGAGCGATGCCGGCCGCCGCTCGGCCGCGGCCCTGGCGAGCGAGTCGATGACGTTGGCCATCGACTCCGGATCGCCGCCGCGCGTCGCGCGATAGACGATCATCGAGCTGAAGAGGCACACGATCAGCGCGGCCGTGGCGCCCAGCGCCGGCCACAGGAAGCGCATGTCGTCGAACGCCTGCCGGAACTGCACGGGGAACGACTGGTCGCGCTCGGCGTGCACGCGCGTCAGCACGTCCGACTGCATGGTGGCGAGCGTGGCGCGGATGTCGTCGGCGCCGCAGTCGTGCGCCTCGTGGCGCACGCGGATGGCCGTGCCGATGAGCTGCATGTCCTCGACGCGCGCCCGGCACGTCGAGCACCAGCGCAGGTGCGACTCGAGCGCCACCTGGTCGCTCGTGGCCAGCTCGCCGTCGATGAACGCTTCGAGCAGCCCGCGCGCCGACTCGCAGGTCATGTACGGAATCATGGCCGCAGCCCCAGCAGCTCGGCGCGGAGCGACTGCCGCGCGCGCGTGAGCCGCGACTTCACCGTGCCGACCGCGATGTCGAGCGAGTAGGCGATCTCCTCGTACTTGAGCCCGTCCACCTCGCGCAGCACGAGCGCCGTCCGCTGATCGAACGGCAGGCGGTCCATCGCGTCCCAGATGCGCGAGGCGGTCTCCTTGCTGGCGAGCAGGCGATCCGGCAGGACCTCCCGCTTCGCCTCGACGTCGCCGAAATGGCGCAGGTGCTCGTCCAGCGAGACGACGTCGCTGCGATGCCGGCGCCGCCACCAGCGCTGCCGGTTGCGGACCTGGTTGACGACGATGCGGTAGATCCAGGTGCGGAGGGCGGACCGGCCGCGGAACTGGGAGAGCGTGCGGAAGACGCGAAGGAAGACTTCCTGGGAGACGTCCAGCGCCTCGTCGCCGTCGCCGAGCAGGTTGTAGGCGAGCCCGTAGACCATGCGCTGGTGGGCGGCGACGAGGTCGGCGCACGCGGTCTCGTCGCCCGCCGTGCAGCGCTCGATGAGCGCCGCTTCACGGCTGTCTACCTCGGACCAGCTGATGGCGCCGGCGTTCTTCACCGCGTCTCCATGAAGGGTTATGGCCATGAAGTCTACCACCTGCTCCGTGTTCGGTCCCTGCAACGCTCAATCTTAGACACCGGCGGCCGGCGGAGGTTCCCTGTTACCATCACCGGAGCCGTGCCCCGTCTCTTTCTCGTCATCGTCGGCGTGGCCGCCCTGGTGGCCGGGGTCGTCCTGGCGGCCTATGCCGTCCGCCAGGAGCGCGAGTTCGAGCGGCTGATTGCCGCCGGCGACGCCGCCATGGCCGAGGACCGGACGTTCGAGGCGATCGAGGCGTTCAGCGGCGCCCTGACGCTCAAGCGCGACTCGACGCTCGCCTACCTCAAGCGCGGCGACGCCTATCGCCGCCGCGGCGAGCTGAACGCGGCCCTGCGCGACCTGCGCGATGCCGCGGCGCTGGACCCGTCCGCTCCCCGCGCCGCGGAGCTCCTGGGCGACGTCAACGCGGGCATGGAGCGCTACGAGCGCGCCACCGAGCATTACCGCGCGTTCATCGCGCTCGACGACCGCGCGCCGCGCGTCTACTACAAGCTCGCGCTCAACTACTACCGCAACGGGCAGGCGTCGCTGGCCGTCGAGCCGCTGCGGCAGGCCGTCGCGCTCGACGCGCGCTTCGCCGAGGCGCACTACCTGCTCGCCTTGTGCCTCCGCGATCGCGATCAGACCGACGACGCGCTCGCCGCGCTCACTCGCGCGGTGGAGGTGAACCCCGCGTTCGATGCCGCGCGCGAGGAGCTGGCGGATCTCTACTTCGCCACGGGACGGAACCAGCAGGCGATGCAGCAGCTCGAGGCGCTCGCGGCGCTCGAGCCGTCGCGGCCGGAGCGCCTGGTGAGCGTGGGCCTCGCCTACGCGCGCCTCGGCCGGACCGACGCCGCGATCCTCACGCTCGGGCGCGCCGCCGAGCGGTATCCCGACGAGCCCGTTGTCTACACGGCGCTGGGGCGCGTGTGGCTAGATCAGGCGGAGCGGCGGAACGACCGCGTCGCGCTCAGCAAGGCGGTCGAGGCGCTGCAGCCGTCCACGGCCGGTTCGGGGGCCTCGAGCGAGGCGCTGATGCTCTACGGGCGCGCGCTGTTCCTGTCGGGGCAGTTCGACGCCGCCGAACGGGCGCTGCAGCAGGCGGTCGCGCGGCGGCCGGTCGAGCCGCTCGCCTTCCGGTACCTGGCGGACTCGTCCGAGCGCATCGGCCACGCGGCGATCGCGCACGACGCGCTCACCCGCTACGTGGCGCTCGCGGACGAAGACGAGCTCGACCCCAACACATCCGCCCGCCTCGCCCGCCTCGAACGCCGCATTAGGTAGCTGGGTAGCTAGGTTGCAGGTTGCTAGGTTGCTGGGTTTTCCAGCTACTCAGCCACCCAGCTACCCAGCTACCATGAAAGCATGAGCGAGGACGCCCAGACCGCGCCGGGCCGGCGCACGTTCCTCTCCGCGCTGGGCGTCTACGGCGAGCGCCGCTCGCTCGTCATGATCGCGCTCGGGTTCTCCGCGGCGCTCCCCTACTTCCTGATCTTCGACACGCTGTCGCTGTGGCTGCGCTCGTCGGAGATCTCGCTCGAGATCATCGGCTTCTTCAGCCTCGTCACGTTCATCTCCAGTTTGAAGTTCATCTGGGCGCCGTTCGTGGACCGCGGCCGGATCCCGATACTCACCGCGCTCGTCGGCCATCGCCGCTCGTGGATGCTGGTCTGCCAGGGCGTTGTCATGCTGGGGCTCTGGCTGATTGCCGCCTCCGACCCGCTCAGCGGGCTCGGCCGGATTGCGATGTTTGCGGTACTGGTCGGGTTCGGGTCGGCCACGCAGGACATCGCGATTGACGCCTGGCGCATCGAAGCCGCCGACGCGTCGAGACAAGGCGCGATGGCGGCCGCCTATCAGTGGGGCTACCGGGTCGGCATCATTACCGCCGGCGCCGTGCCGCTGCTCCTCGCGGAGATCTACGGCTGGAATTTCTCCTACGCGATCATGGCGGCGCTGATGGCGGTCGGCATGGTCGCCGTCCTGGCCGCGCCGCGCGAGCAGCAGCACGTCATTCGCGCCATCAACACCGGCGACATCCCGCCCGCTCCCGCGCGCGAAGGGCTCGAATGGGTCGGCCGCCTCGCCTTACTCGTCGTGGGCGTGCTGGTGCTGGGATCCGGCCTCGCGGCGAACGCCGGGATCCTCGCCAACGTGCTGCGTGCCGCCGGCGCCGCGGGAGTAGCGGATCGAATCCTGGCCACGTGGGCCTCCGACGGCGCGGTGGTCGCGCAACTTGCCGCCGTCGTCCTCGGGCTGGGGCTCATCGGTCTCATCGCGCTGCCGCTTCCGGGCGCGCGCACGCGGCCAGGCGTCTACCTGTCGTCGGCCCTCGTCGATCCTCTTCGCGACTTCTTTATGCGCTATCACTCGGTGGCGGGGCTGATCCTGGCGCTCATCTGCCTCTATCGGATTCCCGACTTCGTGATGAACATCGTCAATCCGTTCTACCTCGATCTCGGCTACTCGCTGACCGAGATCGCCGAGGTGCGGAAGATCTTCGGCGTGTTCATGACGATGTTCGGGGTGTTCGCGGGCGGGTTGCTGGTGGCGCGCTACGGCCTGCTGCGGGCGATGCTCGTCGGGGCGTTCGCCGGGCCGCTGAGCAACCTGCTCTTCGTCTGGCTCGCGTTTCAGGACCACAACCTGCTCGCGCTGTTTGCGGCCATCGGCCTCGACAACGTCGCGGGCGGCATTGCCGGCACGTGCCTGATTGCCTACATGTCGAGCCTGACGTCGAGGGGCTTCACGGCGACGCAGTACGCGCTGTTCTCCTCCCTCTATGCGATTCCCGGACGGCTCATCGCCTCACAATCGGGCCGCATCGTCGAAGGCGCCGCGCGGATGGCGGACGAAGGCGGCGTGCTGTCCGGCATCCGGAACATGTTCGCGACTTACGCGCCCGACAACTTCGCTGCCGCCATCGAGCGTTCGGGCGTGACGCCGGCGGCGCTTGGAACCGGGTACACCGTGTTCTTCACGTACTCCGCGCTCATCGGCGTGTTCGGGGTGATGCTGTCGGTGGCGGTCCTGCGCCGCCAGGAAGGCGACGAGTCAGTGCCTGATGCTGCCGGCGCGGCGGCCAGACCGGCTCACTGACTTCTACCAGAAGCGGCGGACGCCGTAGGCGTCGAAGATCTCGTCGTTGCTGACCAGCGTCAATCCCTCGATGAGCGCCTGCGCGATGAGCATACGGTCAAAAGGGTCACGATGCTCCCCTGGAAGGCCTCCCGCGTGCTGCGCATGACGGACCGTGATATCGAGGCCGACAAACCCCTGATCGAACAGCCACTCCGGGACCTCGTCCGCAACCTTCTCGCCGCCAGGGAGTCGTCCCACGCGCGTCTTCGTCGCAATCTCCCAGGCCGAGGCCGCGCTGACGAACTTCGTGTTCGATCGGTCCTCGATGGCCCGCCGCGCCTTTGGTGGCAGCCGTCGATCGCCCGCGAGCCACCAGAGGAGGGCGTGGGTATCGAGCAGCAAGCGCACGCACTCACTCCCCGTTCCAGAGCTTCAGTTCCGCCTCGGGCAGGGGCTCGAAGAAGGCGTCGGTCACCTTCAGCTGCCCCTTCAGCGCGCCGAACCGGCGCCGCGGCTTCGCAGCGTCGAGGCGCGTCAGCCGCGCCACCGGCGTCGATCCCCGGGCGATGACGACCTCCTCACCGCGCTCGGCGAGTTCAATCAGTCGGGACAGGTTCGTCTTGGCGGCGTGAATCGTGTACACGTGCTTCACTCCTTCATTATTAGCTAGACGTGGTTAGCTAAGCAAGCGGCCCCGACGCTCCCAGCCGCGCGATGACCTTCATCAGCCCCTGGCGCGA
>VFYY01000203.1 GCA_016871375.1 Acidimicrobiia bacterium
CTGCCCCAGATCCGTTTCTGGGTTCGCGAGATCATGGCGATGCTCTACATCGCCAGCCGTCGCGACCTGTTGAATCTAGCCATCAGCTTCCAGCGGAATCCCCCGCTGAGAATCTGACAAAGTAGTGTTAGGGAGGACGCCATGCGGATGACGGTACTCGTCGTCGCGCTCCTCGTGTCGGTGTGCGGGTCCGCCTCCGCCCAGGAGTGGGACCTCTACACGAACCTCGAGGACGGCTTCAAGATCAACTTCCCGGGCCAGCCGCGCGTCACCACCGGCACTTACAACTCGCAGATGAACTACACGCTGCCGATGAAGGTGTACAGCGCACAGAAGGGGCAGGAGAGGTACTCGGTCACGGTGGTGGATTACAGCGACATCCAGCAGATGGGCGTCGAGCGGGCGAAGTCGTGCCCGCCGGGCAACGCCAACTGCCGGCCCAACGCGGGCGCCGCGCTCGGCTCCGGCTACGCGCTGCACGACGCGCGCGGGGCCATCGTCTACGCGACGTTCCAGATGCTCAAGCGCGACGCCAGGCTGGATTACATGGCGTGGGAGTGGCAGGACATGGTGGAAGGGCACCTGGTCCAGCAGACCAACGCCGACAAGTCCCGCACGTTCGCGTGGATCGGGATGCACAACAACAAGCTGTTCGTGATCGAGGGCACGGTGCCCGCCGGGTATCCCGAGCCGGGGCTCTTCCAGCAGTCGCTCGGCTGGGTGGACAAGGACGGCAACGGCATCCGCTACCAGACGATCTACTCGAACTCGTATCACGGCCTCGGCGTCTACCCCGTGCCCGCGTACGGCAACCAGGGCCGCGGCCGCGGCGCGGGCGCCGCGCCGCCGGCGGGTGGTGCGCCCGCGGCCGGGAGGGGGAACTAGGCCATGTCGATGACGCGCGCGGTCGTGGTCGTGGCCGGGTGGCTTCTGGCGGGGGCGCCGCTGGCGGCGCAGACCGCCGGCCCCGCGGCCGGTGAGACGTTGAGCCAGAGCTATCGTGGCAGCCAGAGCCGCAACGTCGAGTACCAGAAGGTGGCGCCGTTCAAGGTCTTCGACAATCTCTACTACGTCGGACCCGGCAACGTCGCCGTCTGGCTGATCGAGACGACGGACGGGTTGATCCTGATCGACACGGCGCAGGAGCCGCTCGTCGATCACGTCATCGACAGCGTCCGCAAGGTCGGCTTCGACCCGAAGAACATCCGCTACATCCTGCTGACGCACGGCCATCTCGATCACTTCGGCGGCGCCGCGAAGATCCAGGCGCTGTCGGGCGCCCGCGTCGCGACGCTCGAGGAGGACTGGCAGCTGATCGAGGCGGCAGGCAAGCAGGCCGGCCGCGGCGGGCAGCCGCCGCCGGCGGTGCCGAAGCGTGACCTGGTGCTCGAGGAAGGCGACGTCGTGAGGCTCGGCAAGACGGAGCTGAGGACGTACCACCTGCCGGGGCACACGGCGGGCTCCCCGTCGTGGTCGTTCACCGTGTTCGACAACGGGCGTCCGCACAAGGCGTTCATCTTCGGCGGCCCGGGCCAGCGCAACGGCGTCGAGGGCGGCACGCAGTTCCTCAACAGCATCCGGCGTCTGAAGAAGGAGTTCTCGGACGTCGAGGTGCCCGTGCACGTGCACAGCTACCTGAACACGTACCCGGTGCCGGAGGGCGGAGCGATTCTCGAGCCGGGGCTGAAGCTGAAGGACCGCAGGCCCGGCCAGTCGCATCCGTTCGTCAACAACGCCGGCTGGCGCGCGTGGCTCGACGTCGCCGAGGCGGGGACGATCAAGTACATCGAAGACGCCAAGGCCGGCCGCATCGGCGGCCGCGGCGGCAACGCGGAGAACTAGGCTGCGGGCGCGGCATGCCGCGCCCCTACACCTGTTGATCGTTGCGACGTGCGTGGCGCCTGCCGGCTTGCCCGCCGTAGCGTCAGCGGAGGCGGGGCAGGCGCTCACGCGGCGCGACATGTCGCTGCAGATCGCGCGCGTGATGGCGGATGCTTCGGTCGCGGCCTGCCAGAAGGAAGGCAGCACCAACATCACGGTCGCGGTGGTGGACCGCGCCGGCGATCTCGTCCTGCTGCATCGCTCGGACTCCGCCAATCCCCACAACGCTGAACTGGCCCGACGGAAGGCCTACACGGCCCGCACGTACGGGGTGACCACGCTGCAATTCCGCGACCGCACGGTCACCGGCGAGTTCGTCGGGCAGCGCATGCTGTCGGACGTCGTGGCGCTCGGCGGGGGAGTCCCCATCCGCATCGGCAACGAGCTCGTCGGCGCGATCGGCCTCAGCGGGTCGCCGATGCAGGAAGTGGACGAGAAGTGCGCGAACGCGGGCATCGCCGCCGCCGCGCCTCTGCTGAAGTAGCGTGGTCCGGCTGAAGCCGGACACTACGTACCCTTACGGTTGCCGCGACGATACGTAGGCGACGATTGACATCAGATCGTCCGTCGTCAGCTTCTCCACGGCCGGCCGCATCGCCTTCGCCATCACGCCGTTCCTCGTCCCGAGCTTGAAGTCCCAGAGCTGCCGCCCGAGATAGCTCGGCTGCCGTCCGGCAATCGGCGGCGCGACGGGTGTGCCGCGCAGGTCCTTGCCGTGGCACGTCAGGCACTCCACGGTCGTCGCGCCACCCCTGGTCGCCAGCGCTTCACCGGCCTTGATGCTGCCGACCGGGACGTAGGCCTCCATCCCGGAGCGCGGGTTCCGCAACAGGTTCGTCTCGCGCGTGCTGATCGGCAGCTCCACGATGCGGCGGCCGAGCGGTTCGGTGTCGTTGCCGTCCGCCTTCATGAAGAGCCCGTTCACCGTGGCGGTGAACCGCGGCACGGTCTCCGACTCAATTACCTTCACCCACGGCTTGAACGGGATCGACGCGTAGTACTCCGCGGCGGCGCGCGCCTCGGCGGGCGTCAGGTTCCGCGCCATCGCGGCCATCTCGAACCCGTTGGCCTTGTTCACGTCAGCCGTCGTGCGCCGTCCCGTGCTGAAGTCCTCGAGCTGCCGCAGGAAGTAGTCCACCGGCAGGCCGGCGACCGGCGCGTTCTGCATCAGCCCCTGGCCGTTCGGGTAGTGGCAGATGGCGCACGCGCGGAAGCCGGACGCTTCCTTGCCGTGCGCGACGATGTCGGGCATCGGCGGGTGGTCGCCGGGGAACCAGTCGGCGGGGCTGTACGGCGAGGTGATCTGCGCGATCGTGAACGTTCGATCGCTTCCCGCCAGCTTCATCAGGGCGCCGCTCGTGTCCGCGGGGAGCCCGCCAGGCCGGTCGCAGTCGCGCGGGCGCGTGCCGGGACAGCGGTTGGACCAGTCCTGCGGCACGGCGGGCGGCTGGATGTAGCCGTACGCCCAGAGCGGGAACCCGGGCTGCTGGATCACGAACGTCGTCTGCGCGACGAGCGCGCTCGCGCCCATCGCCAGCGCCGCGGTCAGGATGAGGCGGGTCATCGCGGCAGCTCGATCACGTCGTGCGAGGACGTGTGTATTTCCATTTTCGGATCCTGTCCCGCCCCGGCCGCGGCGGAGGTGATCATCCCGCTCACCAGGTGAAAGCGGCTGCCGATGATGGCGCCGGCCACGCCGTGTCGCGGCATCGGCATCGGCGGCATCTTCGTCCACGCGTTCGCGGCCGGATCGAACACCTCGACCGCGCGGAAGGCGCCGACGAGCTCCGGCGTCGCCACCTCGCCGCCGGCGACGTAGATCCTGCCGCCGTACGTGCCCCAGCCCCCGCCGCTCCGCGGGGTCGGCATCTTCGCCTTGAGGCCCGACCAGGCATTGGCGACGGGGTCGTATTCCTCGACGATGTCGGTGTTGGTGGCGACGGTGATGAAGGCGTGCGCGGTACGGCCGCCGATGACGTAGACCTTGCCGTTCACCACGCCCATGAACGCGTGATTGCGGCCGAGCGCCATCGGCGCGCGGCTCTGCCAGCTGTTGCTGATCGGGTCGTAGGCGTCGTTGGTCGTGAGCACGCGCGCGGGCCCCTGGCCCTGGATGGCCGTCTCCTTCGAGCCTTCGACGGTGGTGGCCCCGCCGATGACGTAGATCGTGCCGTCCACGACCTCCGCCACCGTGGAGCCGCGCTTGACGGGCATCGGCCGCAGCGCGCGCCACGAGTCGGCCACCGGGTCGTACTCCCACGCGTTGTCGACGGGCTCCCAGCCGCCGCCCGTCTCCGGCGCGACGAATCCGCCGAAGAGGTAGATCTTGCCGCGCAGCGCGACCATCGACTGATGGTGCACCGGGCGCGCCATCGGCTTCTTCTTCGTCCACCGATCGGTGGCCGGGTCGTATTCGAAGACGATGCCCCTGGGCCGGCCGCCGCCGAAGCCGCCGATGACGTACAGCTTGCCGCCAACGGCAACGCCGTACAGCTCCTCGTCGGGTTCGGGGAACGGCGCGAGCCTGGTCCACCGCCCCTGCGTGACGGCAGTGGCGCCCGCGAGCACGAGTGATGCGATGGTGACGACGGCGTACAGGATGCGTGGTGCGCGCACGGCAGAGCCTCCCTGTCGTGCCGCAGTATAATCGCAGCCCTTTTCCCAATGAACACCGCGCTGTTGCTCATGCAGGTGGCGGCCGCGCTCGGCGCGGGCGATCTGCACACCATTCAGTATTCGGGCAGCGGATTCACGTACGTGTTCGGCCAGAGCTACCAGCCGGGAGGGGCGTACCCGAAGTTCCGTCTGACCTACACGCGCGCGATCGATTTCGACGCGCGCGCGTCGCGCGAGCAGGTGACGCGCACGCAGTTCGAGGAGCCGCCGCGCGGAGGCGGCAACCAGCCGCTCTACCGCGAGGTCACCGGAGCCACGCTCTCGACCGACGCCACGCCCTGGGGCGCCGGCACCGTCACCCTGACGCCGCACGGGTTCGTCAACGCCGCGCTCGCCAACGCCGCGACGGTGCGGACGGTGCGGACCGGCGGCCGCACGCTCACCGTGGTCTCGTTCACCGGCCATCGCGGGTTCAAGGTCGAGGGCTACGTCAATGCGCAGCATCTCATCGAGCGCATCGACACGTGGGTCCAGAATCCGATCCTCGGCGAGACGCGCATCGAGACGACCTACGCCGACTACCGGCCCGTGGCCGGCATCACGTTCCCCATGCGCATCGTCCAGCGGCAGGGCGGCTTTCCGACGCTCGAGCTGACCGTGTCCGACGTGCGGCCGAACGCGACGGTGGACATCCCGGCGCCGGCGCCGGCGGTCCCGGCGCGCGCGGAGGGGCACCGGATCGCCGACGGCGTGTGGTACCTCACCGGGGCGCCGGAGCCGAACAGCCAGCTCGTCGAGATGCGCGACTACGCAGTGCTCATCGAGTCGTCCATCAGTGAAGCGCGCGCGGCGGCCAACATCGCCGAAGCGCGGCGGCTGGTTCCCGGCAAGCCGATCCGGTATCACGTCAACAGCCACCATCATGCCGACCACGCCGGGGGGCTGCGCGCGTATGTGTCCGCCGGCATCACGCTCGTGACGCATGAGATGAACCGGCGGTTGTATGAGCGGCCGGGGCTTGCGACCGCGGGCACGGTGTGGGTGAAGGACCGCTACGTGCTCGACGACGGCAGTCGTCGCCTCGAGATCCACCACGTGCCGAACGGGCATGCCGCCAACCTGCTGATGTCGTACCTGCCGCGGGAGAGGCTGCTGATGGTGACCGACGTCTTCAACGACTTCGGCGAGCCGCGGCCGAACGACCCGCCGCCCGGCCTCGTGAGCCCCTATTACGCGGCGCTGGGCGAGCGCATCCGTGCCCTGAAGCTCGACGTGGAGCGGATTGCGCCGTCCCATGGGCGAGACGTGGTCCCGGCGGAGCGGCTGCGGAAGGCGCTCGAGGGCACCGTGCAGTCGCCGCTCCGCGGACGTTCCGGATCCCTGTAGAATCACCGCACCGGCAGGAGGAGTTCATCATGCGTTCGATCGTCATGGTCGCCGCCCTAGTGGTGTGGATCGCTGCGCCTTCGGCGTTTGCGCAGGACTGGATTGACTTCGTCAGCAAGGAAGATCGGTTCACCGCGAATTTTCCCGGTCAGCCGGTCGTCGCCAGCACCACCTACAAGTCGCAGTTCGGCGCCGACCTGCCGGCCCGCGTCTACAGCGCCAGGCTCGGCCCGAGCACCTTCACGATGACGGTGGTCGACTATCGCCCCATCGAGCAGATTCTGTCGGCGCGGGTGAAGGACTGCCCGCAGGGGTTCGAGGTGTGCCGCGGCGGCTTCGGCTCGACGGGCCCCGGCTATTCGTGGGCCGATCGCGCGGGTGCGCTCATTTTCGCCACCTGGAACTTCATGAATCGCGAGGGCGTGAAGGTCACCGAGTTCTCCTGGAACAACATCAACCAGGTGGTGGGGCAGTATCTCCACCTGACCAATCCGGACAAGTCGCGCACCTATGTCGGCATCTTCATGCACGACGACTTCCTGTACATCAGCGAGGGCACCGTGCCGGTCGGCTACCCGGAGCCCGGCCTCTTCCAGCAGGGACTCGCGTTTCTCGACTCG
>VFYY01000204.1 GCA_016871375.1 Acidimicrobiia bacterium
CCTGCGTCGACCAGTACTCCAGGTGCGCCCGCTTCTTCTCGGCGGCAATCTCCGGCGTGTCCCGCGGATCGAAGCTGACGAGGACGACGTCGAAGTCCTCTCCGGCCGCGAACGGCATGACCTTCAGGGCGCTCGAGAGGCCGTTCATCACCTGCGTGCAGAGCATCGGGCACTGGAAGTAGACGAACGCGAGCACGACGGGCTTGCGCCCGAAGTAGTCGCCGAGCGTCACCGTGCGCCCCTGCTCGTCCTTGAACGTGGCGTCGAGCGGAAGCTTCTCGTGCAGCCGCTGCCTGAACGTGACGTCGCGGAGCTGCGGCGGCGTGGCGCTCGCCGGCGGCCCGTCCGCGCCGCCGCGCTCGCCCGCGTAGGCGCGGAAGCTGTTCGGATAGCTCGGCTGCGCGCTCGCCACCGAGGCGAGAACCAGGAACAGGGCACAGGGAACCAGGAACGTCCGCATCACTACTGCCTTCGCTGCTCCATCGTCCGGCCCGAGCTCGAGTCCGGCGGCGTCACCACCGCCGGCGTGGCGGCTGTCTCGGCCGCGCGCGACGGCAGGCCGCGCTCCACGAGCAGGCGCATCGCCTCGTCGATCGGGATGTGGACGACGCCGCCTTCGCGGTTCATCCAGCCGTAGTTGTGCAGCAGCTGATCTTCGCCGACGCGGAACTGGTAGAGCTCCGAGTGCGGGAACTGCTGGAGCCGCGGCGCCGGCGGCAGCCGCTGTTCCTGTCCTTCCGCCAGCGGATACCGCTGCTCGCCGACCTCGATCGCGCGGTCGATCATCATCTGGTAGAGCACGCCCAGCCCGGCGTGAATGAGCAGCGCCGACACCAGCAGCCACGCCAGGAACTTGATGATGATCCACGTGTGCGCGTCGGTGTGCTCGTACCCCGCGCCGGGCGGCGTGACGGCGTACATGTCGTCGGGCGACCCGTGCGCCGCGTGATCGTGATGATCGGCCATCAGTGGCCTCCCCCGCTCTGCAGCGCTTCACGCAGGTAGGGATCGCCGACCGCCAGCAGCGGCCGCTGCGCCAGCTGCGTCAGGAACATCCAGAACCACAGCCCGCCGACGGCCAGCGGTGCCGCCAGATCGAGCCAGTGCACGTAGAACCCGCTCTCGTGCTCGCCGGTGAGCAGGTGCAGGTTCGCCCCGGAGGCGTCGAACTCCGGCGCCACGAGCATGAACAGGTCGATGTAGCGGATGACGAGCAGCCAGACCGCGACCATCACGAGCCGGTACGGCGTCCGCTTCAGGTCGCGCGACAGCAGCAGCAGGAACGGGACAGCGAACTGGAAGATGACGAGGAACAGCGCGAGGAACTGCCAGCCGTGGCTGATACGCGCGATGAAGTACGGGATCTCCTCGACGATGTTGGCGGCGAACACGAGCATGTACTGGGAGAAGTTGAAGTACGCCCACAGCATCACGAACGCCAGCGACAGCTTGCCGAGGTCGTGGAAATGGCTCGGCCTCAGGAGCGCCGCCATCGGCTCGCGCCGCACCAGCCACGCGCTGATCACGATCGTGAACGCCAGCGCCGAGAGCCCCTGTCCGCCGATGAAGATGAAGCCGAAGAGCGTCGAGTACCAGTGCGGGTTGATCGACATGATCCAGTCGATCGCCGCGAAGGTGGCCGCGAACGCGTAGAACACGATGCCGGCGCCGCTGACGTACTGCAGCGTGAGGTTCACGCTCATGTCGCCCTCGTCCTGCCGCTTCGACAGGCGCGTCAGCGTCCAGGCGATGAGGATCCAGCCGGCGAAGTACGCGAGCGCGCGGATGAGGAAGAACCCCACGTTCAGGTAGGGCGCCTTGTGCCGCAGCACCTCGTCGGCCTGCACGTGGTCCTCGTGCGTCCACGAATACAGCGTGCCCATGCCGAGCACGACCGGCAGGAACAGGATCGCCAGCAGCGGCAGCGTGCGGCTCGACGCCTCGAACACCCGGCGGAACACGCCCCACGAGCCGCCCGACAGGTGGTTGATCATCACGAAGGCCATCGAGCCGAGCGCGATGCCGAGGAACAGCAGGTAGGCCGTCAGCCACGACCGGAAGAAGTGGTCGCGGTCGACGACGAGGCCGATGCCGCAGACGACGAGTCCGGCGACGCCGGCATACAGCGCGCGCGTGCGCAGCCGGTCGAGGTCGGCGGGAGCGGCGTAGGTGGTCACGTCCGCCATCAGCGTGGGCCCTCCTGCGCCGGCGCCTGGTCGAGCGCAGCACGGCGATCCGCCGGCACCTCGTTCACGGTCGCGCGCTGGCTGAACTGCAGCGCGCGGATGTAGGCGGCAATCGCCCACCGGTCGGGGACCGGCACCTGCGCGGCGTGGTCCGGCATCGCGCCGAAGCCGTTGGTCATCACGTCGAAGAAGTAGCCGGCCGGCGCGTTCCGCAGGCGCTCGTCGTGATACGACGGCGGCGCGCGGAAGCCGCGCTGCACGACCATGCCGTTGCCCTGCCCCGTCCGGCCGTGGCACGGCGAGCAGAACACGTTGAAGCGCTCCTGCCCGCGCGCCATCACGTCGGCGGTCACCGGCATCGGGAACACGTCCGTGAGCTGCCCGTCCACTTTGCCCTGGTAGAAGTGCGTGTCTTCACGCAGCGTGCCCCGCGCGACCGTGTTGGCCACGAGCGTGCGCGAGCCGCGGCCGTCGGCGAAGAACGCGCTCGCCTCGAGCGGGTCGTAGCGCGGCGCGTCGTGCATGTCCTGCCGGCATGCCGCGAGCAGCACGCAACTGCCAACGACCAACGCCCAACTTCCAAGCCGCCAACGCCCGACGTTACGGCGCAACTTCGTGCACTCCCACTGGATGCAGGCCCTTGAGGAACTGTTCGGTGCCGTGGCGGTCGAACCGCGGATCGGCCGTCTCGATGACGAGGAAGAAGCGGTCGCGCGACGCGCGCGCGAACTCGGGCACGTTGAACACCGGGTGATACGGCTGCGGCAGGCCGTTCAGCGCCCACATCCCGACGAAGGCCGACAGCGCCGCGCCCAGCACCGTCGTCTCGAACGTCACCGGAATGAAGTGCGGCCAGCTGTGCAGCGGGCGCCCGCCGATGTTGAGCGGATACGCGATGGCCTGCGACCAGTACTCGAGGCCGTAGCCCGCGAGCCCGCCGAGAATCCCGCCGGCCAGCACCAGCATCGGCAGCCGCGTGCGCCGGAGCGCCAGCGCCTCGTTGAGCTCGTCGATCGGGATCGGGGAATACGCGTCGAGCTTCCTGTAGCCGGCCAGGCGCGCCTGCTCGGCGGCCTCGACCAGCCCCGTGGGCGTCTCGAACTCCGCCATCAGGCCGTAGATCGTCGCGGTCGGTGCTACGTGTGCCATCGCCCTACCCGTGGTGCCCCGCCTGCACCTTGGCCTGCGGCACGATGGTCCGCAGCTCGAACATCGCCAGCGCCGGCAGCAGACGGATGAAGAGGAAGAACAGCGACAGGAACAGCCCGATCGTGCCCGTGAACATCGCGAAGTCCCACCGCGTCGGCGCGTACATGTCCCACGACGACGGCAGGAAGTCGCGGTGCAGGCTCGTGACGATGATGATGAAGCGCTCGAGCCACATGCCCACGTTGACGAAGAGCGAGAGGACGAAGAGCAGCGCGACGTTGTCGCGGACGCGGCGGAACCAGAACAGCTGGATCATCGCCGCGTTGATCGCGATGAGCGACCAGTAGAAGACCGCATACGGTCCCGTCATGCGGTTCATCATCATGTAGCCCTCGTAGGGGTTCGCGCTGTACCACGCGAAGAACGCCTCGTTCGCGTACCCGTACGCCACGATCATCCCCGTCACCAGCATGACCTTCGTCATGTTGTGGATGTGGCGCATGGTGATGAAGTCCTCGAGGTGGTAGAACTTCCGCAGCGGCACCGCGAGCGTCATCACCATCGCGAACCCGGAGTAGATCGCGCCGGCGACGAAGTAGGGCGGGAAGATCGTGGCGTGCCAGCCCGGCAGCACCGAGATCGCGAAGTCGAAGCTCACCACCGAGTGGACCGAGAGCACCAGCGGCGTGGAGATGCCCGCCAGCAGCAGGTAGGCCATCTCGTACCGCTGCCAGTGCTTGGCCGACCCGCGCCACCCGAGCGACAGCACGCCGAAGACCACGCGCGCGGCCTTCGACTGCGCGCGGTCGCGCAGCGTGGCCATGTCGGGCACCAGGCCCGTGAACCAGAACAGCAGCGACACCGTGAAGTAGGTCGAGACCGCGAAGACGTCCCAGATGAGCGGGCTCCGGAACTGCGGCCACAGGCCCATGGTGTTCGGGTACGGGAAGAGCCAGTACGCCGCCAGCCACGGGCGGCCGGTGTGCAGCAGCGGGAACATCGCGGCGCAGGCGACCGCGAACAGCGTCATCGCTTCCGCGAACCGGTTGATGGAGGTGCGCCACTGCTGCCGGAAGAGCAGCAGGATCGCCGAGATCAGCGTGCCCGCGTGGCCGATGCCGATCCACCACACGAAGTTGATGATGTCGAAGGCCCAGCCCACCGGGACGTTGTTGCCCCAGATGCCGATGCCGGTCATCAGCAGGTGGCCGATGGTCAGGTTCAGCAGCATCAGGAACGCAAACGCGATGGCAAAGCCGAAGAACCAGCCGATCGGCGTCCGCTTCGTGAGGACGATGCCGCTGATCTTGTCGGTGACCGACTCGAAGGTGTGGCCGGGCGCGATGACCGGCGGCGACACGCGCAGGGCCGCGCTGCCGTCGCTGACGTGGGCCAGCCGATCGTGAGGATGCTCGGTCGCCATCTAGTGCGCGTCCCCCTGCGCTGCTCCCTCGCCGCCGGCCGCCGGCGGCGTGGGCTCGATCTCCAGGTTCGGGTTGCGCACGATCGCCAGGTAGGTCGTGCGCGGGCGCGTGTTCAGCTCCTGCAGCAGCCCGTAGTTCAGCGAGTTCCGCTTCAGCTGCGCCACGCGGCTGTTCGCGTCGTTGATGTCGCCGAAGACGATCGCCTCGGTCGGGCACGCCGCCTGGCAGGCGGTCAGCACCTCGCCGTCACGGATGCGCCGGTCCTCGAGCTTCGCCGCCACGCGCGCGTGGTTGATGCGCTGCACGCAGTAGGTGCACTTCTCCATCACGCCGCGGCTGCGGATGGTGACGTCCGGGTTGCGCTGCAGCCAGAGCGACGGCGTGTCCCAGTCCTGGTAGAGCAGGAAGTTGAAGCGGCGGACCTTGTACGGGCAGTTGTTCGAGCAGTACCGCGTGCCGACGCAGCGGTTGTAGACCATGTCGTTGAGGCCTTCGTCGCTGTGCACCGTGGCCGACACGGGGCACACCACCTCGCACGGCGCGGTCTCGCACTGCTGACACGGCATCGGCTGGTTGTAGGTGTCGGGATTCTCGAGGTCGCCGGTGTAGTACCGGTCCACGCGCAGCCAGTGCATCTCGCGGCCGTTGAGGACCTGCGACTTGCCGACGACGGGGACGTTGTTCTCCGCCTGGCAGGCGACCACGCACGCGTTGCAGCCGGTGCAGACGTTCTGGTCGATCGCCATGCCCCAGCGGTAGCCGTCGTACTTGAAGTCCCCGTACATCGTCAGGCCCGTGATCGGCTGATGCTCGAGCCTGGCGGCAAACTCCGGGTCCGCCGCGTACTGCTGCTGCGTGGCCACGCGCACGAGGTTGCGGCCCTCGAGCGACCAGTGGTCCTGCGTGGACGCCAGCGGATAGCTCTCGCCCGTCTTCGCCAGCTCGACGCCGCGGAGCGTGTCGAGCGCGCCGGCCGTGCGCAGCACGTTGACGTTGAAGCCGTTGCCGTTGCCGGCACGGCCCGCACGCACGCGGCCGTAGCCGAGATGCAGCGTGAGCGTGTCGGGCGCCTGTCCCGGCGCGAGCCACACCGGCACGCGGAGCGTGCGTCCGCCCTGCCGCAGCTCCACGACGTCGCCGCTGATGAGCGTCAGGCGCGCCGCCGTCCCGGGTGAGATCAGCGCCGCGTTGTCCCACGTCAGCTTCGTGAGCGGCTTCGGCAGCTCCTGCAGCCAGGCGTTGTTGGCGAAGCGGCCGTCGTAGACGGCGGGATCCGGCCGGAAGACCACCTCGAGGCCCTGGCCGCCGCCCGCAGGCGGCTGCGAGGCGATGCCGCCCTGCACGGCAACCGTGCGCGGCGTGAACGCCGTGTTCGGCACGATGCCGTCGTGCAGCCAGCGCCGCCACTCGATGTCGAACGGCGAGAGCTGCGGCACGGGCGCGGCCTGAATCGGCGGCGGAACCGGCGCGGCCTGTCCGCCAGCCACGGCGCCGGCGCCTCCGCTCGGCG
>VFYY01000205.1 GCA_016871375.1 Acidimicrobiia bacterium
GCTTGGAGACCGACTGCTTCTCCATGTACTCGGACATGTCGAAGCGGATGAGCGCGTTGTCGCTGCCGAAGAGGAAGTTGGCGAGCGCCCGCGCCAGCTCCGTCTTGCCGACGCCGGTCGGGCCGAGGAAGATGAAGCTGCCGACCGGGCGGTTGGGGTTCTTCAGCCCCGCGCGCGAGCGGCGGATGGCGCGGGAGATGGCTGAAATCGCCTTCTCCTGGCTGATCACGCGCTTGTGGAGGTCGGCCTCCATGCGCAGCAGCTTGTCGCCCTCATCCTGGTTGATGGAGGCGATGGGCACGCCGGTCCACTTCGAGACGACCTCGTCGATGTCGCCCTTGTTGACGACGACCTTGCGCGCGCTCGACTTGACGTCGAACTTCTCGCGCACGAACTGCAGGTTCTCGCGCGCCGACACTTCCTGCTCGCGGTAGAACTGCGCCCGCTCGAAGTCCTTCTGCGAGACGGCGTTCTCCATCTGCTCGACGGCGACGCGGATGCTCTTGTTGATCTCGCCGAACTCCTCGCTGTAGCCGGCTTCCTTCAGCTTGGCGCGCGCGCCCGCCTCGTCCACCAGGTCGATGGCCTTGTCGGGCAGGAACCGGTCGGTGATGTAGCGGCTCGACTGGTACACGGCCGCTTCGATCGCCTCCTGCGTGTATTCGACGTGGTGGAACTGCTCGTAGCGGTCCTTCACGCCCATGAGGATCTCGATCGTTTCCTTCTCGGCGGGCGGATCGACCTTGATCGCCTGGAAGCGGCGCTCCAGGGACCGGTCCTTCTCGATGTACTTGCGGTACTCGGCCGGCGTCGTCGCGCCGATGCAGCGGATCTCGCCGCGCGACAGCGCGGGCTTCAGGATGTTGGCGGCGTCGAGCGACCCCTCCGCGGACCCGGCGCCGACGAGGGTGTGCAGCTCGTCGATGAACACGATGATGTTCGGGTTCTCGGTGAGCTCCTTCATGATCGCCTTCAGGCGCTCCTCGAACTGCCCGCGGTACTTCGTGCCGGCGACGATCAGCGAGATGTCCAGCGCGAGGATGCGCTTGTCGGCCAGGAAGTGCGGCACGTCGCCGTAGACGATCTTCTGCGCCAGCCCTTCGACGATGGCGGTCTTGCCGACGCCCGGCTCGCCGATGAGGACCGCGTTGTTCTTGGTGCGGCGGCAGAGCACCTGCTGCACGCGCTCCAGCTCGTAGTCGCGGCCAACCAGCGGATCGAGCTGGTTCTTCATCGCCGTTTCCGTGAGGTCCCGGCTGAACTCCGCCAGCAGCGGCGTTTCCTTGACCCGCGTCAAGGTCGTCTTCTCGTTCAGCAGCTGGACGATGTCCTCGCGCACCGTGTGCAGCCGCATCCCCTTCTCCATCAGGATGCTGGCGGCGACCGACCGTTCCTCGCGCAGGATGCCGAGCAGCAGGTGCTCGGTGCCGATGTAGTTGTGCAGGAGCCGGTCGGCTTCCTCGGCCGCGAACTGCAGCACGCGCTTGGTTTCGGCGCTGAACGGAATCTCCACCGACGTGGAGACTTTCTCGCGGAAGACCGTGCGGCCTTCGATTTCCTTGCGAATGTTCTCGAGCGACAGGTGCGAGCGCGCGAAGATGCGGCTCGTCAGACCCTTGCCTTCCCGGATCAGTCCGAGGAGGAGATGCTCGGTCTCAATGGAGATGCTGCCGAGCTGGCTGGCCTCATAGCGCGCGAAGAACAAGACCCGTCGCGCCCGTTCTGTATACCGCTCGAACATCCAGCCTGTCCCTCTATGCCCGTCATTATAAGGCAAAGCTGGGGGACCACCATGGCGGGGCGCCGCTAAGTGTTAGGTCTGCTTAGGGTTCCGCCAACGCCTTGGGCAGATGCCTGACCCGCTACTCGAGTCCCGCCAGCTCGAAGACGATCTTCCCGAGCTCCGCATAGTCATTCCTGCCGCGTCCCTGCGCGACGAGCGCGTTGACGAGTTGCTGGACGACGGCGCTCACCGGCGCCGGCGCGTGGTGCTCGGCCACCGCGGCGGCGACGTTGCGCAGGTCCTTCGCAAAGAGCTCGGTGCGGAAGCCCGGCGTGTAGTTGCCCTTCAGCATCCGCTCGCCATGCACTTCGAGCACACGGCTTGCCGCGAACCCGCCGAGCAGCGCCTGTCGGACCTTGGCGGGATCGACGCCGGCCTTGCGCGCCAGCGCGAACGCCTCGCCGACGGCGGCGATCGTCCCGCCGAGCACCATCTGGTTACAGAGCTTGCAGACCTGCCCCGCCCCGGCGTCGCCGATGAGGACGACGCGCTCCGGGTTGCCGACGACATCGAGGATCGGCGTGACCGCGGCGAACGCGGCGGCGTCGCCGCCGACCATGATCGACAGCGTGCCGTCGATCGCGCCGATCTCGCCGCCGCTCACGGGTGCGTCGAGCATCGTCGCGCCGAGCGCCTGCGCGCGCGCCGCGAGCCGCCGCGCGGTGGCCGGCGCGATGCTGCTCGTGTCCACGATGATCGTGCCGCGCTGAATCGCGCTGAAGACGCCCTGCGGCCCCTCCAGCACCTGCTCGACGTCCGGCGAGTCCGGCAGCATCGTGATGATGCGCGTCGCCTGGCGCGCGACGTCCGCGGGGGACGCGGCCTCCCGCGCGCCGGCGGCGACGACATCGTCTACGGGACCGCGGCTGCGGCTGTGGACGACGAGCGGGTAGCCCGCCGTGAGGAGGTTCTTCGCCATGGGCCGGCCCATGAGGCCCAGCCCGATGAAGCCGACGGTTTCTGGCATGCGCCTATTCTGAACCTTCGCCCCCGGCTTCGCGTAATCATGAGTGTCTGTGCCTCCGACGAAGCGCCGACTTCCGCGTCTGGCCATCGCCTTCGGAATCGGCGCCGCGTGGCTGGGCCTGGCGGTCCTGGGGGTCTACCTCGTGGGGGGCGCGATCGTGGCGGCACTGGCGCGCGGGCTGGCGCTGTTGCCTCGCGCGGTCGTGTGGCTGTTCCTGGCGCTGCAGGAAGGCGCAGACTGGTGGTCGATCGCGGGGCGGGCGGGCACCATCCTCGCGGGCACGATCGCGACGTCCCAGATCGGCCTGGGACTGCTGGCACTCGAGCTCGTGGGCGCCGCGGCCCTCTACGGCCTGCAGCGGCTGCTGCGCGATGAGGAGAAGACGCAATGACCCGTCTACGGACCGTTCCGCCCCGCGCCGCGCTCGTGCTGGCGCTCGGCGTCGTGCTGGCGGCCTCGCTGGAGGCGCGCCAGGGCGACGCTACCGCCCTGCGCGACAACCTGCGCCAGCGCTACGACATCCTCGCGCTGCAGGACGGCGTCGGCCTGGTGCCGCGCGACGGCGGCCGCGACATCCGCCTGATTGAAATCCGCGACGGCGCCGTCTTCATCAACGGCGACACCGTCACGGGCCGCGAACTGCGCGACCGCCTGGGACGCGACGCCGATCTCGTCCTTCGCGTGTCGTATCTGACCGCCGCGGAGCAGCGACGCATGGCCGGGAGCGCCGCGCCGCCGGTGGGGGCGCCGCCTGTTCCCGGCGTGCCCGCGCCGCCACCGCTGCCGGGGGTGGACCCCCCCGAGCCCCCCGGGCCGCCGGAGATCGATCGCAACGTCCGCCGCGGCGGCGACATCGTCCGCATCGTCGGCAACGTGACCGTCGCGCGCGATGAGCGTGTCGAGGGGGACGTCGTCGTCATCATGGGCAACGCGAATATCGACGGTGAAGTGGACGGCGAAGTGACGGTGGTGATGGGCAACGCCTACCTGGGGAACGAGTCGGTGATCAGGGACGACGTGAACGTGATTGGCGGAATGTTGAACCGCGCGAGCGGCGCGCGCGTGGAAGGGAACATCGACAACGTCGGCGTGGGCACCGGTCCCTGGCCGCGGCCGAACGTCGGCGGCTTCCTTCGGGACACGGTCGCCGGCCGCCTCGGCAGCCTGGCCGGGTCGCTGATCCGCATCGGGCTGCTGGCGCTCTTCTCGCTGATCGTCGTCGCGTTCGCGGGCAATTCGATCGAGCGCATTGCCGACCGCACGGCGGCCGATCCGCTGCGCGCGGGGCTGGTCGGCTTCTTCGCGCAGCTCGTGTTCTTCCCCCTGCTCGTCATCACCTGCATCGTGCTGGCGATCTCGATCATCGGCATCCCGCTGCTGCTCCTGCTGCCCTTCGCCGTCTTCGGGGCGATCGTCATGTGCCTGGTCGGCTTCACGGGCGTGGCGTATCAGGCCGGGCGGTGGCTGAACGCGCGCTTCGGCTGGACGGACCGCAGCCCCTACGTGACGGTGCTGGTCGGCATCATCCTGATCGGGCTGGTGACGATCCTCGCGCGCTCGGCGGCGGTGGCGGGCGGCGCGTTCCTCACGTTCCCGCTCGTGGCCACCGGGTTCTTCGTCGAGTACCTCGCGTGGACGCTGGGCATGGGCGCCGTGATCCTCGCGTGGCTCCAGCGCCGCCGCGGCGGCGTCGCCCCGCCCCCGCTCCCCGCGGCGTAGTCCGTCTGGCGTTACGCCGGGTCCGTGGCGCGTTGCCTTCGCACTCGCGCCACGGGACCCGGCCTACGTACGAAAGCGACGTACGTGGGGCGGGTTCCGCGAGCGCGGGGGATCCATCGCGAGCGGACCCGCCGGCCGGACCGCCGGCACGCGCATTGCCAATCGCGATCGACGTCATGTCCCGACCGCAGCGCCTTCCCGGCTTCGCCTACCGCGGTCCCTATCGCTATTTCCTGACGTTCTGCACGCATGAACGGCGCCCGACCTTCCGTGATCCGGCTGTCGTCGCGCTCGTGAGGTTGCAGTTTCTGCGTACGGCGCGCCTCACAAGGTTTGCGATCCTGGCGTTCTGTGTGATGCCCGATCACGCGCACCTGCTGGTCGAGGGACGCACGGAGCAATCCGACCTGCGGCGGTTCGTGAAGCACTTCAAGCAAGGCTCCGGTCAGCGCTGCACGGCGCGCGTCGGAGGAC
This sequence comes from Acidimicrobiia bacterium, assembly GCA_016871375.1. Lineage (GTDB taxonomy): Bacteria > Acidobacteriota > Vicinamibacteria > Vicinamibacterales > UBA2999 > VFYY01. Next base: position 4,944 of record VFYY01000205.1, read on the forward strand.
GCCTCTGGCAGGACGGATGCTACGAGCGGGTGCTCAGGCCCGGAGACGACGCCAAGGCCTTTGCGCGCTACATCATCGAGAACCCCGTGCGCGCGGGGCTCGCGCGGACGCCGCGGGAGTACCCGCATCTCGGGTCGAGCGTCTGGAGTGTTGACGAGTTGATCGATAGCGTTCGGTAGCCGGGTCCGTGGCGCGTTGCCTTCGCACTCGCGCCACGGGACCCGGCCTACGTACGTCGCTCAACCGTCGTACGTAGGGCGGGTTCCGCGAGCGCGGGGATCCATCGCGAGCGGACCCGCCGAACACCCGCGAGCGCGGGGATCCATCGCGAGCGGACCCGCCGAACCGGGTCCGTGGCGCGTTGCCTTCGCACTCGCGCCACGGGACCCGGCCTACGTACGTCGCTCAACCGCCGAACGCCCGCGAGCGCGGGGGATCCATCGCGAGCGGACCCGCCGGGGATCTACGCCGGGTGGAGCTGGCCGCGCTCGAGGCGCAGGACGCGGTCGCAGGCGGCGGCGAGCCGCGGGTTGTGCGTGGCGATGATGGACGTCAGCCCGTGCTCGGCGTGCATGTCACGCAGCAGCAGGTGCAGCGACTCGGCGGTCGTCTCGTCGAGATCGCCGGTGGGCTCGTCGGCCAGCAGCACCGCCGGACGCATGACGAGCGCGCGGGCGACGGCGACGCGCTGCTGCTCGCCTCCCGACAGCATCCCCGGCCGGTGCGTCACCCGCTCGCTGAGGCCGACGCGCGCCAGCAGGTCCGCCGCGCGGCGGCGCGACTCCTCGTGCGGCAGCTTCGCGATGCGCATCGGCATCTCGACGTTTTCCGCCGCCGTGAACTCCGGCAGCAGATGGTGAAACTGGAACACGAACCCGACGCTCCTGTTGCGGAACGCGACGAGCTCGCCGTCCGGGAGCTGCGTCAACTCGACGCCCGCCGCCTGCACGACGCCCGAGTCCGCGCGGTCCAGCCCGCCGAGCAGGTGCAGGAGCGTGCTCTTCCCCACGCCCGAGGCGCCGACGACGGCCACCATCTCGCCCGCCGCGACCTCGAGCTCGAGATCGCGCAGCACGTGGATGTGCTGGCTGCCGACGACGTAGGTCTTGTTGAGGCCGCGCACGGCAACCAACGCCATCACTCGAAGCGCAGCGCCTGCACGGGATCGAGCCGCGACGCCTGCCGCGACGGGTAGATGGTGGCGAGGAAGCAGATGACGACCGCGGCGACGATGACGACGGCGAAGTCGATCGGCCGCACGACGAACGGCACGTAGGCC
>VFYY01000206.1 GCA_016871375.1 Acidimicrobiia bacterium
TGGCCGCGATCCCCTCGGTGTGCTCGACGTAGTTGCCGCCGGCGTTGAGCTGCACGGACGGCCGCACCGGCGGCAGCACCCGCAGGGCGCTCACGGGCATTACGTACGCGGGCGGGCTGCCCGCGCTCGAGACCACCTTGGCGATTGCCTGGAGCCGCTGCCGCCACTCGGCGTCGTAGCGCACAATCAGCTGCTTCATGTCGGTGGGCGCGGTCAGCCGCGGCGCCGAACTGTTGGACGCCTCGTACGCGGCATTCCCGCGTCCGATGTCGACGACCTGGGTATCGCGGAGAACCATGCCGACGAACGCGCGCCCGCTCTGCTCGAACGTGCCCAGCTTGAACGGGACGGCCGCGCCTCCCTGTGCGCCCGCGCGATCCGATGCGCTGACGGCCAGCGCGAGCGCGAGAACGAGAAACGTCTGTCGTGATGCCACGTCAACCTCCATCGCTGCCGAAGGTGAAGGACTGAAAGCGGGTCGTATTCTACACCGTTGCTGAGCTGGCGGCAGCTCAGCCGCTGTTGTGCTGGACGACGCCCGCGTGCAGCAACATAATCGAAGTCTGCGCAGGCCGGGCGGCGCGCGCGCCGACTCGGCTCCCGCCGCGATTCGAGCATGGGGAAGGTTCACGGCACCATCAGGAGGACACACATAACGGAGACACCGGCACCCGTGCGCCTTGCCGGGCGCACGCTCAAGAACACCCGGCACATCTGCGCGTTCTTTCATTCGGCCGACGAGCAGAACCGAGTGCTGATGCCGTTTTTCAAGGAAGGCATCGATCGCCACGAGAAGGTGTTTCATGTCGTCGACGGCCGCCGGCGCGACGAGCACCTGCAGGCGTGCCAGCACCACGGGATCGACGTCGGCGCCACGGAGCAGAGCGGGCAGCTCGAGGTCCGCACCTGGGAGGACGCGTATCTTCGCGACGATCCGCGCTACGGGCAGAACCCTCCGCACCACGGCATGCCGCGCGGGCATCTGCCGGTCCGGAGCTACCTGGCGGTGCCGGTGACGTCGCGATCGGGCGAGGTGCTGGGGGGACTGTTCTTCGGCCATTCGAAGACCGGCGTCTTCACCGACCGCGCCGAGCGCCTCACCGTCGGCATCGCGGCCGCCGCGGCGCTCGCCATCGACAACGCCCGGCTGTACGAGCAGGCGCAGGCGGAGATCGCGGAGCGGACGCACACGGAGCGCGCGCTGCGCGAGAGCGAGCGCCGCTTCCGCACCATCGTCAACCAGACGACGACCGGAGTCGTGCAGCTCGACGCCGCCGGGCGCATCACGCTCGTCAACTGCAGCCTGTGCGACATGCTCGGGTACACGGAGGCCGAGCTCGTCGGCATGCATCTCACCGACGTGACCCACCGCGAGAGCCTGCCGGCCGTGCTCGAGGCCATCACCCGGCTCGCCGGCCACGAGTCGGACGCCGTCCTCGAGACGCGCTACCTCCGCAAGGACGGATCGACGCTCTGGGCCAGCAGCAGCGTCAACGGGGTGCGCGGCGCCGCCGGCGAGTACCAGGGCCTCATGGGGGTCGTCGTCGACATCACGGATCGGAAGCGAATCGAGCGGGAGCGCGAGCAGCTGCTGGAGCTGGAAAAGGGCGCGCGGGCACAGGCCGAGGCGGCGAGCCGTCTGAAAGACGAGTTCCTGGCGGTCCTGTCGCACGAACTGCGCACCCCGCTCAATTCCATCCTCGGCTGGGCCCGGATGATGCGCGACACGCGGCTCTCGCCGGAACGGCTGCAGCACGCGCTGGACGCCATCGAACGGAACGCGCGGATCCAGGCCCAGCTCACCGAGGATCTGCTCGACCTGTCGGCCATCATGAGCGGCAAGCTCCGCCTGAGTCTCGCCGCCGCCGACCTCCCCGCCGTGGTCCGGGCGGCAATCGAGGTCGTCCGTCCCGCGGCCGACAGCCGCGGGGTGGCCATCGACGCAACGCTGCCGCCGGCGCTCCAGCCCGTCGTGGTCGACGCGGACCGGATGCAGCAGATCGTCTGGAACCTGCTGTCGAATGCCGTGAAGTTCACGCCGCGCGGCGGACGGGTCTCGATCGGCATCGAGTCGATCGCCGATCGCGTGCAGATCCGCGTGGCCGACACCGGCGAGGGCATCAGCGCGGACTTCCTGCCGCACGTGTTCGATCGGTTCCGCCAGCAGGACAGCAGCCCCTCGCGGCAGCACGGCGGCCTCGGGCTGGGTCTGGCGATCGTGCGCGAGCCGGTGGAGGCGCACGGGGGCACGGTCCATGCGGCGAGCGCCGGGCCCGGCCTGGGCACCACCTTCACGGTGGACCTGCCGGTCCGGATGGCCGGCCCCGCTGCGCCGCAGGCCGACGGGCCCGGGTCCGCCCTGAAGGTCCGCCACGCGGGTCAGCCGCTCGCCGGCGTCGCGATCCTGGTCGTCGACGACGACGCGGACACGCGCGAGCTGCTCACGCTCGCGCTGCAGCGCGTGGGCGCATCGGTCTCCGCGGTCGGGTCGGCCGCCAGCGCGCTGACCGAGCTGCGGGGGGGCTGCCACGACGTGCTGATCGCCGACATCGGCATGCCCGTGGAGGACGGGTACACGCTGATTCGACGCCTCCGCGCCCTCGAACGCGGACGCGATCGAAGGATCCCCGCGCTGGCGGTCACCGCGTATGCGAGCCTCCGCGATCGGCAGCTGGCGATCGCGGCCGGCTACGACTGCCACCTGCCGAAGCCGGTCGACCCCGACGCGCTCGCGCACACGGTCTCGACCCTCGTCGGCCGGACGCCGGAACAGGTCTGACCGGACTCGCCCGGCCGCACGCGCGCCGGTTCGCAGCGCGAGCCGGTGCGGACGCCGGTATGATGTCACCGTCATGGGATACGGCCCTGTGTCCGCCTACCTCCGGCGCCACTTCAGGCACTTCAACGCGGCGGTGGTCATCGAGGCAGCCGATGCCTGGAGCGCGCTGCTGGACGAGGGCGGGCGCATGATGGTGACGCTGGCCGGCGCCATGAGTACGGCCGAACTCGGCCTGTCGCTGGCCGAGATGATCCGCTGCGACAAGGTGCACGCGGTGACGTGCACGGGCGCCAATCTGGAGGAGGATCTGTTCGGCCTCGTGGGCCGCCCGCAGTACGTGCCGACGCCCGGCTACCGCGATCTCACGCCGCAGGACGAGCGCCGCCTCGCGGAGCAGGGGCTGAGCCGCATCACCGACGTCTGCGTGCCGATGACGACAGCCGCCACCACCGTCGAGCGCGCGTTCCACGACCTGTGGGTCGAGGCCGATCGGCAGGGCGAACGCTGGTTTCCGCACGAATACGCCTACCGCGTGATCCGCGAGCAGCGGCTGGCGCCGCTCTACGCGATCGACGCGGCCGAGAGCTGGGTCGTCGCCGCCGCCGGGCGCAACATCCCCGTGTTCGTCCCCGGCTGGGAGGACTCGACGCTCGGCAATGCGTTCGCCGCGCGGCTGATGCGTGGCGACGTCAGCAATCCGCACACGGTGCGCACCGGCGTCGAGTACATGCTGGCGCTCGCCGAGTGGTACATGCGCGAGGCCGACGGCCGCCCGACCGGGTTCTTCCAGATCGGCGGCGGCATTGCCGGCGACTTCGCCATCTGCGTCGTCCCGATGCTGTCGCAGGATCTGGGCCGGACCGTCCCGCGCTGGCGCTACTTCTGCCAGATCAGCGACTCGACCACGAGCTACGGGTCGTACTCGGGGGCGGTGCCGACCGAGAAGATCACGTGGGGGAAGATCGACGTCGACACGCCGCGGTTCATCATCGAGTCGGATGCCACGATCGTGGCGCCGCTCCTTTTTGCGCTCGTGCTGGGGCACTGACGACCGTGCTGTTCACACTGCTCGGTGCTCGCTTCTCGGTTCGTGTTCAGGTGCGGTTGGCGGTTTGCGGGCAGGCGCTCGTCCTCGCGTCCGCCTCCGTCTGCGGCGTCGCGTCGGCGCAGTCGGCCTCCGGCCGCCTTGCGGGCACCGTCTTCGACCACACCGGCGCGGTCGTGCCGGGCGCGACCGTCATGCTGGAGAACGCCCTCACGAGCCAGACGCAGACGACGACCACGGGCGAGGTGGGCGCGTTCGTCTTTCCGCAGCTCCAACCGGGCGTCTACACCGTGACCGTGACGCTCGCCGGCTTCCGGCCGGCGACCTTCACCGATGTCGAGGTCAACGTGGGCGTCGAGCGCTCGCTCACGGTGCACCTCGAGGTCGGGCCGCTCACCGAGGCGGTGACCGTCGTCGGAGGCGGACCGCCCGTCCAGACGACGACGCCCGAGGTGACGCAGACGGTCGTCGAGCGGCAGATCGTCGACCTCCCGCTCGACGGCCGCAACCCGATCGAGCTGATCCGCCTGCAGGCGGGCGTGCCGGGCATCCCGACGCGGACGACCACGGCGATCAACGGCGGGCGCGCGACGTGGACGCAGGTGACGATCGACGGGGTGAACGTCCAGGACAACTTCATCCGGATCAACGCGCTCGACTTCGTGCCGAACCGGCCCACCGCCGACACGGTGGCGGAGTTCACGATCACGACGGCGCTCCCGGGCGCGGAGGCGGCGGGCGGGGCGACGTCGGTACGGCTCGTGACGCCCTCGGGCACGAACATGTTCCGCGGCAACGTGTTCGGGTTCAACCGCACGAACGCGCGCGGCGCGAACTCGTTCTTCAACGAGCGGACCGGCCTGCCCGCGCCCACGCTGCGGCGTAACCAGTTCGGCGGCACGCTCGGCGGGCCGGTCGTGCGGAACCGGCTGTTCTTCTACGGCTACTACGAGGGCTTCCGGCGCACGACCGACGCCAGCCAGAACAGCGTCATCCCGCTGCACGACGACCTGCCGCAGGGCGTCTTCCGCTACGTGGGGGCGGACGGCCAGATCCGCGCGGCCAACGTGCTGCAGCTGTCGGGCCTTCGGCCGGATCCGATCGTGCAGCGCGACATCCTGAGCCGGCTGCCGCCGCCGCGGCTCGTGAACAACTTCGACGTGGGGGGCTCGACCGACGCGCGGCGCCTCAACACCGCCGGCTACCGCTTCCTCCAGCAGAACCACACGCGGCGAGACCAGTGGGGGCTCCGCCTCGACTACGCCCCCACGCCGGCCCACCGCTTCGAGGCGAACTACGCGTGGTTCCACGAGACCGACGACCGCAGCGACCTCGACCCGGTCCACGAGCGGCCGCTCGTCTTCACCGACTCGACGGTGAAGCGGTACGTCGGCGCCTGGCGCTGGAGCCGGTCGACGCTGACGCACGAGGTGCGCGGCGGCGGCAATCGCGCGCCCGTCGCCTTCGAGAGCGGCGAGGACTTCGGCGCAGCGTTGTTCACGCTCCCGCTGGTGACCAATCCGGTCGTCCGCGTCCAGCCGCAGGAGCGCGACACGCGCACCTATCACTACAGCAGCGCCGGCTCATGGCTGCGCGGCAGCCACGAGCTGCAGTTCGGCGGCCAGCTCCAGCAGGTCCGCGTGAACGTGTTCGACGCCTTCGGACGCCTGCCCGACGTCGGGTTCGGGTTCAGCGCGGCGGCCCCGGCGGACGTGCAGCTGACTGCCGGCCAGTTTCCCGGCGGCATCAGCGCCGCCGACCTCGCCTCCGCGAACGCGTGGCTGGCGCTGCTCTCGGGCACGGTCAGCGACGTCGTCCAGACGTTCCGCGTGCGCGACCGGGCGTCCGGATTCCGGCCGGGCGCGCCGTTCGACGCGAATTACAGGCTGAACAACACGTCCGCGTACTTTCAGGACCACTGGCGCCTCAGGCCAAATTTCACCGTGCGCGCCGGGTTGAAGTGGGAGTACTACAGTCCGCTGCGTGAAGACGACAACCTGGCGCTGCTGCCGGTCGTCGCCGGCCGCCCGGTGCGCGACGCGCTGCTCGATCCCAACGGCCGCGTGTCGTTCGTCGGCGGCGGCTTCTACGGCCCCGATCGCGACAACGTCGCGCCGTCGGTCGGCTTCGCCTGGGATCCGTTCCGCAGCGGGCGGACGTCGGTCCGCGGCGGCTACGCGCTGACGTTCGTCAACGAGGAGACGTTCACCGTCGGCATCAACGCGACCACCGCCAACGTCGGGCTCGAGGCCGACGCCGAGCTCGCGAACCTGTACACGCCGCTCGCCGCCGGCGTGCCGCGGGTGCCGACGCCGGCGTTCGCGCCCGTCCGGACCTACGCCGACCAGCT
>VFYY01000207.1 GCA_016871375.1 Acidimicrobiia bacterium
CGGCGCGGCCGCGCGCGTGCCCGGACGCGGCAGTGCCGGACCGACCGGGACGTTCCCGAACCAGGGCGGCGGACGCGGACGCGGCGCCGATCCCGCCGCGCAGGCGGCGGCGCAGGCGGCCCAGGAGGCCTATCGCAAGAAGTATCCGCCGACCGCGCCGATGATCGTCGGCCAGGTCGAGGAGATCCGCATCATCGAGGCCGACAACGACATCTACGTCGCCGACAGCTACCTCGGCGGCCGGATCATGGTCTTCGACTTCAAGACGCTGGCGTTCAAGCGCGGCTGGGGCGCCTACGGCAGGCCGCTCTCGCAGGTGAGCACGAACGACGCGGACCGCGATTACACCCCGGGCGGGCCGATGCCGAAGGAGTTTGCCGGGCACCTCACGGTCAACGTCTCGAACGACGGGCTCGTGTATGCCGCGGACCGCAACGCCAACCGCATCCACGTCACGGACAAGAACGGCACGTTCGTCTCCGAGTTCACGCTCGCCGAGACGACGGGCGCCGGCGGATCGACCGGCGGCGTGGCGTTCTCGCCCGACAAGGAACAGCGGATGCTGTTCATCTCGGACCTGACCAACAACAAGATCTGGTTCCTCGACCGGAAGAGCGGCAAGGTGCTCGGCTCGATGGGCCAGATGGGCGAGAACGGCGGCCAGTGGTTCGGGCTCCACATGATCGCGCTCGACTCGCAGGGCAACATCTACACGGGCGAGGTGTTCAACGGCGAGCGCGTGCAGCGCTTCGTGCCCGCCGACAGCGCGCGCGGGAAGCTGCTGGATCAGCTGGCGCGACTGCAGTACTAGGTGGTAGGTGGTAGGTGGTAGGTCGGAGGTGGCAGCAACTCACGGCCGGCCGCCTGTCACCGCCTACGACCGAGCAGTGTCCCGGCTGACGCGCCGGGAACTGTTTCGGGCGCTCTCGTTCCTTGGGGCCGCGGCGGTGACGCAGCGTCCTCTCGCGGCCCAGGTCCTGACTCGTCCCATCTTCACCGCCTATCCGTTTTCGCTGGGCGTGGCGTCAGGCGATCCACTGCCTTCGAGCGTCGTGCTCTGGACACGATTGGCACCAGACCCGCTCGAGGGTGGCGGCATGCCGCCTGTCCGGATTGATGTCGAGTACGAGGTGGCGCGCGATCGGCTGTTTCGGAACATCGAGCGAAAAGGCGCGACGGCGGCACATCCGGAGCTTGGCCACAGCGTGCACGTCGAGGTAGAAGGCCTCGAGTCCGGCCGCGACTACTGGTACCGCTTCAGAGCCGGAGACGAGATCAGCCAGACTGGCCGTGCGCGCACCGCGCCGGCCACCGGAAGCACTGTCGATCGCGTGCGGTTCGCCGTGTGCGGCTGCAGCCACTACGAAGAAGGTCTTTTCACGGCCTATCGGCGCATCGCCGAAGAGGCCTTCGACTTCGTCATCCACACGGGCGACTACATCTACGAATATCGCGCGGACGGCGGACAGGACGGTATCAGTGTCCGGCAGCATCGAGGCAACGAGTCCTACACGCTCGTCGACTACAGGAACCGGTACGCACAGTACAAGTCAGACGCGAACTTGATCGCGGCGCACGCGTCCGCGCCGTTCGTCGTGAGCTGGGACGATCACGAGGTGGAGAACAACTACGCAGGCGATATCGACGAGAAAGGCACGCCGCCCGAGCTGTTCCTGCTGCGGCGGGCCGCCGCCTACCAGGCCTACTACGAGCACATGCCGCTGCGCGCCTCGGCCTTTCCTGCAGGCAGCCAGCTGCGCCTTCATCGCCGTCTGCGCTTCGGGAACCTCATCGATCTGAGCGTGCTCGACACGCGCCAATGGCGGTCCGACCAGGCGTGCGGCGACGGCAACCGGACCGACTGCGCCGCGGCGCTCGACCCGGCGCGCACCATGCTCGGCGCGGAGCAGGAGCAGTGGCTGTTCGACAATCTGGCAACGGCGAGCGCGCGGTGGACCGTGCTCAGCCAGCAGGTCTACTCGTTCGCACGCGACATGCGGGCATCGGACCCGACGGGCCGATTCTCGATGGACAAGTGGGACGGATACGTGCCGGCCCGTGACCGTCTCTACTCACGGCTGAGGGAGACGCGCGCGCCGAACCCGATCGTGCTGTCGGGTGATGTGCACCAGCACTTCGGCGCCGATCTGAAGCTCGATTTCTCGAACCCGAAATCGGAGACGATCGGGGCCGAGCTCACCAACACGTCGATCTCCGCCGGCGGCGACGGAAGCGACGTCGCGCTCAACTGGGATCAAATCAAGGGCGACAACCCGCATATCCGCTATCACAGCAACCGCCGTGGCTACATCGCCTGTACGGCCACGCCGGAGTCGATGCGTGCGGATTTCAAGGTTCTGGATGCGGTTACTCGCCCTGACCAGCCCGTGCGTGTCGGCGGGACGCTCGTGGTGGAAGCGGGCAAGGCCGGCCTTCAGACCTGAGCTCTACCACCTACCACCTACCACCTACCACCTACCGCTCGCTTCCCTCCGTCGGCGCCACACCGCGCGGCTGGCCGGCGTCCGGCTGGCCGCTGAGCGTCACCTTCGACCCGGTGCGCAGCAGCGCCGTCTCGCTCGGCCCCTGGAAAAAGCTGTAGCCCTTGCGGGTGTCCTTCCACGCGAGCGGGCCGCCCACTCTCCTCCCCGCCTTCGTCGTCGCCTCGAGCACCGTGGTGACCAGCGATTCGTACTTCGCGTCGCCCTGGCGCAGCCCCGAGAAGCTGCCGAGGTCCGTGCTCGCCACGAAGACGACGTCCACGCCCGGGACACTGGCGATCTTGTCGGCGATGGCGACGCCGGCCGGGTTCTCGATCATCGCGACGATCATGATGTTGTCGTTCGCGCTGGCGCGGTAGTCGGCGCCCCACACCGCGCCGTACTGGCCCGAGCCCTGGCTGCGGCGGCCGATGGGCGGATACTTCGCGAACTTCACCGCGTTCTCGGCCTTCTCCACCGTGTCCACCATCGGCACGATGATCCCGAGCGCGCCCATGTCGGTCGCCTTCTGAATGTCGCCTTCGGTGGCATCCGGCACGCGGACGAACGGAATGGCGGGCGCCCCCTTGCACGCGAAGATCATCCGCGCCACGTCCGTGTACGAGAGCGTGCTGTGCTGCATCTCGATCCACGTGAAGTCGAAGCCAGAATTCGCGACCGCGCAGTAGACCTCGGCGTCGGGGATGCCAACCGTGGCGCCGACCACCTGCCGCCCCTGCTGGAGCTTCGTCTTGACCGTGTTGTAGATGCGCGCGCCGCCGGCGGGCGCCGGTTGCTGGGCGGCCGCCGTCGTGAGTGCAGCAGCCAGGCCGATCGTGAGCAGCAGTGTCCGCGTCATGCCATCACCTCGCGCGGAGACAATAGCAGCAAATGGAGGCGCTCGCCGGCATTCGCGTTCGGTCAGTGCCCGTAACCATCCATGGCTTGCGCGTTATAACGTTTGTGGCCACACTGTGACATGGTCCTGGAGCTGAAGATCCGGCGAATCGGGAACTCGGTCGGCGTGGTGCTCCCGAAAGAAGCACTGGCGCATCTGAACGTGGAGGAGGGAGACAGCGTCTGCGTGACCGAGGCGCCCGACGGCAGTCTGCGTCTGACTCCCACGAACCCGGAGGTCGCGCGGCAGCTCGAAGCCGCGCAAGACGTCCTCCGCCGCTACCGGAACGCACTGCGCGAACTCGCGAAGTGAAGCGGCCCGTCTGGGTGCTTCGGGAAACCGTCCTCCCGCTCCACGAACAGCTCCTGACTGCATTCGGCGGCGCATCCGGTATCAGAGACGAGGGCCTCCTGGAGTCCGCCCTTGCCCGGCCAGAGAACCTCGTCGCCTACGGGAAGCCGGGGCTCTCCGATCTCGCCGCCAGTTACGCGTTCGGGGTCTCCAGAAACCCTCCGTTCGCCGACGGCAACACGCGCGTCGCGTTTGCCGTGGCGGTGCTCTTTATCGAGTTGAATGGCGGCCGGTTCACGGCGCCGGAGGCGGAGGCGGTCATCCAGACCCTCGGGCTCGCCGCCGGCGAAATCAGCGAAGCCGACTACGCCGCGTGGCTGAAGGCAAACGCCGAGAAGCGAAGAGCCGGCTGAACCCCGAACATGAACCGGGAACCGGGAACGTGGAACGGCGAACAACAGCGCGATAGCGCCGCTATCGCGTAATCCAGGGCTTGAACTGCTCTTCCTTCTGCAGGCGGCCGGCGACCGATTCGGCCTCGCGGCGGTCGGGGAACGTGCCGACGCGGACGCGGAACATCTGGACGCCGCCGGGGGCGGTGGTGACGAACGCGGGGTACCCCTTGCCGCTGAGGCGGCGCGCGATCGTGTCGGCCTCGCCGCGCTGCTTCACGGCGGCGACCTGGACGACGAACCCGCCTGCCCCTGGCGTCGTCGAAGGGTTGCCGGCCGGCTCCGGCGCGGCAGGCGCCTCGACCCGGCTCGGGGCAGGTGCCATAGGCGTCGGCGCGGCAGCGACAGGGCGGGGCGCCTCGACCACCGGCTCCGGCGCGGGCGGCGGGGTGGGCGCCGGCACGCTCGTGGTCGCGGCAGTCTCGGCCGGCGCCTTCAGCGTTTCCACTGGCGGCGTCGGCTCTTCGAGGCGCCCTGGATAGGTCAGCGTCTCGCCCGCGGTCACCGGGGCGGCGCCGGAATTGGTTGACGACGAGGACGCGGCGGGCGGCTCGCCCGCATCGCTGCCGATCGCGGCGGTGGGATCGAGGCTCGCCTCGATCGGCACCCCGGTGGCGTTGCCCGCGAGCTGCTGTGGCACGCCGCGGCCGACCATCACGCCGCACAGGAAGATCACGACGGCCACCACGGTGGCGGCCATGAACAGGAAGACCAGCTGCTTTCCGTTCAACTGAATCTCGTGGAATGCGTCATCCTGCATCACGGTGCGCATTCTAGCACGCGAGATCGCGCCGTTTTCGCCGAAACACGCGCGATCTGACATTTGTACGGATCGCGATCGATCGATCTGAAATCGTTATCGCCGGCTCGCGTCGTCGAGCAGCGCGCGCGCCGCCGCGTTCGAGGGATCGCTCCACACGGAAATCTTCAGCGCATCGACGGCGTCCGCGATGCGGCCGTTGCGGAGATAGATCCGTCCGAGCAGCAGATGCGCGTCACTGGTGTACGGCGCGAGGAACGTGGTGCGGCGCAGCTCCGCGATCGCTTCCGCGTCGCGCTCCTGCTCGAAGAAGCGGCGGCCGCGCTCGAGATGGAACGCCGCCAGGTCGCGCTGATCGCGCTGCTCGGCGGCGACCACCGTGCTCTCGACGCGGAGCACGGCGGGCACGTCGAGCTCGGTCTTCAGCCGCTCGAGCCCGCGCGGCACCGCGTTGGCCGTCCCCTGCTTCGCCTCCCACTCGACGTATGTGGAGGAGAGCTGCCTGGCGAGCTCCTTCTCCCGCGCCGCCTCCGCGGTGCTGCCCGTCGCCTGCAGCGCCACGCCCAGCACGTAATGCGCCGCGTCGTCAGCCGGATTGCGGCGGACGGCCTCGCGCAGCCAGTGGATCGCGCCCTGCGCGTCGCGGTCCAGCCAGTACGCGTACCCGAGGTTGAAGAAGAGATCCGAATCGGTGTCGTCGAGCGCGACCGCCTCGCCGAGAAACGCAATCGCCCGTCCGCCCGGGGGGCCGCCTGCCCTGAGCGCAGTCGAAGGGGCCGCGCGGCGAAGCTGCACGATGCCGATGTTGTTGGCGAGCGCGGCGTCGCGCTTCTCGAGGTGCAGCTCGTTGAGGGTGGTGAATGCGTCCGGAAGCTGATTCAGGTGCAGCAGCGACACGCCGGCCCTGAAGCGCGCCTGGCGTCCGAGGCGATGCGCCGCGGGCACCTGCCGTGCCGCGGCCAGCGCCTCCTTGTGCTGGCCCTGCCCGGTGTGGACCTCCCACAGCGCGAGCCGCGCGCGCTGGAAGACGGGATACAGCGTGAGGGCCTGGGTCAGGAATCCGATCTGGGTCTCGGCCGCCGAGGCGACGAGGCCTTTGATGTACTGCTCGAACGCGGTCAACGGCGGACGGCCACGCTCCATCTCCTGCGTGGAGACGCCGGAGGTCGGCACCATGCGCCGCGCCACCCGCCCGTAGACCGCAAAGAAGTCCTTGAGGTCGCCCCTCTCGACGATCTCGGGCAGCATCCGTCCGTTGTCCAGACGGATCGTGCGCGCAC
>VFYY01000208.1 GCA_016871375.1 Acidimicrobiia bacterium
ACGCGGCGGCTCGGCCTTGGCGTCGCCACGCTGTTCATCCTGGGGTTCCTCGCCACGCTCTGGGTGAAGATCCGCCGCCTCCCCCTTCCGCCGCCGTAAGTCGCGCGCGGCGTCCGGCGAGATCACTTCTTCAGCGACTGGAGATACGCCACCAGGGCCGCCATGTCTTCCTTCGACAGGCTGGCGTAGGCCTTCATCACCGGCTTGCGCGGCGCCTTCGTCTTGGCCGTCATGCCCGGCGCATCGACGATCCACTGGTGGATCTCGTCGGCCGAGAGCTTGGTCCCGACCCCGTCGAGCGGTCCCTTCGCGTTGCCCTTGCCGGCGATGGCGTGACAGATCGAGCACTTCTGGGCCGCGTAGACCTGCATCCCCTTCTCGACCTGGGCGGGCGTCTGCGCCGACGCGGCCCCGGCGACGGCGAGCGACCCTGCGAGCACGACGACGACCTGCAATTTGTTGAGCACGGCCCCTCCTGCTGAGGATTGTGGCAATGGCAATGCCGCCGCGTACACGCGCGTTTGGCGGTCCGGAGGCCGGTGACGCGGGGAATTTTCCGCACCGCTGCGGGATTTCGCAGGCCGCTCACGGCCAACCGCCGCCGAATCAGGCGCTTTGCGCCATCCAGGGCGGCGGTACGAAGTCTGCTGACTCTCCGGCGTCAAGGAGCCCGGTCATGTTCACCCGGATTCTGGTTCCGACCGATTTCAGCGTGCAGGCCGATGCGGCGCTGGCCCATGCGCGCGCACTGGCGGCGCAGTTCGGCGCCACGCTGCACGTCCTGCACGTCTTCGAGAACGTCTTCCTGCGCGCCGTCGTCGGCGATCCGCGCGATCTCGAAACCGCGGCCCGGCGGTCGCTCGAGGATCGGCTGACGCCGGAGGACCGGCAGCTCGGCGCCGTGGCCGAGCTGCAGGTTGGCGACGAGCCGGCGAAGGAAATCGCCCAGTACGCCCGCGGGGCGGGCATCGACCTGATCGTGATGGGCACCCACGGCCGCACGGGGCTGCCGCACGTGCTGCTCGGCAGCGTGGCCGAGCACGTCGTGCGGACCGCGCCGTGCCCCGTTCTCACCCTACGCGGCGTTCACCGCCTGAGAGGAGCCGACCATGTTCAACCGCATTCTCGTTCCGACGGATTTCAGCGAGCCGTCTGACGCCGCGCTCCAGTACGCCCGCACGCTCGCGGCGAAGTTCGGCGCCTCGCTCCATCTCTTCCACGTCGTGGAGGACCAGTTCGTCACCGGCCCGTTCGGCGCGGAGATGTACGTGCCCCACCCGCCGGGGACGCTGTCCTACCTGACGGCGGAAGCGCAGGGGCACATGAACACGCGGATCTCCGCCGAGGATCGGACGGCGCTCCGCGCCACCACCGAGATCATCGTCGGCACGGCGGCGCGGACCATCGTGGAGTACGCCGCCGACAACGGCTACGACCTGATCGTGATGGGCACGCACGGACGCACCGGGCTCGCCCACGTGCTGGTCGGGAGCGTCGCCGAGCACGTCGTGCGTAGCGCGCACTGCCCGGTGCTGACGGTGCACACGCGGCTCGAGCAGGTGGCGCTGCCGGTGTCGGAGCGCAAGGTCGCCGCGGCCACGACGTGAGCGGTTCAGGCCCGCGAGAGGCCGAACTTCTCCATCCGGTAGCGGACCTGGTCGCGGTTGATGCCGAGGAGCTGGGCGGCGTGGGTCTGATTCCCGCCCGCCCGCTCGAGCGCCTGCACGAGGAGCTGCCGCTCGACGTCCTCGAGGTTGACGCCGTCCGGCGGCAGCTTGAAGTGCGTCGGGTTGACGGTGCGGGTGAGCGTGGTGAAGTCCTCGGGCTCGAGCCGGTCGCGGTCGGCCAGCAGCATCGCCCGCTCGATGGCGTTGCGCATCTCGCGGATGTTGCCGGGCCACTGGTACTGCTCGAGCAGCGCCTTCGCCGCCGGCGACAGGCCGCGCACGCGCTTGCGGAACTCGCGGTTGAAGCGGTCGATGAAGTAGGACGCGAGCAGCGGGACGTCGCCGCGACGCTCGCGCAGCGCGGGCAGCAGGACCGGCATCACCTGCAGGCGGTAGAAGAGGTCCTCGCGGAACCTCCCCGCCTTGACCTCCTCCTCCAGGTTCCGGTTGGTCGCGGCGATGACGCGCACGTCCACGCGGATGTCCGTCAGGCCGCCCACGCGCTTGAACGTCTTTTCCTCGAGGAAGCGCAGGAGCTTGGCCTGCAGCCCCGCCGTCATCTCGCCGATCTCGTCGAGGAACACCGTGCCGCCGTCGGCGATCTCGAAGAGCCCGCGCTTCTGCTGCCGCGCGTCGGTGAACGCCCCGCGCTCGTGGCCGAACAGCTCGCTCTCCAGGAGCTGCTCGGGCAGCGCCGACGCCGTGATGTTGACGAACGGCTTGCCGGCCCGGCTGCTGTTGTAGTGGACGGCCTTGGCGGCCAGGTCCTTGCCCGTTCCCGTCTCCCCCGTCAGCAGGACGGTGGACGCGGGGCTCGCGGCGATGCGCGCCAGCAGCGACTTGACCTCCTGCATCGCCGCCGACTCGCCGACGATGGCGTCGAAGCCGAACTCGCGCCCCTGGCTGGTGCGCAGCGTGCGCACCTCGCGCCGGAGCTGCCCCGTCTCGAGCGCCTTCTCGACGAGCAGCACGACCTCGTCGAGGTTGAAGGGCTTGTTCACGTAATGATAGGCGCCGCTCTTCATCGCCTCGACCGCGATCTCCACGGTCGAGAAGGCGGTCATGAGGATGACGAGCGTGTCGGGTGAGGCCTCCTTGACGCGGCGCAGCACGTCGAGGCCGTTGCCGTCCGGCAGCCTGAAGTCGAGGAGGACGAGGTCCGGCTCGCTGCGCATCTGCTGCAGCGCCTCGGCGGCCGTGCCGGCCTCGATCACCTGGTATCCCTCGGCGGTCAGCCGCTCGCGCAGCGACCAGCGGAGCAGCGATTCGTCATCGACGACGAGCAAGGTGGCGGTGGACACGTGTCAAGTATAACGACGACCGTCCAGCAGCTCGCGGACGTCAAGCGCGCGCTCGATCACGCGGCCATCGTCGCCACGACCGACGTGCAGGGCCGGATCACGTACGTCAACGACAAGTTCTGCGAGATCTCGAAGTATTCGCGCGAGGAGCTGCTCGGCCAGGACCACCGGATCATCAACTCCGGATACCACTCGAAGGCGTTGATGCGCGACCTCTGGCGCACGATCGCCTCCGGCCGCGTGTGGCACGGCGAGCTCCGCAACCGCGCGAAGGACGGCACGTTCTACTGGGTGGACACGACGATCGTGCCGTTCCTGGACGCGGAAGGCAAGCCGTACCAGTACATCGCGATCCGGGCGGACATCACCGCGCGGAAGGCGGCCGAGGAGCGCCTGGCGCATCAGGCCGCGCTGGCGCGTGTGGGCCAGATGGCGGCCGTCGTGGCGCACGAGGTGCGCAACCCGCTGGCCGGGATCAAGGGCGCCATGCAGGTGCTGATCTCCAGACGCGGACCGCACGATCCGGAGCTGCCGGTGCTGCGCGACGTGGTGGCGCGCATCGACGCGCTCGGCGAGCTGATCAACGACCTGATGGTCTTCGCACGCCCCCGGCCGCCGCAGCCCGCGGCCTTCGAGCTGCACCGGCTGATCCACGAAGCCGTGGACATGATCCGGCGCGACCCCGCCGGGGCGGCGCTCGACGTCGGGCTCGAGGGGCCCGACGCCACGCTCGTCGCCGACCGCGAAATGGTCCGGGCGGCGCTCTTCAACCTGCTGATCAACGCGGCGCAGGCCATGAACGGGCACGGCCGCATCACGGTGACGACGGCGCGCACCGACGGCGCGTGCGCGATCCGCGTGCAGGACAGCGGGCCGGGCATCCCGGCGGAGATCCGCGATCAGGTGTTCGAGCCGTTCTTCACGACGAAGGCGCGGGGAGGCGGGTTGGGCCTGCCGATCGCCCGGCGGACCGCGGAGCTGCACGGCGGCACCCTCACGCTCGAGAGTGCGCCGGACGCGGGGACGACGGTGACGCTGACGCTGCCGGTTGCCCCGGCTACGGCTGCAGATACCGCGAGTGGCACTGCTCACATGTCTCGTACACCTGTTCCCCCGCGTCCGACAACGCCGTAGCGTTTCGTGAGTCGGCGGAGCGGACCGCGGTCTCCGCGGCCTCGCGCAGCGCGACAGCCATCCGCGACCAGTCCCCAGTGCGCACCCGGGACCCGATCAACAGCAGGTTGCCCGACTCCGCGAGCACGATTGCCTGGCCGCGGACGGCCGTCCAGTCTTTCTCCTCGCGTGGCGCCTCTGATGCCGCCCTGAACACCGCCGCCGACGCAGGCACGGTCATCGTCGCCATGACTTCACCAACCGTGGCGACGGCCCTCGTGGAGTCCTGCTGCGCGGCGGTGCTGCCGGCGGTCACCGCGCCCAGCGCAAGGAGCGCGACACCGATCACGAAACGCATGCCGCCGCGCCTGCACGATGCGCGCCGCGCGCATCGGCGCGCAAAAACGGCATCGGGCGCACGCTGCGCCGGGAAATTCTTCGCGGACGTACGCGAACTAGTTCCCAGCGCGAGTGCCGTGCAGGCCCGCCGACGTGGCGGACCTGCATGGCGCGCATCCTGCACTGCGACGCGCGCGAAGGAGGAACGGCCATGACTCGATCCCTCTGGATCGTCTGCGCCGGCGCACTGACGCTGCTCGGGACGCAGCTGGAGGCCCATCACTCGATGGCGGAGTACCTGACCACGGAGCGCGTGACCATCCAGGGCGAAGTGGTCGGCTTCGACTTCCACAATCCGCATTCCTTCATCTTCGTCCGGGTGACGGACGCGGACGGCGCGACCACTCAGTACGCCATCGAGTGGAGCGCCTCGAGCCAGCTCGCCAGCCGCGGCATCCGGGCCAACACGCTGCGGCCCGGCGACACGCTGGTCATCACGGGGTTTCCGGCACAAAACCGCGCGGAGCGCCGGATGCGCCTGATGGAGCTGGAGCGGCCCAGCGACGGCTTCGTGTTCCGGCATCGTACGGGTGAGGTGCTCGGATGACGCTGGCCGACGCCCTGGCCTGGATCGAGGGGACCGCGTTCGCGGTCACGCTGCGCGAGTCCGCCTCGATCTGGGCGTATCCAACCGTCCTGACGCTGCACACCATCGGCCTGGCGGTGCTGGTCGGCGCGAGCACCGCCCTCGACCTGCGCCTGCTCGGGTGCGCACGGGCCATCCCGGTGGCCGCCTTCGCCCCCTCGTTCCGCGTGATGTGGATCGGCTTCTGGATCAACGCCGTCTCGGGCGTCGTCCTCTTCACCGCCGAGGCCACGACCAAGGGCTCGAGCGCGACCTTCGTGTGGAAGCTCGGCATCATCGCGCTGTGCGTGGTGAACATGTGGGTGATCCGGCGCGTCGTGTTCGAGCGCCCCGCGGCGCCGCTGGACGCGGGCGCGCTGCCGAAGCTGCTCGCCGCCAGCTCCCTGGCGCTGTGGGTGATCGCCATCGCGCTCGGGCGCTGGATGGCGTACGCCTGAATGGAGGAACTCGAGATGGCGGACCTGATCGTCGCGTGGCTCAAGTCAACGGCGCTGTCGCGCCTCGTGATCGAGACGCCGTTGATGTGGCCCACGGCCGAGACGCTTCACTTCATCGGCGTGGCGCTCGTCATCGGCATCGCGGGGCTCTTCGATCTCCGCCTCATGGGGTTCATGCGGCAGGTGCCGGTCGCCGCCATCATGCAGCTCCGGCCGTGGGCGGCCGTCGGCGTGCTGCTCAACCTCGTGACAGGCGTGATCTTCTTCGCCGGCACGCCGGAGCAGTACATCCGCAACACCGCGTGGTGGGCGAAGGTGTTCTTCCTGCTCGTCGCCACCCTCAACATCGCGTTCTTCGAGACACGCTACGGGCGGCGGCTGCTGACGATGCCGGCGGGAATCGACACGCCGGCCAGCTTCAAGATAGCCGGCGTGGTGTCGATCGTGTCGTGGCTCGCGGTGCTCTACTTCGGGCGGATGCTGCCGTTCCTCGGCAACGCCTTCTAGCGCGGTTTCGACTTCTTCGTAGTGTCCGGCTTTAGACGGACCACACACGGCGGTGCCGATCAACTTGGTCCGGCTAACACTACTTTGTCAGATTCTCAGCGGGGGATTCCGCTGGAAGCTGATGGCTAGATTCAACAGGTCG
>VFYY01000209.1 GCA_016871375.1 Acidimicrobiia bacterium
TAGCTCGTGCATGATGTACATGTGCGTCGGCCGCTTGTGCGTGTAGTTCTGGATGAACCGGAACGGGTACGGACTGTACCGCATCACACCCATCGGCAGGCACCAGTTGTTCGGGTCGTCCGCCTGCTTTCGTGACGTCATCACGGCCTTGGCCGCCGGCAGCAACAGCGGCTCGGCGACCGCCGCGGCGTTGAACGGACGCGCGTTCACCCACACCCCGTCGCCGAGATCGATCGTGCCGTCGGGTAACCGCGGCGGCGGCGCGGTGGACGGCTCCGGCAGCGTGAAGTTCTGCCCCAGCGCGTTCACCGGTCCCAGCACGCCCTTCTGGGCATCGCCGGCCTGCCCCTGTCCCTGGGCGGCAGCCCGTGTGCCAAGCGGCGGAGCCATCGCTGCAACGAGCCCCGCCACGACCAGCAGTCTGCGCACCGACACCTCCTCGGTCTGCAATCGGACTAGAAATCGAGCTGTACCGCGAACTTCACGAGCCGCGGCTGCAGGACGTCGCGCACGGCCTGCCACTGCGCCCCGAAGCGCGGGTTGATGGCGGTGACGGCGTTCGCGTTGAAGGCGTTGTGCAGCTCGAAGCGCGGCCGGAGGGCGGCGCCCGCCAGGCGGAAATCGCGCGACAGCGCCATGCTGACGAGCGAGATCCGGTCTTCGCGGTAGAGCGAACCGGGCGCGATGAGCTCGACGTTGGCGGTGGCGGTGCAGGCGCCCGTGCCGCGGCACGCCGACAGGTTCCGGCCGAGCGCCGCCGACGCCAGCGCGTTGGTCACGGTGAAGGTCGCCGTCGTCGGGATCGACGGGATGTTCTGGTAGTTCCCGCTGACCAGGAAGTCGGCCGGTAGCCGGTACGTCCCCGACAGCTTGAGCTGCGTCTCGGCCGACCACGGCGGGTCGGCCCGACAGGCGCGCTGGGGGGCGGCGGTCCCCCGGAAGGCCGCCGGCACCTGCGTGATCTGGCCGACGGCCTCGGGAAGCGCCCGGATCACCTCGCAGCTGTCGGTCACGGTCTTGCCCACGCTCATCCCGCCGGTCAGGTAGGCGTTCCCCACGCGCGCGTTCAGCGTGACGTCGACGCCGTTGTGCACGTTGGTCTGACGGCCGTAGTTCGACGCGTGGGTGACGAAGTTGTCCACCTGGCCGAACCGCGCGGGCTTGAGGTCCAGGATCCCGCAGATCCGCTCACCGCCGCCGCCCGGCAGGTCGCGGTGCGAGGGACCGGGCAGTACTCGTCGTAGTCGGCCGGGCCGACCAGCAGATTGTCGGTGACCTGGAAGTTGCCGTGCCACGTGCGGAAGTATCCGACGTTCAGCGCGACGCCCGTCAGGAGCTCGTGCTGTACCGCCACCATGCCCTGCCAGCTGTAGGGCGCCACGGCGAAGCCCTCGAGCAGCTTCGGATCGTAGGTGGTGCCGCGGCGCAGCCGGCCGAACAGCGCGTTCGACAGCGGGCCCAGCTCGCTCTCCTGCGGGAGGAGGTCGCCGTTGGCGTCGCTCCAGGTCCGGTCGGCGCTCGTCACCATCAGGTTCACCGGGTTGGTGGCCACGACGAATGCGTTGGTGCCGATGGCCTGCACGATCTGGAAGCGACCCACCGACGCCTTGAGCGCCGTGCGGCCGTCGCCGAACAAGTCGTAGGCGGCCCCCACGCGCGTGTTGAGATCGGTCCAGCGAGGGACGTTCTTGATCGGCTCGAAGTGGCGCTCCCCCACCCACGGCCCGGCGCCGAGCCGCTGCTCCGGCATGTACCCGTGGACGTACTCCCACCGCAGGCCGAGGTTGAGCGTGAGGTTCTGGATGCTCCACTGATCCTGCGCGTAGACGGCATGCTGCTGCACGCGCGACTTGGTGCCGTACGGCGTGGCCCAGTAGGTGATGGACTCCGGGGTCCGTCCCGCCATGTTGTACGTGACGTCGCCGTTGATCGAGAACTGGCTGTCCAGGACCATCCGGCGGAGCTGCGTGCCCACTTTGAGGTTGTGCGAGCCGGTCACGTACGACGCGGAGCCGTAGACCTGATACGAGCCCCAGACCTGCGACCCGAGCGCGTCGGCCTGCGCCAGCGCCGTGCCGGGCGAGCCGTAATAGAAGTTGCGGACGCGATCGAAGACCGCGGGATCGTTGGGCCCGCGCCCCACGTCGATGTAGCTCCGCTGGATGTCGCCCCAGAGCGCGAGTCCGCGCGCTTCCACCAGCATCCGGCTCGTCGCCACGCGCGTCCAGCTCACCTGCGTCGTGTTCTGCGGCCAGTAGTAGCGGTCGCCGGCCGCCTCCGGCGACTTCGCGCCGGCCAGCGCCCCCTGCAGGCAGTTGCAGCTCCATTCGAGGCGCTGCTGGTAGGTGACCTTGTCCTTGGCCGACACCTGCCAGGTGGTCCGCAGCCCCGACTCGGAGTAGAAGTTCCGCTCGTAGCCCGGCCGCGACAGGTCGGGCTCGTAGAAGAGCGTGCCCTGGAGCTTGTTGAACCAGTTGGCCGGCGAATCGTTCGACGTCTCGAAGTAGCGCGAGCTGGCGAAGAACCACACCTTGTCGCGGACGACGGGGCCGCCCACGCCGCCGCCGACGTCGAAGAGCCGCCGGATGGCCGCCGGCTGCCGCGCGCCGCGCGCCTGGAGATCCGCGTCGATGTTGTTCGACTGCAGATCGCGATGCCCCAGGTCGGCCGACAGCGAGCCGCTGTAGACGTTGCCGCCGTCGCGCGGCACGTAGTTCACCTGGATGCCGGCGCCCTGGGCCTCCGCGCCGAGGCCGCCGATGGTCTGCACGGTCGTCTCGTGCGTGGTGGCCGAGTTGACGCTCGACAGGAAGTTCGACCCGCCGAGCGGCAGGCCGTAGAACATGCCGTCGCGCAGCTGGACGAAGCCGCCGCTGCCATGGATCACGAAGTTCTGCTGGTTCTCGCCCCGCGTGCCGCCGACGTCGATGCCCACGGCGCCGTTGTTCGGCATCGCGCCCGGGATCATCGCCACGAAGACGCCCGCATGCTTGCCGAGCGGGAGCGCCTGCTGCACCTCGCGCGGCACCACGAGCTGCTGCACGGTGTTCGACACGTCGACCACCGGCGCCGCGCCCGAGACGGTGATGGTTTCCTCGAAGGCGCCCACGGCGAGGTCGGCGTTGACGGTGGCGGCAAATCCCGTGGTCAGCTCGATCCCCTCGCGGCGTAACGTGCGGAAGCCGGTCAGCGTGAAGGTCACGCTGTAGACGCCCGGACGGAGGTCGATGATCCGGTAGCGCCCCTCGCCGTCGGTCACCACCGTGCGAACCTTCTCGATGAGCGCCGGGCTGGCGGCCTCGATCGTGACGCCCGGCAGCACCGCCCCGTCCGCGTCGCGAACGACGCCCACGATGCTGCCGCTCGCCGCATCCTGCGCACCCGCGATCGCCGGCGCGACCAGGCACGCGAGTCCTACCACCACGACCGACGCGATCGCTCGTCCCCTCATGGCGCCTCCCCTTCGTCGCTCCCGCCCCTGCGGGCGTGTCCGGGCGTCTCCGTCCTGCTCGGTCCTCTACGGCTGCCGGGCCGCGGCCTCGGCCAGCGCATGGGTCGTCGTGTCGAGGCAGACCGCCTCGAAGACCTTGTTGAACGGCGCCCGCTTCACCCGCATCGGCTGCTGCGTCCAGGGCCCGGTCAGCACCTTCGGATCCTCGACCGTCGCCACGTACTCGAGCGTGTTCGCATCGACGAGTCGCCAGCGCTCCGTCACGCGCAACGCATCGCTGTGCACCCAGCCGCTCGGCTCCTCGCGGCCGTCGACGAGCCACGTCCGGTCGTTGAAGCCGACGACGTCCACGACGAGCGTGTCGCCCTCCCAGCGCCCCACCGAGTCGCCCTGATACGTCGGGTACATGATGTCGACCGGGTGCGGGCTGCCGTCGGTCGGAATCACGCGGAACGAGTGCAGCGTCTCGGTGAGCACGACGACGACGCCCGGGTTCTGGTGCTGGACGACCTGCACCGGATGCGGCGTGGTGAAGGCGCGCGGGTAGGAGTAGGGCATGCAGCGGAGCGTCGGGTCGTCCTTCTCCGAGAGCGTCTCCATCTGCGTCCGCGCCCACGGCTGGTAGAGGGCCAGCAGATCCGGGATGTTGTAGTCGTTGGTGCTGCCGCCCAGCCAGACCCCCGTCAGGTCGGGGGTGCCGTCGGGCATGCGCGGAATGGCGCCCGGCGACGGCGTCGCCTCGGACGCACTGCTCTGCGCGGCAGGCAGTCCGCCGAGGGCAATGAACACGCCGGCGGTGACGAGGACTCCAGCCGCAAACGCGGCGACGGCTGCTCGGTTCATGGATCGCTCCCGCCGCAGCTACTGCGGTCCGCCGCGGCGGCCGCGCCCGGTGTCGGGCCCGGCGCCGACGCCAATCGACTTGCCGCCGGGAAACACGATCTCGATGGCCGCGCCCAGGTTGCGCGACGCGTCGCGCGCGCGATACCCCTTCACGGTGATCGGCACGCCCGGCTTCAGGATCTGCGGCGTCGCCCCGCGGCGCGTGAGCATGGCCGGCGGCCACCCCTCGAAGCCCCAGTTGACGACCTTGCCGGAGGCGTCCTTCACGTCGAGGAAGATCCAGCTGTGCGGGCTTTCCCACTGCACGCGCGTGACGATGCCCTCCACGGTGATCGGCTTGCCGGCGTCGAACGCAACGGCGAAGGAATGATGCGCCCGTACGGACGGTCCCGTGAGCGCGAGCCCCGCGCCGAGCGCGAGGAGGAGAAGACGCCAGGTCATCGATGCCTCCGGTGCGAGAGCCTAACGTCCCGTTCAGCCGCTGTCAACGTTTACAGGGCTTGCTGCTATACTCGCCGCCACCAAGACTCACCGTCGGAGAGTGCGACGCAAGGAGGGAATTGTGAGAACGACTACATTGTTCGCCTGCGCGGCGTTCGTGGTGCTCGCAGGCGCGTCCTGGACGGCACCGGCGGCGCAGGCGCCCGGCGGCCAAGGGCAGGACGTCCGCGCGCTGCTGCAGGCCGTCTCCAAGAACATTGGCGCCGACAACCTCACCACGCTCGAGTACACCGGGGCCGGCATGGTCGCGGCCCCGGGACAGGGCTACGACCCGATCCCCACCTTGATCGGCATTCCCGAGAGCCTGCCGCGCTTCGCCGTGAGCAACTACACGATGACGATCGACTACACGACGATGTCGTCGCGCGAGTCGTATACGCGCATCTCGCCGGAGCCGCCCAACCGCTACCCCGCGCTGCCCGGCCCCGCGCGCGAACACGGCAACCTCTCGGATCCGGGATTCCGGCGCGGCGGCGGCGGCATCGCCAATCCGGCGCCCGTGCAGATCGACCTGCGCAACAACCGGAACGTCGCGTGGGACGTCGTCAACAACAAGCCGGTGCGGCAGTTCCAGTACCTCTTCGGGATCGACGCCGGCGAGTACCGGCAGCTGGAGATCGTCCTCACGCCGCACGGCTTCGTGAAGGCGGCGCTCGCGCCCGGGGCCAACCCGGTGCTCGTGCCGGGCCCCGGCCCGCGGCGCATCGTGCTCGACAACGTGCTCGGCAAGTACAAGGTGATCGGCACGATCGAGGAGAACTACGTCGCCATGACCGAGACGTTCATCCCGAACCCGGTCGTCGGCGACATGCGGATCAACCACGAGTACGACGAGTGGCGCGACTTCGGCGGCGTCAAGATGTGGACCGAGGACCACTCGCACTTCGTCGAGGCGTACCAGGCCGACAACCGGCAGTACCGCATCACCGGCGCCCGCGCGAACGTCCAGGTGCCGCCCGACACCTTCGCCGTGCCGCCGGACGTGGCGCAGGCGACCCGCCCCGCGGTGCGCGTCGAGTCGCGGCAGCTCGCGCCCGGCGTGTGGCTCCTCGCCGGCGGCACGCACAACAGCGTGCTCGTCGAGTTCCGCGACTTCGTCGCCGTCGTCGAGGGGCCGCAGCACGACGAGCGGTCGCAGGCGGTCATCGCCGAGGTCCGCCGGCTCGTGCCGACCAAGCCGATCCGGTACGTCGTCAACACGCATTACCACTGGGATCACTCGGGCGGGCTCCGGGGCTTCGTCGCCGCCGGCGCGCAGATCGTGACGCACCAGCGCAACGCCGAGTACTACCAGCGCGCGATGTTCGGCCGCGAGCGCAAGCTCATGCCCGACTCCCTGTCGCAGCG
>VFYY01000210.1 GCA_016871375.1 Acidimicrobiia bacterium
GGCGCCGGCGGCGTCGTCACCAGCGGCGGCTTCGGCGCGGCGGCCAGCGGCGGCGGCGGCCGTGTCATGGGCACGGTCAAGACCACCGACTTCGACGCGAAGACGCAGCAGCAGACCGTCCAGGCCGCAGAGCACGCGCCGCGCGAGACGCCGATCGAGATCCTGTCGAAGCCGACGCCGGGGTACACCGACGAGGCGCGTCAGCGGCGGATCGAAGGCGAGGTCCTGCTCGAAGTCGAATTCACCGCCGCCAGCGAGGTTCGCGTGCTGCGGGTCCTGCGCGGCCTGGGGCACGGACTGGACGAATCCGCAACCCGCGCAGCAGCCGCGATGCGCTTCAAGCCGGCGCAGCGCGACGGCCACCCCGTCGACGTCCGGACGACGCTGACCATCGTGTTTCGTCTCGCCTAGGGTGACCATGCGCATCGTGGGTCGAATCGCGCCCGCGCTCGTGATCCTGCTCGGGCTGAGCGTGACGGCGGACGCGCAACAGGGCACGGCGGCCTCTGCCGTGGCGGAGATGGACCAGTTCGTCGAACGGCTCATCAAGGCCGAATCGGCGCTCATGGCACGACTCGGAAACTATCACCCGGTCGTCGAGGTCTATCTGCAGAACCTGCTGCCCGACCCGCAGCTCGGCGCGGTGCCCACACGCGACGACTATTTTCTCGGCCAGTTCGACGGCCGCAACGGCCCCGCGGCGACGCCGCTGAACCCGGCGCGCGGCTGGTTCCGTCCCGCGGGCCTGATGAACCGGCCGTTCGGCTTCGACTACGTGCCCTCCGGGTTTGCGGCGACAACGATTCCCGACGTGCGCGTGTTCGACCGCGCGCGGTACGACTTCAGGTTCGTCCGCCGTGAGTTCCTCGACGCAGTGCGGTGCGTGGTGCTGGAGGTCTGGCCGAAGAACGGCGACGACATCGGGTTCAAGGGGCGCATCTGGGTCGACGACCGGGACTTCACCATCGTCCGCTTCAACGGCATCAGCCGTGAGGCCGACAGCGCCTTGTCGCGCTTCTTCAGGCGCAGGCTGTCGTTCCACCTGGACAGCTGGCGTGTGAACGTGCAGCCGGGCGTCTGGCTGCCCGGCTACGTCTACCTGGAGGAGACCGATTTCGAAGATCGGCGGCCGAAGCCGCGCCAGGTACCGAAGCTCCGCGGCCAGATGCGGCTCTGGGGGTACGAGTTGACGGACGCCACGGTGCCGTCATCGTTCGCCGCGATCGAGGTCGGCGCGGGCGTGCGCGACAACAGCGAGCCGGCGCGTCAGATATCGCCCGTGCTCAGCCAGCGGAGCTGGGAGCGGCAGGCCGAAGACAATGTGCTCGAGCGCCTGACGAAGGCCGGCCTGCTCGCTCCGCCTGGACCGGTCGATGCCGTCCTCGAGACCGTGCTCAACAACCTGCAGATCACCAACGAGCTGTCGTACGACCCGCCGCTGCGCGTCCGGGTCCTGCTCACGACACCGCTCGAATCGTTCCTCGTCGGGCGTACGGTCGTCCTGAGCAGGGGCCTCATCGACGTGCTGCCGGACGAGCCAAGCCTGGCGATGGTGCTCGCGCACGAGCTCTCCCACGTGGCGCTCGGCCACCTGCTGATCGATACGAAGTTCGCGTTCGCCGATCGGCTGATGATTCCCCACGGTGAGGTGCTCGCGCAGCTGCGGCTCGCGCGCACGGCGGACGAAGAGATGAACGCCGATGCGAAGACGGTGGAGCTGCTCGGCCGGTCGCCGTACCAGGACAAGCTCGCCGGCGCCGGGCTGTTCCTGCAGGCGATCGTGGCGCACGCCAGGCCGCTGCAGAATCTGATTCAGCCGCACGTCGGCGACTACGTCGTCGACGGCGAGCATGCGCTTGCCTCGCTCATCGAGAAGGCGCCCGCGCTTGCGCCCGCGCAGCTCGATCAGGTGGCGGTGCTGCCGCTCGGCGCGCGGCTCGTGCTCGATCCGTGGAGCAGCCGCCTCGACCTGATCCGCACGCCTGCCGTGCCGCTCTCGTTCGCCCGCGAAAAGCTTCCGCTGGCGATTACGCCGATGGCGCCTGTCCTGCGCTACGCGGAGCCGGCGGCGACGCAATAGCCCCGACGCTCACGGAACGCTCGCCGTGACGCTGCCCGAGGAGATACGTCCGGACCTCGGCGTCCGCGAACCGCCAGATCACGTTGTCGATGAAATAGTGGTGGATGTTGATGAAGAGCATCGCCGCCGTGACGAAGAAGAACATCCCCCACGCGTCGAACGTGCCGAGCCGGGTGTCCATCGCGTTCGGCAGCAGCTCGAACGCGATCCAGCCCGCCGCCACGACCCCGATGACGATCAGCGTGCCGCGCAGCGGCGCGTGCGGCAGCCCGCGCAGCCGGGCGTCCTCCATCCGCCAGGCGAACGGCAGATACTGCAGCGAGTGGAACAGCGGCACGAGCAGGAAGTAGAACTCGTACTGCCGCGTCTGCGGCAGCCACCAGATGTACAGGGCCGCGAACGGGGCCACCATGTGTGCGCTCGGCCACCGGCCCGTCTGCCGGTACACCGCGTAGAAGACCCTATGGAGCACCAGCACGAACCCGGCGCCGACCGCGGCCTGTGAGATTGGCGCCGCCGCGTCGGGCAGATCGAGCGCCGAGTAGCTGAAGGTGCCGAACGCGCTGAACCCGCCGCTGATGTTCGTGTAGACGAAGTTCATCACCCAGATGCTGAGCAGCGCCCACTTCGTCAGCGCGCGCTGCGCTTTCGTCAACGGGTAGGCGTCGTAGTGCGCGTAGACCATCATGCAGCCGAACACCTGCTTGGTGTAGTGCCACCCGATCGTGAGGATCATCAGGTTGAAGGCCGCCGTGAACAGCAGGTCCCCCAGACGCGGCCCGGCCACCAGCTGCGCGTTCACTCCGTAGCCGCCCAGGGCATCGGATGCGGCCCGAACGGGCGCGAGCTCGTCTACGGGCACGTCGAAGTAGCCATACGCCGCGGCAAACAGCGCCACGAGCAGCGCCGGCACCGCGAGGAGCTGCCACCAGTGCGCGGCGATGAACCGGGGGCCGCGCGAGTACGCGAGCTTGTACGAGACGAGAAAATGCGGGTAGTTGACGATGAGCGCCAGCGAGGCGGTCGTCACCGTCAGGTTGGCGAAGTGCTGATCGACGGCCCAGCTCGTGCGGAAGCCCTGGAGCGTGATCATCACGAGCCACACCAGGATGCTGGCGCCGCCGAGCAGCCAGAAGTCGAGGAACCTGGTCGTCAGGGCCTGCCCTGACGCTGCCCGAAGGGCCCCTTCCACAGGCTTGTTATAGTGGATCCGGCTCCTGCGAGGACAACTTATGAAGCGCGCACTTCTGGCCGGGCTTGCGGCCCTCGTGTGCACGGCCGCGCACGCCACGACCTATACACCGGTCACCTTTGACGAGCTCGTCAGCCGTGCCGAGGTGATCTTCGTCGGCGAGGTCGCCGACGTCCGCCCCTTTGCGCTCACGACTGCCACCGGTCCCGTCATCAAGACGCGCGTCGTCTTCCGCGTGCAGGATCCCGTGTTCGGGACCGCCGCGGTCCTCGAGGTGCTCGAGTTCCTGGGCGGCGAGGTCGGCGACGTCGGCCTGGCGGTCGCGGGCATGCCGCGATTCGCGGTGGGCGATCGCCGCGTGGTGTTCGCGCGCCGCGAGCGCAGCATCAACCCGATCGTGGGGTTCACGCAGGGGCTCCTGCAGGTGCGGCGCGACGTCAACGGCGTGGACCGGGTGCTCACGCTCGACGGGATGCCTGTCGCCGGCACGCAGAGCTTCGGCGCGCGCGTGCCGCTGCTCGGCGGCGCGCCGGTGGCGCCGATGCGCCTCGCCGACTTCCGCACGCAGATCGCGGCCGCGCTGAGGTCGCGCGCGCGATGAAGGCGCTGGTGACGGTCGTCGTGACTGCCGGGGCTGTGCTGGTGCTGACCGACGTCGGCAGCGCCTATAAGGCATACGGACAACGCTGGTCGCCGGGAACGGTCACGATGCATCTTCAACAGGGGTCCTCGAACGGTACGTTGATCGATGGCAGCACGAATTGGGATGCGGTGACCGACGGTGCGCTCACGACGTGGAATGCCTTCCTGAATGGCGTGACGCTGCGAGGTCAACGCGGTTCGACCGTCGCCATCGGCAATCCGAACGGCCTCAACAACGTCATCTTCGATGATGACAAATTCGGCGAACCGTTCGGGGCGGAAACCGTCGCCGTGGCGATGTACTGGTACAGAGGCGACCGGTTCACCGAAGGGGATGTCGTCTTCAACACCAAGTTCAGCTGGAACTCCTACCGGGGCAATCTCCGGAGCGCGTCGGGAGGCGGGACGCTGCATGACCTCCGCCGCGTGGCACTGCACGAGTTCGGACACATCCTCGGACTCGATCATCCCGACCAGCATGGCCAGTCGGTGTCCGCGCTCATGAACAGCCGCATCAGCAACACCGACAGCCTGCAGAGCGACGATACCAACGGCGTACAGTCGATCTACGGGACGGTCACGGCAGCGCCGGCGGTGACCGATACGCTGTCGGCCGGCGGTCGTCTCACCGCGGGCCAGACGCTTGTCTCGACCAATCGCCGGTACCGGCTGCTCTACCAGAACGACGGGAACCTCGTCCTCTACGACGACACGGATCGCACGGCGCCGTGGGCGACCAACACCGGCGGCACGACCCCGGGATACGCGCTGCTCCAGGGCGACGGCAACTTCGTCCTGTACGACGGGGCAGGAGCGGTCCAGTACGCGAGCAACACGCCCGGCAACCCGAACTCGCGGCTGGTGCTGCAGAACGACGGCAACGTCGTCATCTACGCGTCGAACGGGCAGCCGGTCTGGGACCGGAACAGGTAGGGCGTTACTTCGCGCGTCCCCGGTAACCCTGTGCGACGAGCTGCATGCCGTACACCTGTGCGGCATTCGCCACTTCCATTCCCGTTGAATCCTTCGCGCCACGCGCGAGGACGTACAGCGTCCGCTTGTCCTTGCCGCCGATCGCGGCGCTGATCACCGGGCGCGGCGTCGGGATGATGCCGAGATACTTCCCGTCCGCGCCGATCACCTGCACGCCGGGGTTGGTGGTGACGTAGATGCGTCCCATCGAGTCGATGGCCAGGCCGTCGCCGTTGCCGCCGCCCTCGAGCTTCGCGAACTCGCGCTGGCTGGCCAGCGACCCGTCCGCCTGGACGTCGAAGACGGCCAGCGTCGGGCCGTTGGTGACATAGAGCCGCCTCTCGTCCGCGCTCAGGATGATCCCGTTCGGCGTGATGTCCTCCCCGTACTTCGTCACGACGCCCTTCGCATCGGCGTAGTAGACGCCGCCCATCGTGAAGTAGACGCCGCCGTTGTCCGCGGCGCTGAGATCGTTCGGGTTGCCGAACGAGCAGTCGAACGGCTCGCCGTTGTAGCGATCGGCCAGCCGCACCCGCCGCGGCTCGAGCTGGAGGATCCCGGTGCCGAGACCGCGCTGCACGACGAACATCGCGCCCTTCGCGTTGATCGACAGCGATCCCCCGGTATGCGTGTCGCGGTGCACGACGGACGGACGGCCGTTCGCGTCGAGCTTCAGCACGACGCTGTTGTCGTTCTGCGCGATCAGCAGGCCCGCGTCATCGGTGCCGACGATGCCGTCGCCGTTGTTGCCCTGCTCCTGCCAGATGAATCGCCAGCGCTGACCTGCCTCGATGACGCCGGGAATGGCGGCGACGGTGTACTCACGCGGTCCGGGCGGCGGCCCCTGCTGGCCGCGTCCGCCTCCGCGTCCCGCTCCCGCCGCCGGCGCGGGCGCCTGCGCCTTGCACATCTTCGCGAGGAACGCAGCGCGGCCGGGGTCGGCCGGCGACTGCAGCGACGGCGGCGGCGCGTTGGCCGGAACCGGCGGCAGATTCGGCGCCTGATCCTGTGCGCGGACGAGGGTGACGGCGAAGACGGAGAACGCGACAACGGTCAGCAGTCTGGTCATAGGTGCGGTCTAGAATACGCCCAGCGAGGTGGTCGGATGA
>VFYY01000211.1 GCA_016871375.1 Acidimicrobiia bacterium
CTGATCGGCTCGAACATCTTCTTCAGCGTGTCGAGCCCCTCGGCACGCGTCTTCGTGTTGGTGTCGAAGTAGCTGATGTCGGGCGCCATGATCTCGAAGTAGCCGCTGGGATCGCCCTTGCCCCAGCGCTCCAGCGCGCCCCGTTCGAGCGCAATGATCTGCTCCGGATCGAACGTGTCGTCGGCCGCTGGTGCTGCGGGCGCCGCAGGCGCGCCGGCGCAGGCGATCGACGACGAGAAGAGCAGGGCGAGCGCAAGGTATCGCATCAGTTGAACTCCAGCAGGTACTTGAAGTCGGGGCGGTTCACGAGCTCGCGGATCGACTCCACGAGGTCGGGCGCCTCCAGGAAGGGATGGCCGCGGTGCAGCTCCGCGTACGCCTCGTCGAGCGCGTCGATGTTGCCGTGCGCCTTCTCCGCCACCTCGCGCACGCGCGTCATGTGCTCGCGCGCGAAGAGCAGGTGCTGCGGGTCGAGATACCCCTGCTTGATGAAGCTCGCCGTCTTCTTCGAGCAGCGGCAGGGATTGGCGGCGTTCACCAGGCCGCACTTGCCCTGCATGAACGTGTGCAGATCGCGCCGCGCCCGCGCGAGTTTCTGGCGGAAGTTGTCGCGGGTCGTCTCCATGAGCTCGGCGCCGACAACGTCGGTGACGCCGAATATTTCGCCAAGGACGTAGACGAGCCGCTGCTCGCGATCGAGGCAGAGCAGCATCGCCGACGTGCAGCCGATCTTCGCCTCCTCGACCATCAACGCCGTGTCCGCATCCGCCGCGGCCGCGGCGGGCAGCTCCCGGTCCGGCGCGTTGTCGAGGTAGTGGTCGTACGACTCGAACGTCATCCGCGATTCCCACCCGCGCCGCTTCTGGTTGAGGACGTGGTTGACGACGATGCGATAGAGCCAGGTGCGGAAGCTGCTCTTCCCCTGGAAGGTGGAGAGCTTCGTAATCAGCTTGATGAGGATTTCCTGGGTCGTGTCTTCGGCGTCGTGCGGCCAGAAGAGCATCCGTACGGCGATGTTGTAGATCCACGCCTGATGGCGCCGGATCAGCGCCTCGAGGGCCTCGCGGCTGCCGCCCTGCGCCTGGCGGACCAGCTCCTGGTCCTCGGCGTCAGAGGCGGGCGTGTCGGCAAACGGGTTGGGGCCGCGCATCTATAGCCTTAGACACGCCGCGGAGGCGGGTGTGACAGAAGGGCCGACCTGAAGGTCGGCCCCTACATCTTGACGCTGCATCTTTAACGCTACATCTTTACGGCTGGCGGCAGTCGAAATTCGCTGCGTCGTCCGTGCTGCCGCTCCCTTTATATACGGCCACCTGCGGGAAGGCGCAGAGCGGGCGCGTCTTGTCCACCCGGCCCTCGGTCTGGTGCGAGGCGACCACGCGCGACGGCGCCCGGCCGCTCTCGCGCCACTGGTCGAGCACCTGGGCCTTGTCCCACGTGTCGGTGCCCGCGCCGCCCGCGCAGTGGTTCACCCCAGGCATCATGAAGAGCCGAATCGATTCATCGGGTCTGGCTTGCCCTGAGCCTTGTCGAAGGGTTTCGAGCACGCCGCGGTAGTAGTTGACGCTGTTGTACGGCGAGATCAGCGGGTCGTTCCACCCGTGGTACATCAGCAGCTTGCCGCCGCGGTCGAAAAACGGCTTCAGGTTCGGGTCGATCGCCTGCAGGCCGAGGCTGTTGACGATCGGATCCGCCTTCGCGACGTGCGCCTCGACGTCGAGCGCCTTCGGATCCCACGCCTGATCCCTGAAGACCACGTTGCGCCACATGCCCAGGGCGTAGGCGAACGGCTCGTCGCCCGAGAGGCCGTTCCACCCGAGCTCGCTGCCCGGCGCGAGGCCCGGAAACACGCGGCCCGGACCGGCATACACACGGCTGGCCGCGTCGGCCTGCTCACGGGTGAGGCCGGCTCTCGCCGCGTCCACGCGGCATGCGAGCGGGTTTTCGATGACGCCATCCTTCACCCCGTCGGGCGCGTCGCACGCCGCGATGGCGGCCGCGTGCAGCGCTTCGCGCGCCGCCTGCGGCAGTGCGGCGGCCGGGGTCGCCCGCACGGCGTTGCCGCTGAACAGCTGCATCGCGGTCATGCGCACCGTCGAATTCGCCGGCGCGCCGGCGACGATGCCGTCGAAGTCGGCGGGGTACCGCTGCGCGGCGGTCAGCGCCTGGCGGCCGCCCGTGGAGCAGCCGTTGAAATAGGAGAGCCGCGGCCCGGTGCCGTAGTGCGCGGCGACGAGGGCCTTGGCGGCGACGGTCGTCTCGTGGATGGCGCGGTGGGCGAAGTCGATCAGCTTGTCCGGGATGGCCGCAAACCCCGGGTCGCCGCCGACATGGCCGGTGTCGGTGCTCGCGGCGGCGTATCCCGCCTGTACCGCCGTGGCCAGCGCGCCGTAGCCGATCGTTCCCGCGTAGCCGCCGTTGCCGACGGTCTGCAGCTTGCCGTTCCAGCCTGCCGCCGGCAACCAGACCTCGAAGCGGATGTCGGAGTCGGCTGCGGGCTTCGCCGACCCGGCCACCCGGCAGAAGGCCGGGACGCCGGCAAACGGGTCCGCGCCGCCGCGTCCGCCGCGCCCCTGCGGCTGCACGAACGCGCCGGACGCCACCGGCTGCGCCGACGCAATCGTGACGTTCGAGAGCGAGAGCGTCGCGAGCAGCTCGCAGGATTGCGCGTGCGCCAGCGAAGGCGCGAGCGCCAGAACAGAAATCGCAAGCACGAGGCGGATCGACATAGCTTCTCCGGCGGGTCCGGGAAGGACGGGGCGACCGGAACCCGCCCTACGTACGCACGAGATTGTCGTACGCAGGCCGGGTCCCGCCACGCGAAAGTGTGCATCGCGTGGCGGACCCGGCGAAAGATTACCTCAGAAGCGGAGGAGCCGGTTGATCTTGAAGACGAGCGCGCGGCTCTGCAGGTCGGCGCGGCCGGGACGCAGCGCGGTGTCGCGGCCCTCGTTGTAGACAACGAAGAGCTCGCTGCCGGGCTGGTATTCCCAGCGCAGTCGGACGTTGGTGCTGAGCGAGCTGTTGCTCGAGTTGTACTGGACGAGGCCGCTGACGAACGCCCTGGGTGAGAGCGTGAACGTCGTCCGCGAGCTCACGAGCGCGGTGGTGAAGTCGCCGAAGGGCAGCGTCACGCGGTTGATGGACACGCCGGGCTCGACCGCCAGCCGCGGGCTGAACTTCACGCGCGCGCCGCTGTAGCCGGCCGCGTTGCGGTCGCCGTCGTAGAACGGGCCGCGCTCCACCCAGAAGGCGCCGGACGCCCTGCGCTGCTGGCCGACTTCGATCTCCGCGCGGTAGGTGCGGAGCGTATAGCCGCCCGCGGGGACCGTGACGCCGCGCGCGACGCGGAACGGACTCACGAGCAGCTCGAAGCTGTCCTCCACCGAGACCTCGAGCTTCTCGCTGCTCGCGAAATCGATCCAGAACGTGCCCACCAGCTGGCGCGTCTCCTTCTGCCCGGCGCCGTTCTCGAAGTACTCGCCCGTGGCCTGGTAGCCGAACTTGCGCACGGCGGGCATGTTCGCCGGGCGCGGGCTGAAGCGCACCTGCAGGCGGTTCTTCGTGAAGTCGTCGCGGCGCAGGAAGCCGACCTCGGGCGCGAAGTTGCCGCCCACCATCAGGTGCTCGGCCTGCACGCCGTAGCGGTCGCCGTTGTAGTTCATCTGCGCGCGGTAGCTCGTGTCGTCGCCGCGGCGCACGTCGGTGGCCGTCTTCGCCCAGAACGTGTTGATGGACAGGTTGGCGAAGAAGGCGAAGGTGCCGTCGAGGCCGATCGTCGTGCCCGGGTCGGTGGCGGCTGCCCCGAGCGCAGTCGAGGGGCCGCTGATGTGCGAGCGCCGCGTCACGATGGCGCCGATGGCGCTGCGGCGCAGGATGTCGCGCTTCAGGCGCGCCACCGCGAAGTTCGTCCCCGGCACGCCGCGGCGATCGACGTCGCCGGTCTGCATGTTGATGACGCCCATCGTGTAGCGCCCGACGCGCCCGGTGAGGCGTCCGCCGCCCTCGACCGGCACCTCGCCGCCCTGGTCGAGGCCGATGCGGCGGCTGTAGAAGAGGATCGGCGTGTCGCTCGAGCCGTTCCAGTTGTTGCCCGCGCCGCCGAAGTTGAAGAGCCCGGCGTTCTCCAGGAAGAACTCGCGCTTCTCCGGGAAGAAGAGGCTGAAGCGGGTCAGGTTGACCTGCTGCTCGTCGGCTTCCACCTGCGCGAAATCCGTGTTGTAGGTCAGATCCGCGGTCAATCCCTGCGTGACCGCGTATTTCACGTCCACGCCGGCGTCCGCGCCGAACCGGTTCTGCGACGACGGCGCGGCCGCGCGGTCGGTGGTCACGTTCGA
Source organism: Acidimicrobiia bacterium (assembly GCA_016871375.1). Lineage (GTDB taxonomy): Bacteria > Acidobacteriota > Vicinamibacteria > Vicinamibacterales > UBA2999 > VFYY01. The sequence continues at coordinate 4,338 of VFYY01000211.1, forward strand.
GGTGACGAACGGCTTGATGTCGAGCGGCCTCGACGCGGCCGGCGCCTCGACGCCGACGAGCGTCGCGAACAGGGAGGCGCGGTTGATGCCGCTGTTGCCGATGCCCGCCGTCACGGGCGTGAGGTACGACAGCTCGTTCTTCCACCGGTTGGTGCGGCGCATCTGGAAGCCCCACACCTGCGCGCGTCCGGGCTTGTAGCGCAGCGACTTGAAGGGGATGGCCGCCTCGGCGGTCCACCCGCCGTCGTTGCGCCGCACCGCGACGTTCCACACCGGGTTCCAGTCCCCGTTGTAGTTGCCCTCGTTGGTGCTCTGCCCGTCGCTGCGCGCCCCGAGCGGGTTGAAGTAGAAGGTCACGCTGTTGCGCCGGTCGTAGAAGGTGTCGAACGAGAATCCCACGTGCTCGTTCTGCCACGTGCTGTTGCTGTCGCGGCGCATCTCGTTGACGATCATCCGGTCGGGACGGCTCTCGTGCGCCCGCACGGAGACGTAGACGTGGTCCTGGTCGAAGGCGATCCAGACGTCGGTCTTCTCCGTGGCCGGCTCGCCGTTGTGCGGCTCCGCCTGGATGAAATCGGACACCGGGTCGACGGCGCGGTAGTGGTTCTCGTCGAGGAGGCCGTCCACCTTGAGCGGCGCCTGCACGCGGATGGCGCGGATCGTGGTCGTGCCGTCCGCGGCGCGGACGACGATTGGCGCGTCTGCGGCGGCGGCTGCGGCCAGGTCCGCGTCGGCCTGCGCAGCGGCCGGCGAAACGTACACACCGAGCACAAGAAAGACGAAGAGGACGTGTTTCATCGAGGATTGGTCAGCTCTGCAGGCAGACAACCTGGGCGGCCCGCGCGTGCCTCTTTATTTTACGACGGGGGCTTTCCAGGCGTTTATGAAGATTTCGTCAGAATCGAAGGAGGCGGTTGACCTTCAGGATCAGGGCGCGGTTCTGCAGCCGAGGGAACCCGGCCGGCCTCGTGTCGCGACCGTCGTTGTAGACGACGAAGACCTCGCTGCCGGGCAGGTACTCCCACCGCAGGCGCACGTTCGTGCTGAACGAGTTGCTCGTGCGGTTGTACTGCAGGAGTCCGCTGACGAACATCATCGGCGTGATGGTGTAGGTGACCCGCGAGCTGACGAGCCTCGACGTGAAATCGCCGAACGGCAGCGTGACGCGGTCGACCGTCACGCGCGGCTCGAAGGCCAGCTGCGGACTGACGTTGACGCGCCCCGACGTGAAGCCATAGGCCGTGCGGGTGCCGCCGTAGAACGCTCCGTACTCGACGAAGGCGGTTCCGGATGCCGTCCGCTGCTGGCCGAACTGGTACGCGCTGCGGAACGTGCGCTGGTCGTAGCCGCCGGTCTGGACCGTGACGCCGCGGGTGATGGCAAACGGCGCGGGCACGAGCTCCCAGATGTCCGTGTGGCCCATCTCGAACCGGTCGCCGCGCTGAAACTCGATCTGGAAATCTCCCGAGACTTCCCGTTGCTCCTTCCTCCCGGCGCCGTTCTCGAAGTATTCGACCTGTCCCGAGTAGCTGAACTTGCGTACCGCTCTGAACCGCTGCACCGGGCGGGGGCTGAACCGCAGGTTGAGGCGCGACTTGACGAAATCGTCGCGGCGGACGAACCCGATGTCCGGGTTGAAGCGATCGC
>VFYY01000212.1 GCA_016871375.1 Acidimicrobiia bacterium
ACGCTCGTGCTCGGCGAGCGCACGCTCGTCATGGGCGTCATCAACGTCACCCCCGACTCGTTTTCAGACGGCGGGCAGCTGTTCGACGCCGCGCAGGCGGTCGCCGCCGGCGTGCGCATGGCGGAGCAGGGCGCGGACCTGCTGGACGTCGGCGGCGAGTCCACGCGCCCCGGCGCGCAGCCGCTTGGCGAGGACGAGGAGCGCCGGCGCGTGCTTCCGGTCGTCGAGGGGCTCGCCAGGCGCGTCGGCGTGCCGCTCTCCGTCGATACCTACAAGGCGTCGGTTGCGGACGCCGCGCTCGCGGCCGGAGCGACGATCGTCAACGACATCAGCGGGCTCCGCTACGAGCCCGCGCTCGGGGAGGTCGCCGCGAAGCGCCGCGCGCCGATCGTCCTCATGCACACGCGCGGACGCTCGAGCGCGATGTACGAGCAGGCCTCCTATCACGCGGTCGTGGACGAAGTGCTCGACGAGCTGCGCGAGAGCATCGCGTTCGCCACGCGCGCCGGCATCCGCGCGGACCAGATCATCGTGGACCCGGGGCTGGGCTTCGCCAAGGACGCGGTCCACAGCTACGAGGTGCTGGCGCGCCTGCAGGCATTCGCGGAGCTGGGCAAGCCGATCCTGGCCGGCCCCTCGCGCAAGTCGTTCCTGGCGAAGCCGCTCGGTCCCTCGACGCCGCTCGGGACAGGCCCCTCGACTTCGCTCGGGACACGCCCCTCGACTTCGCTCGGGACACGCCCCTCGACTTCGCTCGGGACAAGCCCCTCGACTTCGCTCGGGACAAGCCCCTCGACTTCGCTCGGGACAAGCCCCTCGACTTCGCTCGGGACAAGCGGGAAGGGCGCTGCGGCGGACCGCGACTGGGCCACCGCCGCCGCCGTCACCGCCGCGGTGCTGGCCGGGGCGCACATCGTCCGCGTGCACGCGGTGCCGGAGATGCTGCAGGTTGTGCGCGTGGCCGACGAGATTCGGAAGTATAAAGAGGAGGCATGACCTGGCTCACCGACCTGCTCCAGCGTCCGGCGATCGCCTGGTGGGACCTGCTCGACATCGCGATCGTCGCGGTGCTGATCTACGAGCTGCTGCTGCTCATCCGCGGCACCCGCGCGGTGCAGATGGCGCTGAGCGGCGCGTTCCTCATCGGGCTGTTCTTCCTGTCGCGCTGGCTCGAGCTCGAGACCGTGAACTGGGTGATTCGCAACCTCGCCGGCTACGTCGTCTTCGCGGTCATCGTGCTGTTCCAGGCGGACATCCGTCGGGCCCTCGCGCACTTCGGCCGCGCGCCGCTCTTCCGCTACTTCGAGCGCGCGCGCAGCACGAACGAGACGATCGAGGAGCTGGTCGTCGCGGCGATGAACCTGGCCGCCAAGCGCATCGGCGCGATCATCGTGCTCGAGCGGCAGATCGGCCTGCGTAACTACATCGAGGGCGGCATCCCGCTCGACGCGCACGTCACCTACGACCTGCTGGCCAGCATCTTCCAGCCCGGGTCGCCGCTGCACGACGGCGCGGCGATCATTCAGGGCGACCGCGTCGCCGCCGCCGCCTGCTTCCTGCCGCTCTCGGTGAACCCGCGTCTGAGCCGCGAGCTCGGCACGCGGCACCGCGCCGCGCTCGGCCTCACCGAGGAAAACGACGCCATCGCCATCGTCGTGTCCGAGGAGACGGGCAGCATTTCGCTCGTCAAGGACGGCGACATCCAGCGCGGCGTGTCGCCCGACACGCTCCGGACCGAGCTGAAGACGCTCGTCAGCCGGCGCCGCGCCCCCCGTGAGCCGCGCGTGGAGGCGCGGAGCTCGCTGGCCTGATGGCGATTCCCGGCTTCAGGCATCTCGGGCTGAAGTTCCTGTCGATCGCGCTCGCCGCGCTGGTGTGGGCCCTCGTCTCCGGCGAGCGCATCGTCGCGCGCGCGCTCCGCATCCCGATGGAGTTCACCAACCTGCCGGCGCAGCTCGAGATCGTCGGCGACACGCCAACCGTGGTGGACGTGCGCGTGCGCGGGTCGTCCGGCGCGCTCAGCCGGCTGGCCGCGGGTGAGCTGGTGGCCGTGCTGGACCTGGCGTCCGCGCGCGCCGGCCAGCGGCTGTTCCATCTCACCGGCATGGACGTCCGCGCGCCCTTCGGCGTCGACGTCGTCCAGATCACGCCGTCCAACGTGTCGCTCATGTTCGAGCCGTCGGCGCGCAAGACCGTCCCCGTCGTGCCCGAAGTGGACGGCGACCCGCAGGACGGCTACGTCGTCGGTACGGTAAGTGCAGAGCCAGCCACGGTTGAGGTGATCGGTCCCGAGAGTGCGGTCGCGCGGCTCACGGAAGCCATCACCGAGCCGGTGACGGTGACGGGGGCCACGGGCACGGTGACGGAGATGGTGAATGTCGGCGTCGCGGATCCCTCGGTGCGCCTGCTGTCCCCCGGGAGCGCGAGCGTGACCGTCATGATTGCGGCGGCGCCGGTGGAGTGGGCGGTGAACGCTGTGCCGGTGCGAGTACGGAGCCGCGGCGCCGTGCGCGTCGTGCCCACCGAGGTCACGGTCTACGTCCGCGGTCCACGCGAAGCGCAGTCCCATGGCGCCGACGCCTACGAGGCCACGGTGGACGCGGAAGGTCTCGGCGCCGGTGACTTCCAGCTGCCCGTCCGGGTGGTGCCGCCGCCTCGCGTCGGCGTCCTGCGCGTCGAGCCGATCGACGTGCGCGTCCGGGTTCGCTAGAGCGGTTTCTGAAACGTCGTAGTGTCCGGCTTTAGCCGGACCACGTTGATCGGCACCGTCGTGTGTGGTCCGGCTAAAGCCGGACACTACGAAGAAGTCGAAACCGCGCTAGGAACGCCGTCAAGCCGTTCCGGTAGACAGCGCCACGGAGATTCATGGGCCGCTTGTTCGGTACTGACGGTGTGCGCGGCAAGGCCGGCGAGCACCCGCTCGACGTCGCCACCATCCGCCGCCTGGGCGCGGCGCTCGTGCGCGGGGTCGGCCCGACGTTTCTTTCCGGACGCGACACACGCGAATCGGGCTCGTGGATCGAGCGTGAGCTGGCGTTCGGCATCGCCAGCCAGGGCGGCTCGCTGACGAGCGCCGGCATCGTGCCCACGCCCGCGGTGGCGTACCTGACGCCGCGCATGGGGTACACCGCCGGCGTGGTGATCTCCGCATCCCACAATCCGTTCGAGGACAACGGCATCAAGGTCTTCTCGGGCGCCGGCGAGAAGTTCACCGAGGCGCGCGAGCAGCAGGTCGAAGCCATCATGCGCGACGACTCCTGGCGCGTGCCGCCTGGCGACGCGGGAGCCGTGGAGCAGGTCGACTACCGCACCGAGTACACGAACCACCTCACGCGCATCCTGCAGCCGGACGAGCGCACGAAAGGGATGAAGGTCGTCATCGACTGCGCCAACGGCGCGACGACGACGATTGCGCCGAGGCTGTTTCAGGAGCTCGGGTTCGACGTGCGGGTCATCGGCAACGCGCCGGATGGCCGGAACATCAACCTGAAATGCGGCTCCACGGCGCCGGAGCTGCTCGCCAGGACGGTTGCGGAGTCCGGGTCCAGGCTGGGCATCGCGTACGACGGCGACGGCGATCGCGCGATCTTCGTCGACGCCTCAGGACAGGTGGTGAACGGCGACGCCGTCATGCTCATGTGCGCGAAGCAGATGAAGGCCGAGGGGCGCCTCACGGGCAACGCGGTGGTCGCCACCGTCATGAGCAACATCGGCCTCGAGATCGCGCTTCGCGACGCGGGCGTCGGCATCGTCCGCTGCCCGGTGGGTGACAAGTACGTCATGGAGGCGATGATCAAGGGCAACCTGTCGCTCGGCGGCGAGCAGTCGGGCCACGTGATCTTCTCCGAGTACCTCTTCACCGGCGACGGCCTCGCCACCTCGCTCAACGTGCTGCGGACGATGGTGGCGAGCGGACGGGAGCTGGCGGACCTGGCGTCGGAGCTGGTGTCGTATCCGCAGGTGCTGCTGAACCTGCGCGTCGAGCGCAAGGTCGATCTCGCGGCCGTCCCCGAGGTCGCCGCGGTGATGGCGTCGGTCGAGTCGCGCCTGGCTGGCAACGGCCGCCTGCTCGTGCGCTACTCCGGCACCGAGCCGCTGCTGCGCGTCATGCTCGAGGGGCGCGATCAGGGTGAGATCCGCAGGTGGGGCGAGGAGATCATCGACGCCGTGAAACGGCACGTCGGCGCCAGCGTGTAGAATCTCAAAACCCAAACCCCAGATCCCAAACCCCAAAATCAAGAGTCGTCACGTTGGGATTTGGGTCTTGGGATCTGGGATTTCTGCGTGGTCAGACTCTCCGTCAACGTCAACAAGGTCGCGACCGTGCGGAACTCGCGCGGCGGCGGCGTGCCGTCGGTGGTCGAGGCGGTGAAGTGGTGCGTGGATGCCGGCGCGCCCGGCATCACCGTGCACCCGCGCGCCGACGCGCGGCATATCACCGGCGGCGACGTGCGGGCGATTGCGCGGTGGCTGGCGCCGCACAAGGGCCGCATCGAATACAACATCGAAGGGGATCCCCGTCCCGACCTCCTCGCGCTCGTGCACGAGGTCAGGCCGGATCAGTGCACGCTGGTGCCGGTCAGGCCCGGCGAGCTGACCAGCCAGGCGGGGTGGGCGGCCGACACGCCGCGCGACGCGATGACGACGATTATCGGCGACCTCAAGGCGGCGGGCGTGCGCGTGAGCGTATTCGTCGATCCGCAGGAGGCGCCGATTCGCTGGGCGGCGGAGGTCGGGGCCGACCGTATCGAGCTCTATACCGAGCCGTTCGCGCGCGCGTTCGAGAGCGGCGACCCCGAGGCGCGCCATTCGTTTGCGACCTACACGCACGCCGCCGACCTGGCGCACGAGCTCGGCCTCGGCGTGAACGCCGGACACGACCTGGATCTCGACAACCTCGTGATGTTCCGCAAGCTGCCGTGGCTCGACGAGGTCTCGATCGGGCACGCGCTCGTCAGCCACGCGCTGTTTGTCGGCATTCCGCAGGCGGTCCACGAGTATCTGGACGTGCTCTCCATCTCATGAGAGTGCGGTCCCTTTGGGCGTTGGGAGTTGGCCTATTGGCAGTTCTTGGCGTCCTGCGCGTTGAGGCTGCCGGCCGGCTCGTGACACTTCGCAGTGTCGATGGCCGGACGATCGACGCGCTCCTCTTTGACGCCGACGCCAGGCCGGCGCCCGCCGTGGTGATGGTGCCGATGCTCGGGCGTCCGAAGGACGATTGGCAGGCGGTCGGCGACCGCTTCGCGGCGGCCGGCATCAGCGCCCTCGCCATCGACCTGCCCGGCACGGCCCTGCCGGGCGATGCCGCGTCCCTCGTGGGATGGAGCAACGACGTCGGCGCGGCGGTCGCGTATCTCGCGGGCCGTCCCGCCGACGTGCGGGCAGGCTCCATTGGGGTCGTCGGCGCCTCGCTGGGCGCCAATCTCGCGGTCGTGGCCGCCGCAGCGGACCCGTCGGTGCGCTCGATCGCGCTGGTTTCGCCGTCGGTGGACTACCGCGGCGTCCGCATCGAGCAGCCGCTCCGGCAGTACGGCGCGCGCCCCGCGCTGCTCGTCGCCAGCCTGCACGATCCCTACGCCGCACGCTCGGTGCGCGAGCTGGCCGAGGACCCGCCGGGGACCCGGCAGATGCTGTGGTCCGACACCGCCGCGCACGGCGCTCTGCTCCTGGCGCGCGACCCGGACCTGGTGCGGTCGCTGGTCGAATGGTTCCAGCAGACGCTCGGGGGATAATGGGGTCGGGAGTCATTTTTCGAGGACAGTCGTGATAGATCTCACGTGTTCCGAGACGACTGTCCTCGAAAAATGACTCCCGACCCCATTTACGCATGAAGGCCGAATCCATCGTCTTTGCCGTCGCCGGGATGTGCTTCGGCATCATCCTCGGCTGGGTGATTGCCGTGCAGCAGGGCGCCACACGTCCGGCCGCGGCGCCGGCGGCGACCGCGGCGGCGGGCGGCGGCG
>VFYY01000213.1 GCA_016871375.1 Acidimicrobiia bacterium
CGGGCCCGACGACGGCGCGCGTCGTCATCGTGGACAAGCCGGGCAGCCCGCAGACGCAGCTGCGCGTCGCCAGCATCGGCGCGCCGCGGTCGTCGCCGGATTTCCGCCCGCTGCAGGTCATGAACATGGCGCTCGGCGGCCTCTTCTCGAGCCGCATCAACATGAACCTGCGCGAGCAGCACGGCTACAGCTACGGCACCTACTCGCAGTTCGTCTTCCGCCGCAGCGCGGGCCCGTTCCAGGTGGCCGGCGGCGTGCGGACGGACGCGACGGCGGCCTCCGTCACCGAGATCTTCAAGGAGATGCAGGGAATGACCGCCACGCCGCTCGCCTCCGACGAGCTGGCGAAGGCGAAGGACTCGCTGGCCAACTCGCTGCCCGGGGCGTTCGAGACCAGCGCGAACGCGGTGAACAACTTCTCGAACGTGTTCATCTACGACCTGGGTCTCGACTACTACACGCGCTACGCGCAGCAGGTGAACGCGGTCACGACCGACCAGGCGCTGGATGTGGCGAAGCGGTATCTCGTCCCGAACCGGATGGTCGTCGTTGCCGTCGGCGACCGGAAGGCGATCGAGGCGGACCTGCAGAAGCTCAACCTGGGTGCGGTCGAAATCCGCGATTCCGAAGGCAAACCAGCCAGTTAGCTGGCAGCCGGCAGCTGGCAGCGGGCAGTGTCCGCAGCGGCTGCCGGCCCCATTCTGCCGGCCCGTCCTGCCGGCTGCCTGCTGCCCGCCGCCGGCTTCTTTGATAAAGTAGGACTGCTCCAGTCGGATATGCCAGCCGTCACCCCCGGGCTTCCCCGTACGACGAACTCCGTCATCGACCTGATCGGCAACACGCCACTGATCCGTCTTGGAGGGTTCGAAGCCGGGCTCCGTCACGTCGAGCTCTGGGCCAAGGCCGAATGGAAGAACCCCGGCGGGTCGGTCAAGGACCGCGCAGCGGCCCGGATGATCGCGGACGGCGAGCGCTCCGGGGCCCTGACCCGGGAGAAGATCCTGATCGACGCGACCTCCGGCAATACCGGCATCGCCTACGCGATGATCTGCGCGGCGCGCGGGTACCGCGTGCGGCTGTGCGTTCCGGAAAACGTCACGCCGGAGCGCAAGCGCATTCTGAAGGCATTCGGCGCCGAGATCGTCTTCACGAACCCGATGGAGGGATCCGACGGCGCCATCGTCCGTGTCAGGCAGATGTACGCCGAGAACCCGGACCTCTATTTCTACCCGGATCAGTACAACAATCCGGCCAACTGGCTCGCGCACTACGACACGACCGGGCCCGAGATCATCGAGCAGACCGAGGGGCGCATCACGCACTTCGTCGCCGGCCTCGGCACGAGCGGCACGTTCATCGGCGCCGGGCGCCGCTTCCGGGAGTTCAACCCGAAGATCCGGCTGATTTCGGTCCAGCCCGATTCGCCGCTGCACGGGCTCGAGGGGCTGAAGCACATGGAGACGGCAATCGTCCCCGGGATCTACGATCCGGCCGTTGCGCACGAGGACGTCGGCGTCGGCACCGAAGAGGCGTTCGACCTGACCCGCCGGCTCGCGCGCCAGGGACTCTTCGTGGGCATCTCGAGCGGCGCCAACCTCGCCGGCGCCCTCAGAGTGGCGCGCGAGACCTCGGACGCCGTCATCGTCGTCATCTTTCCTGACGGTGGCGAGAAATACCTGAGCGAGCGCTTCTGGGACGAGAAGGCGTAATGGCACTGCGGCTGGGCGACGGCGTCCGGGAGGCGATTCGCGCGCACGGCGTGGAGACCTATCCGAATGAATGCTGCGGCGCGCTGATCGGCCGCGACGGCGTCGTCACCGCGACGCTCGCGCTGGCGAACATGACCGAGGAGGGCCCCCGCCGGCGCTTCCTCGTGCGCCCGCAGGACTACCGCGAGGCGGAACGCCGTGCGTCGGAGCTCGGTGCCGAGCTGCTGGGGTTCTACCATTCGCATCCCGACCATCCTGCGCGGCCGTCCCAGTACGATCTCGACCACGCGTGGCCGTTCTTTTCGTACGTGATCGTTTCCGTGAAAGCAGGCGTTCCGGAAGGCATGACGTCGTGGCGCCTTCGTGAGGACCGTTCGGCTTTTGACGCAGAAGACCTGACCTATGCCCAACACCATACAGATTCCCACCCCGCTGCGCCCCTTCACTGACAAGAAGGAGGCGGTCGAGGTCAATGGCGCGACCGTCGGCGAGCTGCTGGCCGACCTGACGAAGCGCTACGACGGGCTGCGCAGGCACCTCTACGCGGATGACGGGCGGCTGCGGAACTTCGTCAACATTTATCTGAACGACGAGGACATCCGTTACCTGCAGCGCGAGCAGACGCCGGTGAAGCCGGGCGACACGCTGAGCATCGTGCCGTCGGTGGCGGGCGGCGCGCCCACCGTCGCGGAGGAGTTGCCGACGCTGACACAGGAAGAGATCAAGCGCTACAGCCGGCACCTCATCATGCCGGAGCTCGGCGTGGACATGCAGCGCAGGCTGAAGGCGTCGAGCGTGCTGTGCATCGGCGCGGGCGGCCTCGGGTCGCCGGCCGCGATGTATCTGGCGGCCGCGGGCATCGGCCGCATGGGCATCGTCGACTTCGACGTCGTGGACTACAGCAACCTGCAGCGGCAGATCATCCACACGACCAACGACGTCGGCGTGCCGAAGCTCGAGTCCGCGAGGAACAAGATCGCGGCGATGAACCCGCACGTCGAGGTCGTCGGCTACGAGACCGCCTTGTCGTCGGAGAACGCGCTCGAGCTGTTCCGCGACTACGACGTCATCCTCGACGGCACCGACAACTTCCCGACGCGGTATCTCGTGAACGACGCGTGCGTGCTGACCGGGAAGCCGAACGCCTACGGGAGCATCTTCCGCTTCGAAGGGCAGGCGTCCGTCTTCGGGACGAAGGAAGGGCCGTGCTACCGCTGCCTCTATCCCGAGCCGCCGCCGCCCGGCCTCGTGCCCAGCTGCGCGGAAGGCGGCGTGCTGGGCGTGCTGCCCGGCATCATCGGCGTCATCCAGGCAACCGAGGCCATCAAGGTGATCCTCGGCATCGGCGAGCCCCTGATCGGGCGCTTCCTGATCTACGACGCGCTGAAGATGCGCTTCCGCGAGCTGAAGCTGCGGAAGGATCCGGACTGCCCGGTGTGCGGCACGCACCCGACGGTCACCACGTTGATCGACTACGAGCAGTTCTGCGGCATTCGGCCGGAGCCGGCCGCCGCGCAGACAGGAGCAGCCGTGAACGACTGGGAAATCACGCCGGTGGAGCTGAAGAGGCGCCTCGACGCGGGCGACGACCTGTTCATCCTGGACGTGCGGGAGCCGAACGAATACCAGATCAACCGCATCCCCGGATCGACGCTGATCCCGCTGGGCGAGCTGCCCCGGCGGTATCAGGAGCTGCCGAAGGGCAAGGAAATCATCGCCCAGTGCAAGATGGGCGGCCGCAGTGCCAAGGCCCAGGATTTCCTGAAATCGGTGGGAATCACCAACGTCAAGAACCTCAGGGGCGGGATTCTCGAGTGGATCGACAAGGTGGATCCCTCGCAGCCAAAGTACTGATAAACTACGACTAGGTTAGTCGGATATAGTGTCGCTCAAATGCTGAGGCTGTCGAAAAAGGCGGATTACGCCCTGATGGCGATGAAGCACCTGGCCCAGAAGCCGGGGGCTCCGTCCACCAGCGCGCGCGAGATCGCGGAGAACTACGGCATTCCGATCGAGCTGCTGGCGAAAGTGCTGCAGCGCCTCGTGCGGACCGGGCTGCTCGTCTCCACGCAGGGGACCCGCGGCGGCTACACGTTGAGCCGCCCGTCGGCCTCGATCAGCGTCGCCGACGTGATCCAGGCGATCGACGGGCCGTTCACGGTGACCGCGTGCTCGAGCGAGAGGAACAGCTGCGAACAGTACGGCAAGTGCAACATCCGCGATCCGCTCTGGCAGATCCGCGAAAAGATTGCCGCGACGCTCGGCACCGTGACGATTGCCGAGATGGCGGCCGACAGCGAGCTCGCGCCGGTGCCGGTGGTACACGCCGCCGTGGTACGCCGCGCCAACGCATAAGAACGTGACTATGAAGCTTCCGATCTACATGGACTATCACGCCACGACGCCCGTCGACCCGCGGGTGCTCGAGGCGATGCTGCCGTACTTCACGCAGGACTTCGGCAACGCCGCGAGCCGCAACCACGCGTTCGGCTGGGCGGCGGAGGAAGCGGTGGAGGAGGCGCGCCAGCACGTCGCCGCGCTGATTGGCGCCAACGTGAAGGAGGTCATCTTCACCAGCGGCGCCACCGAGTCGAACAACCTGGCGATCAAGGGCGTCGCGGAGATGTACCGCGAGAAGGGCACTCACCTCATCACCTGCGTCACCGAGCACAAGGCGGTGATCGACACGTGCAAGAAGCTCGAGAAGCAGGGCGCGCGCGTCACCTACCTGCCGGTGCAGAAGGACGGCCGCATCAGCCTGGACGACCTTCGCGCCGCGATCACGGACAAGACGATCCTGATCACCATCATGACCGCCAACAACGAGATTGGCGTGCTGCAGCCGGTGGCGGAGATCGGCGCCATCGCGAAGGAGAAGGGGATCCTCTTCCACACCGACGCGGTGCAGGCCGTGGGCAAGGTGCCGTTCGACGTCAACCAGGCGAAGGCCGACCTCGTCTCGCTGAGCGCGCACAAGTTCTACGGGCCGAAGGGCGTCGGCGCGCTCTACGTGCGGCGCCGCAACCCGCGCGTGCTGCTGGCCGAGCAGATCAACGGCGGCGGCCACGAGCGCGGCATGCGCTCAGGGACGTTGAACGTCCCTGGCATCGTCGGCCTGGGCAAGGCGGCGCAGATTGCCAAGCAGGAGATGGCGACCGAGAGCGAGCGGCTGCGCGGACTGCGCGACCGGCTCAATCAGAAGCTCCACCAGAACCTCGACGAGATCTACATCAACGGGTCGATGGAGCACCGGCTGCCGCACAACCTGAACATCAGCTTCGCCTACGTGGAGGGCGAGTCGCTGCTGATGGGGATCAACGACGTGGCGGTCTCGTCGGGCTCGGCGTGCACCTCCGCCAGCCTCGAGCCGTCGTATGTGCTGAAGGCGCTTGGCGCGGGCGACGACCTGGCGCACTCCTCGATCCGGTTCGGCCTCGGCCGCTGGACGACCGAGGAAGAGGTCGACTACGTCGTCGAGAAGCTCACGAGCGTGGTGCGGCGTCTCCGCGAGATGTCGCCGCTGTACGAAATGGTGAAGGAAGGGATCGACCTGTCCAAGATGCAGTGGGTCACTCACTGAGTCAAAAGGCGAAGGTCAAAGGTCAAGAGCTATGGCTTATTCAGACAAGGTCATCGACCACTACGAGAACCCGCGCAACGTCGGCTCGCTGCCGAAGGGCGATACGAACGTCGGCACGGGGCTGGTGGGCGCGCCGGAATGCGGCGACGTGATGAAGCTGCAGGTGAAGGTCAACCCCGACACCGGCGTCATCGACGACGCGAAGTTCAAGACGTTCGGGTGCGGGTCGGCGATTGCGAGCTCGAGCCTGGCCACCGAGTGGCTCAAGGGCAAGACGGTGGACGAGGCGCTCGCCATCAAGAACACCGACATCGTCAACGAGCTGTCGCTGCCGCCGGTGAAGATCCACTGCTCGGTGCTCGCCGAGGACGCCATCAAGGCGGCGATCGCCGATTACAGGAAGAAGCAGGAGGAGCAGAAAGGCGCGCCCGTCGGTGCGCACGCGCAGCCGTCTGCCTAGCACTACTTTGTCAGATTCATTGATTCGTACATCGTGATCCAAAACTTCGTACTGTACTTTCCGATCGACGTTTCTTACGCTGTGGTGCGTGGAGGTCCGCGGCGCGGGAGCGCTGCTCGATCGGCTC
>VFYY01000214.1 GCA_016871375.1 Acidimicrobiia bacterium
CCGTCCTGAATCATCTGTTCGCTCTCGCTGTCGAGGCTCGAGGTCGCCTCGTCCAGAATCAGAATCCGCGGATCCGCGAGTATCGCGCGCGCGATCGAGACGCGCTGCCGCTGCCCGCCCGACAGCCTGATGCCGCGCTCGCCGACGATCGTGTCGTAGCCCTGCGGGAAGGCGCTGATGAACTCGTCGCAGTGCGCGACCCGGCACGCCTCCTGGATCTCCGCGCGCGTCGATCCGGGCTTGGCGTAGCCGACGTTCTCGGCAATCGTCCCGTCGAACAGGAAGTTGTCCTGCAGCACCGACGCGAGCTGCTCGCGATAGTCCACCAGCTTCAGGTCGGCGAGATCGCGCCCGTCCACCAGCACGCGCCCCTGCGTCGGCCGGTTGAACGCCATCACCAGGCTGATGAGCGTGCTCTTCCCCGAGCCGCTCGACCCGACGAGCGCCGTCGTGGTCCCCGGCGCGGCCCGGAACGACACGCCGCGCAGCACCGGCTGCCCGGGGTTGTACTCGAACCCCACCGCGTCGAACTGCACGTCGCCGACAAGGCGATCGAGCGGCGCCTTGACCGAGTCCTCGTCCGTCTCGGTCTTCATGTCCAGGATTTCGCGGATGCGATCGAGCCCGGCAAACGCCTCGGTGACCTGCGTGCCAATCGACGCAATGGACACGAGCGGCGCCGCCACCAGCCCGATGAAGAAGATGTACATGATGAGATCGCCGAGCGTCATCTCGCCGGCGAGGATGGCGCGGCCGCCCAGCGAGATCATCAGGATGCCGATGACGCCCACGATCACCGTGCTCCCCGCCGTCGTCGCCGACACGCCGGTCATCGACCTGGCGATGTTGCGGAACAGCCGGTGCGCGCCCCTGGTGAAGACGATCTCCTCGCGCTTCTCCGCCGTGTACGACTTGACGATGCGGATGCCGCCGAGCGCTTCGGTGAGCCGGCCGGTGACTTCCGCGTTGATCTTGCCGCGCTCGCGGAAGAGCGGCCGCAGCGTGCGGAAGGCGTAGGCCATCCCCGCGCCGAAGACGCCGAGCACGAGGATGGTGATGACCGTCAGGCGCCAGTTCAGCCAGAACAGGATGCCGAGGCCCATCACCGCCGTGACCAACCCACCAGCAAGCTGGACGAGTCCCGTGCCCACGAGGTTCCGGATGCCTTCGGCGTCGGACATGATCCGCGAGATCAGGACGCCGGTCTGCGTGGAGTCGAAGTAGCGGATCGGCAGGCGCATGACGTGCGCCTGGACGCGCTTGCGCATGTCGGTGATGGCGCGCTGCGCCGCGACGCCGAGGATCTGCGAGAGGCCGAACGAGGTCACCGCCTGCACCAGCGTGGCGACGCCGGCCGCCAGCGCGATCGGCGTCAGGAGATCGACGCGGTTGTTGCCGACGACCTCGTCGATCAGCCACTTGGAGGTGAACGGCAGGACGAGCCCCGCGAGGCGGCTGATCAGCATCAGCACGAGCCCGATCGCGAGGCGGCGGCGGTGCTTCCAGATCAGCTCGCGCGCCTCGCGCCACGCGGCCGACGCGGTGACGCGCTTCTTCTGTGCGGGATCCATCGAGTGCCTGCGAACTGTACTACGACCGATGTGCTCCCCCGTGCGCATCCCCCGAGAGGTCAGGTGTGCCATGCCATAATGAGTGTCCGCGTATGACCGACATCAGCGCCCGGGGCACCCACCCGCCACCAACGTACACCAGCGAGGCGACCACGCGCGGCATCCGCATCCAGGTCGAGAGCGCGTACCTGTCGGCGCAGAGCTCGCCGAAGGACAGCCACTACCTGTTCGCGTATCACGTCCGCATCTCGAACGTCGGCGGCGAGACCGCGCAGCTCATCTCGCGCGAGTGGATCATCACCAACGCCGACGGCGAGGTGGAGCGCGTCAAGGGTCCGGGCGTCGTCGGCGAGACGCCGGTCCTGCCGCCGGGCGGCGCGTTCGAGTACACCAGCTATTGTCCGCTCAAAACGCAGGTGGGCTCGATGCAGGGCACCTATCAGATGGTGACCGCCGGCGGCGAGAAGTTCGACGCGCAGATCGCGCCGTTCACGCTCGCCATTCCCAACGCCCTGAACTAGATCGGTTTCTGAAACGTCGTAGTGTCCGGCTTGAGCCGGACCAAGTCGATCGGCACCGCCGTATGTGGTCCGGCTCAAGCCGGACACTACGAAGAAGTCGAAACCGCGCCAGGTCACGGCAGGGGCACGGCGGCGCCGTGGCACTACAATCCAATATTTGAATCATTCCAAATCTTGGGTTACCCTGACGCGGTGACTCCGGTTCCCGACCCCGCCGATCTTCTTCGCCAGCGCGGCATCCAGGTCACAGCTCAGCGGTTAGCGGTGTTCCGCGCGGTGTCGGCGCAGCCGCACGTCACCGCCGACGCCGTCGCCGAGGCCGTCCGCGCCGAGATCGGCGCCATCTCGCTGCAGTCGGTGTACGACGCGCTCGCCGTGCTCGTCGCCGAGGGACTGCTGCGGCGCATCCAGCCCGCGGCCTCGCCGGCGCGCTACGAGAACCGCGTCGGCGACAACCACCACCACTTGATCTGTCGCGTGTGCGGCCGCGTGGTCGACGTGGACTGCGCGGTCGGTTCCGCCCCTTGTCTCACCGCGGCCGACGACAAGGGCTATGAGATCGATGAAGCCGAAGTCGCCTACTGGGGACGCTGTCCCGACTGCCAGGCGACCACACCACGAGAGTAGAGGTCAACGTCAACATGAGTAACGAAGCGAAATGCCCGTTCTCGGGCAAGTTGGTCAGCGGCGGCCGGACGAACCGCGACTGGTGGCCGAGTCAGTTGAACCTGAGCGCCCTGCACACGAACCATCCGGCGGGCGATCCGATGGGCGAGGGCTTCGACTACGCCGAGGAGTTCGCGTCGCTCGACCTTCCCGCCGTGAAGAAGGACATCGAGAAGGCGCTGACCACGTCGCAGGACTGGTGGCCCGCGGACTTCGGCCACTACGGGCCGCTCATGATCCGGATGGCGTGGCACGCCGCGGGCACGTACCGCATCCACGACGGCCGCGGCGGCGCCGGCTCCGGCCAGCAGCGGTTTGCGCCGCTCGGCAGCTGGCCCGACAACGCCAACCTCGACAAGGCCCGCCGCCTGCTCTGGCCGATCAAGCAGAAGTACGGGCGCAAGCTGTCGTGGGCCGACCTCTTCGTCCTCACCGGCAACGTCGCGCTCGAGTCGATGGGGTTCAAGACGTTCGGCTTTGCCGGCGGACGCAAGGACGTCTGGGAGCCGGAGCACGTGAACTGGGGCGCGGAGGCGACGTGGCTCGGCGACGAGCGCTACAGCGGCGACCGTCAGCTCGCGAACCCGTTCGGCGCGGTGCAGATGGGCCTCATCTACGTGAACCCGGAAGGCCCCAACGGCAACCCGGATCCGGTCAGGGCCGCCCGCGACATCCGCGAGACGTTCCGCCGCATGGCGATGAACGACGAGGAGACGGTGGCGCTGATTGCCGGCGGCCACACGTTCGGCAAGACGCACGGCGCGGCTCCCGCGGTGCCCCACGTCGGCCCGGACCCCGAGGGCGGCAACCTCGAGGAGCAGGGCTTCGGCTGGAAGAGCAGCTACGAGACCGGCAAAGGTCCCCACACCACCACGAGCGGTCTCGAGGTCATCTGGACCACCACGCCGACGAAGTGGGGCAACAACTTCTTCTGGAACCTGTTCGGCTACGAATGGGAGCTGACCACGAGCCCCGCCGGCGCGAAACAGTGGAAGCCGAAGCACGGCATGGGTGAGGGCACGGTGCCCGACGCCCACGATCCGTCGAAGCGCCACGCGCCGGGCATGCTGACGACCGACCTGGCCCTCCGGTTCGACCCGGCCTACGAGAAGATCGCGCGGCGCTTCTTCGAGAACCCGCAGGAGTTCGCGGACGCGTTCGCGAAGGCGTGGTTCAAGCTGACGCACCGCGACATGGGTCCGATCGCGCGCTACCTCGGACCCGAGGTGCCGAAGGAGCCGCAGATCTGGCAGGACCCGGTCCCGCCGGTGAACCACGCGCTCATCGACGCGAAGGACATCGCCGCGCTGAAGGCGACGCTGCTCGCCTCGGGGCTGACCGTGTCGCATCTCGTCTCGACGGCCTGGGCGTCGGCATCGACCTTCCGCGGCACCGACAAGCGTGGCGGCGCCAACGGCGCGCGCATCCGCCTCGCGCCGCAGAAGGACTGGAAGGTCAACAACCCGCCGAAGCTGGCGGAGGCGCTCAGGAAGCTGGAGGCCATTCAGCAGGAGTTCAACGACGCGCAGGCGGGCGGGAAGAAGAAGGTCTCTCTTGCCGACCTGATCGTGCTCGGCGGCTGCGCCGCCGTCGAGAAGGCGGCGAAGGACGCCGGTCACACCGTGCAGGTGCCGTTCACGCCCGGTCGCACGGACGCCGTGCAGGAGCAGACCGACGTGGAGTCGTTCGCGGTGCTCGAGCCGGACGCGGACGGCTTCCGCGACTACCTGGGCGACGGACACGACGTGCCGGCCGAACACCTGCTCGTCGAGCGGGCCTTCAGGCTGACGCTGAGCGCGCCCGAGATGACCGTGCTCCTGGGCGGCCTGCGCGCGCTGCACGTGAACGCCGGGCAGTCCGAGCGCGGCGTGTTCACGTCGCGCCCGGGGACGCTGACCAACGACTTCTTCGTCACCCTGCTCGACATGAACACGGAGTGGAAGGCCACGTCCGATCCCAACACGTTCGAAGGGCGCGATCGCAAGACGGGCACGGTCAAGTGGACCGGCAGCCGGGTGGACCTGGTCTTCGGGTCGAACTCGGAGCTGCGCGCGCTGTCCGAGGTCTACGCGTCCAGCGATGCGAAGGAGAAGTTCGTGCGCGACTTCGTCGCCGCGTGGAACAAGGTCATGAACCTCGACCGCTTCGACGTCGCGTGGGGCGAGCCCGCTTCCGAGCTGGCGGAGGCAGTGTAGGCCGTAACTCCCAATTCCCAACTCCCAATGCCCAACTCCCAATGCCCAACTCCCAATTTCCAAAGCGACTTCTTGGCCGTTGGGAGTTGGCCGTTGGAAGTTGGCCGTCGGGAGTTGGCCGTTGGGAGTTGGGTGTTCGGATTACCAGACCACCTTCACCGCACCGGAGCCGCGGATTGCCTCGTCCCGCGTCACCAGCGGCAGATCCAGTGACCGCGCCGCGGCACAGACGAGCCCGTCGAACGGATCGCGCGTGAAGCGGAGTTCGTCGGCCAGGAAGATCTGCTCGGCAGTCAGGTCGAGCGGCTGATAGGCCGGGTTGCTGAACAGGTCGGCGAAGAAATCGCGCACCGTGCGGCGCAGGTTGATGCGGGCGACGCGCGCGAGCAGGCTGCACTCCCAGATCACCGCGGCTGGCACGTACAGGATTGCCTGCTGCCGCTCGCACCGATCGAACAGCGCGGCCGCGCGCGTGCCGAGCTGACGCCCGCTGACGGCGTGGAAGATCAGCGGATGCGTATCGGTCACGGCCGCGGGCAGATCAGCCACGAGGCCGCTTCGGGCCGTACCGCGCCCGCGTCTCCTTGACCAGCAGCGGGCGGCCGAGCGACCCGGCGATCAGCCCGCGCACCGCCTCGTCCGCCTCGAGCAGCAAAGGGTCCGCGGGATTGATGTCCACGGTCCCGACGACCGAGCGTACTGGCCCGCCCCCCCCGCGCACGCGCGCTTCGCTGATGAGCCGATCGAGCAGGTCGCTGACGCTGCGCGCCTCGCCCGATCCCGCGCGCGCCTTCAGCCAGGTCAGGTTCTCCGCCTGCAGCGTCACGGAAATCGCCTGCTTTCCCATGGGCAGGATTATAGCCTATTTATCGTATAAGCTGTTCGTATCGTAGAAG
>VFYY01000215.1 GCA_016871375.1 Acidimicrobiia bacterium
CTAGACAGAATGACTTCCGTAACAGGCTGACCTCCGGTTGTCTCGCGGGTTAGCCTGCCGGCCAGAGCCGCACCGCTGCATGGACCGCAGCGCTGTGTTCCCGGAGGTCAGCCATGGCCAAGTCTACTCCGCTGTTCGTTGGGTTGGACGTGCACAAGGACTCCATCGCCGTCGCGCACGCGACCGGGGGTCGGTCCGAAGCGCCAGTGTTCGTGGGTGCGATCGGCACGCGGCAGGCCGACCTGGACAAATTGATTCGCCGCTTGCAGGGCAAGACGTCCGCGTTGCGGTTTGCCTACGAGGCGGGGCCGAGCGGCTATGGCCTGTACCGCTACCTCACCGGGAAAGGGTTGGCCTGCGATGTGGTGGCACCGTCCCTCATCCCGCGGCGGCCTGGCGACAAGGTCAAGACCGACCGGCGCGACGCCGTCGAACTCGCGCGGCTCCTGCGCTCGGGGGACCTGACCGCAGTCTACGTGCCGACGGTCGATGATGAAGCCATTCGCGACCTCTGTCGCGCCCGCGACGCCGCGCGGGTCACGCTGAAGGATGCGAAGCTGCGCCTGAAGGCCTTCCTGCTGCGCCTCGGGCTCCACTATGTTGGGCGGGCCGACTGGAATGCCGCACACAAGCGGTACCTGGCCAAGGTCGTGTGTCCCACCCCCGCGCAGCAGATCGTCTTCCAGGAGGGCGTGCGCGCGGTCGATGAACAGGTGGACCGGCTGCAGCGGATCGAAGCGGAGCTGCAGGATCTCGCCCCGCGCTGGCACCGCTATCCGGTGGTCGAGGCCCTGCAAGCGCTCCGTGGCGTTCAGTGGGTCGTGGCCCTGACGGTCGTCGCCGAACTCGGCGACCTCACCCGCTTCGATAATCCGCGTCAACTCGCCGCCTTCGTGGGCCTGGTCCCGTCCGAATACTCCAGCGGATCGGCGCGCCGGCAGGGCGGCATCACCAAGGCCGGCAACGGGCGCGCGCGCCGCGTCCTAGTCGAAGCGGCCTGGGCCTATCGGTATCCCGCCAAGGTCTCGCTGCACATCCAGCAGCGGATCGACCGGCTGCCGAAGTCCTTGCAGGACCTCGGATGGAAGGCGCAAGTCCGCCTCTGCAAGCGGTACCGCCGTCTCGTCGCGCGCGGCAAGCATCCCAACGTTGTCGTCACCGCGATCGCGCGCGAGCTGATCGCCTTTATGTGGGCCATTGCCCGCGCGATGCCCACACGCGCGTAAGCTCGCCAGGAGCGGAGGCGGGACGGCGACCACCGATACGGGCGTAGCCCTCGACGACGTTAAGAGGCGACTCCGGTCGACCCTCGTGCCTAGACCGAGGCCGGCGCCAGACGGATCGCAGTACGGTGGTACCCAATCCACGGATATCAGCAGGATCAATCGTCGGCAGTACCGGTCCCGTCCCGCCTCAGCTCCTGGCACGCCTTGCGTCGGGGCTCGGCCGCCTGCGCGGACCGCTCAAGGGGTGGGCGGTCTGCTCGGCGGCCTCGGCGCAGCTCACGTCCCCCGGCACGACTCGGTGGGATAAACACACCGATCGGGAGAGCTGCGTCCTACTTGACGGGAGAAGTCATATCAACGCGCCAAATGAGCCGCGCGCCTCGGCGACATGATGGCACGAGACGATGGGCGCGTCGGCTCCATTTGGATGTTAGCCAGCAGTGACGCTCTTAGTGAATCTCTCGAAGAGCTCTTCGTAACGCGGTCGAAGTTCGACGATTTCGACCGACACTGAGCGCCTGCGGCCGAAGCAGGCCCCGATGACAGCAAGCCCGACAACCTGATGTGGCGCGAGCGAGTCGCCCGGCAATTTGGCCTCGATAAACCGATGGTGGTCGTGCTCATCAAGCAGCCACAAGTCTGGAGCGGTCGGCTTCTTACCCTGCAGCGCCGAGGATTGGGTCCGGTGCAATGCCAAAGCCGCCCTCTGTACTTCCTGCACGCCCGCGGCCGTGAAATGTTTGTGGAGCGCCTCACGTAGCGCCTGCTGAAAGGGCCTAGCGGGGCCTCTCGAGAACTCCTTCGCGTTTGCGAACTTGGCGTTGGTCAACCACTTGAACGAGCCGTAGAACCCACTGCATCCCGAATTGCAGCTCGCGACGTAGGACTCGCCAAAGAATCTGGCCGTCGGTCTCTTCCAGCTCGAAGCCTTCAGTTTCAAGACGCCGCGCAAATGATCCGAGCCGGCAAGCTGAATCAACTCTTGGCGCCGCCCCTTCCGCCATGCGTCGAGTTGGGCTTGGTCGAATCGCTCGTGCGATGTGATGAGTTCCATGTCCGGAATCTTGTCTGGCTAACAAGTAGTAGCTTGCGCAGCCTCCCGCCGGCTAATCCCAGGCCGCGCGCGGCATAACCAGGCTTGTCCGACACTCGACATCACGAAATCCCGGCGCTTCATCGACTTCCAGATTCAGGCCGAGGCGGACCAGAAGATAGGCTGCGAGCGGTTGGCGGATTATACAGCGCCACCTCCGCGTGCCCGTCCAGAGGGCTCCTCACCCCGCGACCGCCGCGATTCAGTACGTGCGTGTACACCATCGTCGTCGCCACGTCCCGGTGGCCGAGCAGCTCCTGGACCGTCCGGATGTCGTACCCGCCCTCGAGCAGGTGGGTCGCACACGAGTGGCGCAGCGTGTGGCTCGTCGCCGCCTTCGCAATCCCCGCACGCCGGACGCCCTGCTTGAACACCCGCTGGATCACGGCCTCGTGCAGATGATGCCGCCGGCGCTGCCCGTTGCCGGCGTCGACGTCGGGTACTTCCGGTCCGGTGCGAACGGGAGGACGACGCGACCGAATCCTCGCGCGAGATCCGCCTGGCGCTGCCGTTGAACTCTCTCCGGGCGCCGAGACGACGGCTCGATGACCGCTGTCGGTAGCACCGTCGGCCGATCCTTCTGGCCCTTTCCGCGCCGAATCACGATCTGGCGTCGTTCCGGATCGATGTCCTTCACGCGCGGCTCCAGGCATTCCTGCAGCCGCAGGCCGGCGCCGTATGAGAACGCCACGATGATCCACGCGACGCCGTCAACATGCTTCGGGGTCCGCGCGACCTCGTCACGGCTCAGGACAATCGGTCGATGAGGGTGCTCTCGGTGTGTGGCGAGTGCTCGAACGACTCAAAGAGAATCGCGTCGAGCCCCTGACGCCTGACACGTCCGCCTTCACACGTTGGCAGACGATTCGAGGGCCCTGAGGAGGTCCGCTGGGGTGACGGTGGCGGGGCCGAACTTCGCTACTGCGATCCCGGCGGCTTCGTTCGCCAGCCGCGCGGCCTCGGCCAGCGTCGCGCCGGCCGCCAGCGCCAGGGCCATCGTGGCAATCACCGTGTCGCCGGCGCCGGTCACGTCCGCGACTTCGCGCGCCGCCGCGGGCAGGTTGCCTTCCACGTCGCTGCCGAGCAGCCACATCCCCTGATCGCCGCGGGTCATCAGCACCGCGCCGCAGGCGGCGCGCTCCTTGAACGCGCGCGCCGACGCGCGCGCGTCGTCCTCCGTGCGCACCCGCATATTGGTGGCGATCTCGGCCTCGTGGTGGTTCGGCGTGATCACCGTGACCCCGGCGTAGTAGTCGATGTGCGGAATCTTCGGGTCCACGAGGACCGGAATCTTCCGCCCGGCGGCGACGCCGACCGCCGCCTGCATCACGCGCGCGGTGACCGATCCCTTCAGGTAGTCCGAGACGACGATCGCCGACGCGCTCGTGGCGTGCTGCTGCACGGCCGCGACCACGCGCTGCTCGACGCCGCCGGAGATCTCCGAGTCCGCCTCGTAGTCGATGCGCGCCACCTGCTGGTTGCGCTCGGTGACGATGCGCACCTTGGTCGTCGTCGGGCGGCCCGCGTCGCCGATGAGCGCGGGCGCGATGTTCGCGTCGCGGCACGCATGGGCGAGCGTTGCCGCCGCGTCGTCGGTCCCGGTGACGGCCACCAGCGTCGCGTTGCCGCCGAGCGCGGTGATGTTGTGCGCCACGTTGGCGGCGCCGCCGATGCGGTGGCTCTCGTGGTCGAACATCACGACGGGCACCGGCGCTTCGGGCGACAGGCGTGTCACGCGGCCCGAGATGAACTTGTCGAGCATCGCGTCGCCGACGACCAGCACGTGCGTGCCGGCCAGGCTGGCGGCGATGCGCCGGACGCGCTCAGGCGCGATGGGCGGAAGCATCATTCTCCACCCCAACGCGCAGGCGCGCGCGTTGGGGGCCCCGATTCGGGTCTGGCCGCGGCAAACGGCAGCGTCACGAGCACGAGGAACAGCATCAGGAACTCGGAGTCGCCGAAGTTGTACTCGAAGAGCCCGGCGGCGAACATCGCCAGCACCGAGGCGAGACCGGTGGCCGCGAGCACGCGGTCGCCGGTCTGCCGGAAGCGGCGGAAGAGCGCGATCGAGAGCGCGATGACGAACCAGAACCACGCGGCCAGCGCCGGCAGGCCGCGCTCGGCGGCAATCTGCATCGGCACGTTGTGGAGGTGGGGGTTGGTCGGGTTCACCGCGTAGTCCGGCCGGTACTGCTCGTAGACGCGCGGCACCATGTTCGGGCCGATGCCGGTCAGCGGGTGGTCGCCGACGATGCGCGCGCCGACCTCGAGCATGGCGAAGCGGTCCTGGTTGGCCGGGTCCTGCGCGTTGAACGTCGACTGCAGGCGCGTGACGATGTCGCCGGGCGCGACGATGAAGAGCGCGGCGAGCACGACCGGCAGCAGGGCCGAGAGGCGGAAGTCCTTGAGCACGAGCAGCAGGCCGACGGCCACGCACGCGCCAATCCACGCGTTGCGCGACAGCGTCAGCGCGAGCGCGACGACGAGCGCCGGCATCACGAGCGCCGGCCACGTGCGGTCGCGCGCGCCGAAGACGAGGCGCGCGGTGGCGGCGCAGATGACCAGCATCAGCACGCCGGAATACGTCATGTAGTGCGTGAGCGCGCCCTGCGGCCGCTGTCCCAGGTTGTCGTAGTGCAGCACGCCGTACTGGATGATGCCGAACGCCGCGCTCGCGGCACCCACCGACACGATGACGTCGACGACGGTGACGGCGCGCTGGCCGCGGGCGATGTCATACACCGCCGGCACGAGCAGGAACAGCAGCAGCTGCTTGCCGTCCACGAAGCTCCCCGCCGGGTCGATGGAGAAAATCGAGACCGCCAGCGTCAGCGCCGCGTAGACGGCGAGCGGCAGGAAGAACGCCGGCGCCGCCGGACGCGTGCGGTCGTGGATCTTCAGCGCCACCCAGCAGACGAGCGTGGCCGCAAGCAGGATCTGCGCGAGCGCGATCGACACCTGCAGCGAGGCGACGAAGCCGAGCAGCAGCGCCACGGTCACGCGCTCCAGTCCCCCACTCCACCGCGCACGCGTGCGCGGCGGGGACCCCGGGCCGGGCGCGGTCCGCGTCTCGCTCGCCGCCATCGTCACGGCGTTCATGCAGCGAAGGCCCTCTCAGTGGCGTCGATCACGCGCTCGACCGGAATGCCGGTCAGACAGCGGAAGTCGCCCGGCACGCACACGCGCTGGTGGCACGGGCGGCAGGGCAGCGGCCCGGCGTCGATGGCCTCGGCGAACCAGCGGCGGTCGCGCCAGGGCATCGACCGCTCGGGGAGCGTGGGCCCGAAGAGCGCCACCACCGGAGTGGCGGTGGTGGACGCAATGTGCAGCGGCCCGCTGTCGCCTCCAATGTACACCGCCGCGCGCTGCGTGAGCGCGCGAAGCTCCGCGACGTCGAAGGCGCCGTGGACGACAGCCGCTCCCGCGGGCCCCAGCGCCGCCCGCGCCTGCGCGGCCACGGTTTCGGCGGCGGCCGCGTCCGACGGCCCGGAAATGATCATG